>DAORJC010000167.1:0-6976 GCA_035438885.1 Aquabacterium sp. | reverse complement strand
GAGGGCGTGACGGCGGGGCTCATGCGCTTTGCCTTGCGGGCGTTTTTCAAGTCGGTGATGAAGCCGCCCACGCCGGTGCCCTTGCAGCGCGGCATCCTGCACCTGCTGTCGGTGCTCATGCCGCCCGCCCTGGGCGTCAGGGTCGAGAAGCTCATGCTGGGCCCCATGTCGGCCGAGCGCGTCACGCCCCAGGGGCTGGACAAGCCCAAGCACGCCATGTTGTACCTGCATGGCGGTGCGTTCTGCACGGGCAGCCCGCGCAGCCACCGCAGCATCACCACTCGGTTGGCCAAGCTGGCCCAGTGCGAGGTGCTGGCCATCCACTACCGCCGTGTGCCCGAGCACCCGTTTCCGGCCCAGATCGAGGATGCCGTCACGGGCTACAAGCACCTGCTCAAACAGGGCTACAAGCCTGAGAATATCGCCGTGGGTGGTGATTCTGCCGGCGGCACGCTGACGCTGCTGGTGACCAAGGCACTGGAGATGGAGGGCGTGATCGGCCCCAAGTGCCTGGTGATGATGTCACCGGCCTTTGACGACAGGCTCAACAGCGAAAGCGTCAAGCGCAACCGGCAGATCGACCCGATGATCAACATCGAATGGGGGCGCCAGAGCTTTGCCTGGTACCACCCGCAGCCGGGCCATCCGCTGGCCTATCCCATGCGCGTGGATCTGGCCGCGCTGCCGCCCACGCTGGTGCAGGTGGGAGAGCATGAGGTGCTGCACGACGATTCGGTCTGGCTGCTGAACGCGGCCAGGCCCTTGGGTCGCCACGTCGAGCTGGAGATCTACAAGGAGCGCTGGCACGTGTTCCAGATCCACGCCGGCATCATGCCCAGTGCCACGCTGGCCTTGCAGCGCCAGGCGGCGTTCATGAAGCAGCACTGGGCGGCTTGAGGCTCAGTAGGTCTTGTAGGGCAGGAACTTGCCCGACATCGTGATGCTGACGCGGTCTCCGGCCGGGTTGGCCTCACGCTGCATGTCCATCTTGAAGTCGATGGCGCTCATGATGCCGTCGCCAAACTCTTCGTGGATCAGGGCCTTGAAGGTCGTGCCATAGACGCTGATCAGCTCATAGAAGCGGTAGATCAGCGGGTCGGTGGGCACGGAGGTGGGCAGGGAGCCCTTGTAGGGCACTTCCTGCAACCACAGGCGCGCATCCTCGGGCAGGTCGAAGATGTCGCCGATCACGGCGGCCTGCTGCGCTGTCAGCGTCATCTGGCCCAGGCAGGCAGCGGTCACCCACTCTTTGCTCAGTCCCACCTTCGTGGCCACATCGGCCCACTTGATGCCCTTCTTCACTTTGGCCTGGATGATCAGGTCCGTCACGTCTTCGCGATTCATGTGCTGCTCCTCGGGTTTCAAACAAACTGTCGGTCGGTCTCGTTGATCGGGATGTCGTTGATGGACGCTTCGCGGCGGGCCATCAGGCCGCGCTCGTCGAAGGTCCAGTTCTCGTTGCCATAGGCTCGCCACCACTGGCCGGCGTCGTCGTGGTACTCATACTCGAAGCACACGGCGATGCGGTTGCCGCTGAAGGCGAACAGGCGCTTCTTGAGCTTGTAGTCATGCTCCTTGGCCCACTTGCGCGTCAGGAAGGCCTGGATGGCCTCGCGGCCGGTGATGAATTCGCTGCGGTTGCGCCACCAGGAGTCTTCAGTGTAGGCCAGCGCGCAGCGCTCAGGGTCCTTGCTGTTCCAGGCGTCTTCGGCCATCTGCACCTTCAGGCGGGCTGTCTCTTCGGTGAAAGGCGGCAGGGGCGGGCGCGCCAGCGGGGTCTCGGGCACTGGGGCGGCCCTGGTGGCGGCAAGGGGGGGCGTCAGCGTGTTCATGGGGATGTCCTCTGTCGGGGCTTGTGGTCTGCTGCGGGTCAGCCGTCTCAGGCGGCCGCCAGCAAGCCGGGGCGCACTTCCAGTGGCTGCTCGGGGGCGCGGCCATGGCTCAGGTCCTTGGCCCGCTCCACCAGGAAATCAACCAGGTGGTTGCGCAGCGGGTAGTAGCTGGGGTCGTGGTGCAGGCCCGCACGCGTGCGGTCGCGTGGCAGGGTGTTGACCACGATCTCGGCAATGCGTGCACAAGGCCCGTTGCTCATCAGCAGGATCTTGTCGGCCAGCAAGATGGCCTCATCGACATCGTGCGTGATCATGAAGATGGTCTGGTGTGTCGCCGCGCAGATGCGCAACAACTCGTCCTGGATGGTGCCGCGTGTGAGCGCGTCCAGCGCGCCAAAGGGCTCATCGAGCAACAGCATCTTGGGCTCGATCGCAAAGGCCCGCGCGATGCCCACGCGTTGCTTCATGCCGCCCGACAACTGCGAAGGCTTCTTGTCGATGGCCGGGCTCAGGCCCACCATCTGCACATAACGCTCCACCTGCGCTTTGACCTGCGCCTTCGACCAGTCCGGCCATTTGGAGCGCACCGCAAAGGCGATGTTCTGCCGCACCGTGAGCCAGGGCATCAGCGCATGGCCCTGGAACACGACGCCCCGCTCCAGCCCCGGCGCATTGACCTCGCGCCCATCCATGAACACATGGCCGGTGCTGGCGTGCTCCAACCCCGCGAGGGCGTTCAGGATGGTGGTCTTGCCGCAGCCGGAGTGGCCGATGATGCAGACGAACTCGCCGCGCCGCACCTGGAAGTTGACGCGCTCGAACACGGGCTCGCTGGCGCCGGGGTAGCGCTTGCCCAGGCCTTCGACCTGCAGGTAGGGCCGTGTGCTGTCCAGGGTTTCATTCGACATAGGTCACGGCTTTCTGAAGGCGGGCAAACATGGCATCGAGCAGCATGCCGACGATGCCGATGACCAAGATGGCGAAGATCACATCGGGCAGCGAGAGGTTGTTCCACTCGTTCCAGACGAAGTAGCCGATGCCCGTGCCACCCACCAGCATCTCGGCGGCCACGATCACCAGCCAGGCAATGCCCATGCTGATGCGCATGCCCGTCAGGATGGTGGGCGCGGCCGCCGGCAGGATCACCTCGAAGGCCTTGCGCCAGGCGGACACTTCCAAGGTGCGCGCCACGTTCAGCCAGTCAGGGCGCACGCTGGCCACGCCGAAGGCCGTGTTGATCAGCATCGGCCAGATCGAGCAGATGAAGATCACGAAGATGCCGGAGATGGCCGAATCCTTGATCGTGTAGAGCGCCAGCGGCATCCAGGCCAGGGGCGAGATGGGTTTGAGCACTTGGATGAACGGATCGAGCGCGCGGTACACCAGGGGCGACATGCCGATGGCAAATCCCAGCGGGATGGCCACCAGGGCCGCCAGCAAGTAGCCCAGGCTCACACGCCCCAGCGAATAGCCCAGTTGCAGGCCGACGCCCTTGTCGTTGGGGCCGTTGTCATAGAAGGGCGATGCCAGGTGCAGCGCCATGGTGTGGCCCATCTGCGCCAGCGTCGGGAAGCCCGAGGCGTTGTCACTGCCGGCGGCCGACCCCGGGGCCTTGCCCATCAGCGTCAGGTACTCGATCTGCTCGGGGGTGAGCGTGACCATCGGCGCGGCCTTGGGCAAGGTGGCCAGGTGCCACACGCCCAGGATCAGGCCGAGGATGAGCAGCGACAGCAAGCTCGCCTTGAAGCGCTCGGTGCGCCACCAGGGTTGGACGGCATTCATGGTGGGTGCTCAGGTGCGCTTGATGGCGAAGCTGTTGATGTAGGGCTCGGGCTTCATCGGGTCGAACGCCTTGCCCATCACCTTGAAGCCGGGGTAGGCGCCTTCGGGCGCGGTCTCGCCCAGTGCCTTCATGTGCTTCTTGGCCTCGGTCAGCAGGAAGACCTTCTCGGCCATCTGCTTGTAGTTCACATCGCCCTTCACGTAGCCCCAGCGCTTCATTTGCGTGAGCATCCACACCGCCATCGACTGCCAGGGGATGGGGTTGAAGCCCGCACGGTCCGGCACGTTTCGCACATTGCCCAGGCCATCGGCGAACTTGCCGGTCAGCACCTGCATCACCACGGCTTCTGGCTGGTTGAGGTACTCCCGCGGCGAGATGACCTTGGCGATCAGCTCGCGGTTCTTGGCTTGGCGCGCCATCGCCGCAGCCGTCAGCACGGCGCGGTAGAGCGCCGCGAACGTGTTGGGGTTATGCGCGATGAACTCACCGCTGGTGCCGAAGGCGCAGCAGGGGTGGCCCTCCCACAGCTCCTTGGTGAGCATGTGGATGAAACCGACTTCTTCGAACACGGCGCGCTGGTTGAACGGGTCGGGGCCCAGGTAGCCGTCGATGTTGCCGGCGCGCAGGTTGGCCACCATCTCGGGTGGCGGTACCACGCGGATCTGGATGTCGCGGTCGGGGTCCAGCCCGTGCTCGGCCACGTAGTAGCGCAGCAGGAAGTTGTGCATCGAATATTCGAAAGGCACGGCGAACTTGAAGCCCTTCCAGTCCTTCGGGTTGCGCTTGTCCTTGTGCTTCATGGCCAGCGTGATGGCCTGGCCGTTGGTGTTCTGGATGGTGGCCACGTGCATGGGTTTGGCCGTGGAGCCCAGGCCCATGCTGATCGCCAGCGGCATCGGCGACAGGAAGTGCGTGGCGTCGTACTCCTTGTTGATCATCTTGTCGCGGATCAGGGCCCAGCCGGCCGTCTTGACCACGCTCACGTCCAGCCCCTGCTTTTTGTAGAAGCCCAGGGGGTGGGCCATGATCAAGGGCGTGGCGCAGGTGATGGGGATGAAGCCGATCTTGAGTTCTTTCTTCTCCAGCGGGGCTGCCTCTTGCGCCATGGCCTGCAGGCTGGCCACGGGCAGCACGCTCGAGATCGCGGCCATGGCCGAGCCCTTGCCCACGGCGCGCAGGAAGCGGCGGCGCACGGCATCCTGCGGGAACAGGGCCTTGACCAGGCTGGCTTCGATGAAGGACTGCGAATAGGCCTCGAACTCGGCCGTCTCGCTGCGCGCGGTCAGTGTGTGGATGGCGGCATCGCGGCTCAGGGCCTGTTCGTGCTCATCCGGGCTGTGGTTCTGGCCGCAGGCGCAGGACAGGCGCAAGGGGCGGTCGGCGTCGTAGGGGTCAAACGGGCTGCTGGACATCGGGGGCTCCTGATCGCTGCGCCAATGAAGTACTCATCGGCATGCGTCCCAATGTAGGCAGTGGCGCGCGGGGGCGCCATCGCGGGGTTTGTGATTTGTCTGTAGGGCTGGCCCTACAGGAGTGGCGGCTTCATGGGGTGAGTTTGAGCGAGGGCAGGTGAACGGGGTGGGCGTTCTCCTCTCCTGACGCGGGGCACCACCGCGTTGCGCCACGGATAGCCTCTTCAACATGAGCCAGGTAGTTCACGAGTCAGGACGCCGCGAATGGTCCGTGCGCCCGCCCACCCCGTTCACCTGCCCCGGACACACCGAGTCATGCGACACGGCTTCACATTCAGAGCCTTGACTTGCTCCAGTAGATCGCTGTTGATGATGTGAGCCATTGAGATCGGCCTCACAAATGTCGAGCCGCATCCATGCGTTCGTGCAGGATGCGAACCACGGTCACCGTGTCTTGCCCGGCGCGGAAATACACCACATGGCGTTCGAGCACCTGGCGTCGGTAGCCTGGGCGGATGTGATCACAGGCCGGCGCGGACAACGGTGCCTGCGCCAACGCTTCAAAACAAGCCGTCAAATGATCGATGTAACGTTCAGCCTGACTGACACTCCAGCGCTGGACGGTGTAACGCCAAATGTCTTCCAGATCCTGCACCGCTGCCGGTGTCAGCCGAAGCTCAGCCATGCGCAGTCCGCATCCGTTGCTTGAACGCTTGCGCGTCGAAAACCTGTGGCGTGCCGCTGTTTTCGCCTTCAATCAAGGCAGCGCGTATGGCCTCCAACTGGCCTGCGCGCTCCTGCTCACGGCGGATGAGGTCGCGGATGTATTCGCTGTCGTTGGTGTAATGCCCCGCCTGAATCTGAGCCTTGATCCAATGGTCTTGCTGGTCGGTGAGGGTGATGGTTTTGCGCACGGTGGACATGGTGTGACTCCGCAGGATGGGCGAATCATCATACTATTGGTGCGAAAAAGATGCAAAATGACCGACCTGCAGCTAAAGACTGACCACTTGCTGCCTCACCGCATACAAGGCCAGCTCCACATCATTGCGCACCCCCGTCTTCTCCAGCACCCGCGCCCGGTACGTCGACACGGTGTTGGAGGACAGGTTCAGCGACAGTGCGATCTGCCCCACCGTCTGACCTTCGGCCAGCATGCGAAACACCTGGCTCTCGCGGTGCGACAAGGCCTCGTGCACGGGCTTGTCGGCCACTTCACTGATGGAGGTGGCCAGCACCTCGGCCACACCGGGCGTGAGGTACACCCCGCCCGATGCGGCCTTGCGCAGCGCGGCCATCATGTCGTCAGGATCGGTGCTCTTGTTGAGGTAGCCCGCCGCGCCCGCGCGCAGGCAGCGCACCGCAAACTGCCGGTCGGGGTAGGTGCTGAGCATCAGCACCGGCAGCTTGGGGTACTCGGCCTTGATCTGCTTGAGCACTTCCAGGCCATCCCGCCCGGGCATGGCGATGTCGAGCATCACCACATCCAGGTGCGGGCCGCCATCGTCCGGGCCCATCCATTGACGGATGAGCTGCATGGCCGCCACCCCATCGGCGGCATCGGCCACGACCTGGATGTCGTCGGCATCGTTGAGCACCTGCATCAGGCCCTTGCGCACGATGAGGTGGTCGTCCACCAGCAACACCTTGACGATGCGCGTTTGAGGGATGGCGAAGGCGTGGACGCTCATGCCGCGCGCTCGGTCTTCATCGCCTGCACGGCCATGCTCATGGGCATGCTCAGGATGATTTGTGTGCCGCCGCCCGGTTGGCTGTCGATCTGCAGCCAGCCGCCATGGTGGCCCGCGCGTTCGCGCATGCCCATGACGCCATAGGCATCGTGCCGCTCAAAGGCGCTTGAGGGCGCGCCCTTGCCGTTGTCCTTGACCAGCAAGGTGAGGTCGCTGTGCGTGGCCCGCACGCGGATGTGCACCTCGCTGGCCTGGGCA
>DAORJC010000166.1:0-7044 GCA_035438885.1 Aquabacterium sp. | reverse complement strand
GTGCCTCCCACGGCGCGAAACGCACGAACCGGGGAGTTGACGCCACCAGGGATGACGCGCTGCGCGCGCTCGAACAAGGCTTGATTAGTGGACATGTCGGGGATTGGTGGGGGGCGTGTGGTCGTCTTCGGCGCTGGCGGGGCCTTCGTCGGGCTCGGCGGCATCGCCCTCGCCATCGGGGGGCAAGGCCCAGAAGAATCGGTCGGGGATGATCTGCCCCATGCCCGGGCGGAAGCCCGCATCCAGGGCCTGGTCCAGAAAGCTCAGGGCTTCGGAGACGGCGGCATCGACCTCTTCGGTCGAGGCCAGGATGGCGGCCAGGGCGGAGGACAGCGTATCGCCTGCACCCACAAAGGTGGCTTCAAAGCGCTCGAACCGCTCGCCCGCCAGGGCTCCCTGCGGCGAAGCCAGCACGTTGTCGATGAACTGGTCGGGCAACTGAATGCCGGTCACCAGCACGAACTGGGTGCCGCACTCGCTGGCTGCGACTGCCAGTTCCCGGGCAGAAGGCGCCCGCTCGGACTCCCAGTCCGGCAGCAGGAAGTCGGTGAGGGTTTTGTGGTTGCCCACCAACAGCGTGGTCGACGGCAGGATCAGTTCCTTGAAGGCGTCCAGGTAGGACGATTGCTGCTCGTCATCCAGCCACGTCAGGTTGGGCAGGTAGGACACCAGCGGGACATCGGCGTAGTCGGCCAGGACTTCTGCCACGGCGCTGACACCTTCGGCGCTGCCCAGGAAACCCACTTTCCAGGCATTGATCTGCACGTCTTCCAGTGCGGCACGGGCCTGTTCGGCGATCACGTCGGGGTCAATGTCGTGGCTGTCCAACACTTCGGCCGTGTCCCGAATCAGGATGCCGGTGATCACGGGCAGGGCATGCGCGCCCATGGATGAGATGGTGGCAATGTCTGCTGCGATGCCCGAAGCCCCACTGGGGTCGTTGACGTTGAACGTCATCACGCAGGCGGGCGTGGTGTGTTCGGGAGCCGTGGGGTCGCCGTCGTGGAGGGCGGTCGATCCGTCTTGAAGTTGGGTCATGCAGTGGTGCCAGGTGTCCAGTGATCGGCTGCCGGGCTTCGTGTTGCCCGTTGTTTCAATGGCGATACAACACGATGATCCGGCAGGTTGTGCCCAAAAACCCTGCATGGAGCAGGAGCTTGCGTGGCTACAATGACTCGATTGTATTCAAGCTGTTGAAAAAAACGTGAAAGCTGCCCGTACTTGGATGTGTCTGATCTGTGGCTGGATTTACGATGAGTCCGTGGGATTGCCGGAAGAGGGCATTCCAGCCGGCACTCCGTGGGAGGACGTACCCATGAATTGGGTATGCCCCGAGTGCGGCGCACGCAAGGAAGATTTCGAGATGGTTCAGATCTGAGGCTTGAGTTGGCATCTGCCTGGTGATGGCCTCGGTGGTGCGTGAGCACCATGCCTGTCGCGACAGCGACACACTTGGAGGAACGGCTTCGTGAGTGAATTGGGACAGGCTGACAAGCCAGTGAAGGTGCTGGTCATTGACGACAGCAACACCATTCGGCGCAGTGCCGAAATCTTCCTCAAGCAAGGTGGCTATGAGGTGCTGCTCGCAGAAGACGGATTTGACGCATTGGCCAAGGTCAATGATCATGATCCGAATGTCATATTCTGTGACATTTTGATGCCTCGACTCGATGGGTATCAGACCTGCGCCATCATCAAGCGCAATGCGCGATTTGCCGGCACCCCTGTCATCATGCTGTCCTCCAAGGATGGCCTGTTTGACAAGGCTCGAGGCCGCATGGTCGGTTCTCAGGATTATTTGACCAAACCATTCACCAAAGACCAATTGTTGCAGGCCGTGGCTCAGTACGCGGCGCGCAGCACATCAGAGTCAGGCGAGGGTGTTTGACATTTGCGGGCGATGCCCTGAGGTTCAGTGATGCCTATCCAGAAAATATTGTTGGTCGATGATTCCAAGACGGAGTTGCATGTGTTGTCGGAACTGCTGACCAAACGTGGTTACCAGGTCCGCACCGCAGAAAATGGCGAGGACGCTTTCAAGCGCCTGAGTGAGGAGTGTCCTGATCTGATCATCATGGACGTGGTGATGCCAGGTCAGAACGGCTTTCAACTCACCCGCGCCATCACGCGTGACCCCTTGTTCGCCGAAGTGCCGGTGATCATCTGCTCCAGCAAGAACCAGGAAACCGACCGCGTCTGGGGCATCCGCCAGGGCGCCAAGGATTACGTGGTCAAGCCGGTGAACCCGGACGAACTGCTGGCCAAGATCAAGGCCTTCGGTTGACATGGCCAACAAAGAAGCACTGAGGGAGCTCCAGCAGCGGCTGGCCGAGCGGTTGCGACTGATTCGCGAAACCGCGCCTACCAAGAACTGGTTGGCAGTCGAGGTGGCGGGGCATGGCTTCTTGCTGCCTCTGGAGCAATCCGGCGAGCTTTTCTCGCTCTCGACGCTTCAGTCGGTGCCTCACAGCCTGCCCTGGTTCCGGGGTGTGGCCAATTTGCGCGGGCAGTTGCACGGTGTGGTCGACCTGGCTTCCTTTGTGGGATTGCCTCGGCCGACCCCGACGGGTTTTGAGTCGCCCTTGCGAGATGCGGGCCGACTGGTCGCCTTCAACAGTGGGCTGCAGATCAATGCAGCCCTGCTGATCGATCGATTGCTGGGCCTGCGGCGCCCCGATGATCTGTCGATCAATCCCTCCCCGGGCGGTGGTGCCCGGCCTCATTTCATCACGGCCGAAATGATCGATGCCAAGGGGCGCCCCTGGTATGAGATCAACCTGGCTGCACTGGCCTCCGACGAGGCCTTCCTGAAGGTGGCCGCTTGACGACCGCCTTCAGAGCTGACGATTACTGGAGTATTGCGCTATGAGCCTTCTGAGCCGCATCAAAGAGTTGGGTCAATCTCGAGACGAAGACGAGGTCCAGCCCGAAGCGCTGGCCGGCGACGTACAGGTCACGTCCGGTGGCTCCCGGGAGGGCGTGGACACGCAATCCAACCCGACGCAGGGCAACAGCTCCACCCTGGAGGGGGGCTCCATCATTTCGGAGGCTTCGCCTTCGGAGTTTCCGCTGGACTACAACGACGCCCGCATGAAGAACGACGTCGACCTGGTCGGCGACCAACTGCCCCCGGAGCCCACCTCGGCCTTGCCCTTGATCGGGCATCTGCCGCTGGAGCGTCAGCAGCGTGTGCTGTTCGGTGCCGTGGTGGTGGGCGCACTGGGTCTCGTGATCAGCGCCTTCCTGGCGGTGAATGCCGCTGACCGACGCGCCACGCAGGCCGCGGCCACGGGTCAGGCACTCATGCAGTCGCAACGTCTGGCCAAGTCGGTGTCTCAGGCACTGGTGGGTGGGCAACAGGCCTTCCCTGAAGTGGCGGACTCCTCCAAGATTCTGGCGTCCAACGTGCGTGGCCTGATGCAGGGCGACACCGCACTGAGCATCTCCAAGGCGCCGGGTGGGGTGCAGGACGTGCTCAAGCCTTTGTCGCCCCTGGTGGACAAGGCTGAAAAGAACGCCAACTTCGTGTTGAAGCAAAAGGACATCCTGACCAAGGTGAGTCAGTCCTTGCGCGAGGTGAACAGTCACTCGTCCGACCTGCTGGATCTGGCTGAAGGCATTGCCACCGCCAAGATCGAAAAAGGCGGCGTCTCGAACTCCGAGCTGATCTCCCTGAACCAGATGGTCATGCTGACGCAGCGGATCGGCAAGTCGGCCAACGAATTCCTGACGGTGGAAGGCGTGTCGACCGAGGCGGTGTTTCTGCTGGGCAAGGACTTGAACGCTTTCAAGGAGCTGGCCGAAGGCTTGAAGGACGGCAACAGCGAGTTGCAGTTGCCTGGCACCAAGGACCCCGAAATTCGCGAGATGCTGACCGAGCTGCTCAAGCTGTTCGAGCAGGTCCGCACCCAGTCGACCTACATTCTGGGCACCCTGCAAGGCCTGGTGGCTGCGCGTGATGCGCAAGTGAGCATCGTGACCGACAGCGAACCGCTGCGCAAAGGCCTGGAGCAGGCTCAGACCCAGCTGTCCGAAGGCACGGGCGTGGGCAGCTTGAACGCGGCTCTGGTGGTCCTGTTTCTGATCATGGTGTCCGGTGCTGGTTACGGTCTGCTGCGTGTCTACCTGACCGAGCAACGTCACCGCGCTCAGGTGGCTGAATTCCAGCGCCAGGAGGCCGAACGCCAGGAGCGTGAAGCCAAACGCGTGAACGACGCCAACCAGGCCGCCATTTTGCGACTGATGAACGAACTGCAAATGGTCGCTGAAGGTGACTTGACCCAACAGGCGACGGTGACCGAAGACATCACGGGCGCGATCGCCGACTCGGTGAACTTCACGGTGGAAGAACTGCGCAGCCTGGTGGCTCAGGTGCAGGCCACGGTGGCTCGGGTGACTGAGACCACCGGTCAGGTGGAAGCCACCTCGACCGAACTGCTGGCGGCCTCTGACGAGCAACTGCGCGAGATTCGTGAAACTGGCGAATCCGTGCTGAACATGGCAGGTCGAATCAACGAAGTGTCGGCCCAAGCCCAGCAATCGGCTGAGGTTGCGCGCCAATCGCTGGAAGCGGCTGACTCCGGTCTGAAGGCCGTGCAGGACGCCATCGGCGGTATGAACACCATCCGTGACCAGATTCAGGAAACCTCCAAGCGAATCAAGCGCCTGGGTGAATCGTCGCAGGAGATTGGTGAAATCACCGAACTGATTTCCGACATTACCGAGCAGACCAACGTGCTGGCTCTGAACGCTGCCATTCAGGCGGCGTCTGCGGGTGATGCCGGTCGCGGCTTCTCGGTGGTGGCCGAAGAAGTGCAGCGTCTGGCTGAACGCTCCGGCGATGCGACCAAGCAGATTGCGGCCCTGGTGCGCACCATTCAGACCGACACCCAGGACGCGGTGGGCGCCATGGAGCGCTCCACGCAGAAGGTGGTGGAAGGGGCCCGACTGTCCGACGCGGCAGGTACCGCGCTGAACGACATTGACCGTGTGTCACGTCGACTGGCCGAACTGATTGAGGAGATCTCCTCGCAAGCGCTGAAGGAAGCCGAGCAGGCGAACGTGGTGGTGGCCAACATCCAGCACATTTTTGCGGTGACCGAGCAAGCCGGTGACGGCACCCGATCAACGGCCGGCCTGGTGCGTGAATTGTCCAAGACCGCGGAAGAACTGCAGCAGTCGGTGGCTCGATTCCGGGTCTCCTGAAGCCCCTTTCTCGGACCTTTTGCGACGCCCTAGTGATGGACAACAGCATGAACGCCTCTCCCATGTCGGATGACCTCAGCGCACTGGCGTGGGTCTACGAGGAAGTCAAGAAATCACTGGAGACCGCCCAGAAATCCTTGCAGCGCTGCCTCAAGGAAACGGGCACGCCCGGCTTTTCCGATGTTGATGCGGTGGACCCGGCCGTGCTGCGCACGGCGCGTCAGCAGATTCACCAGGCCGTGGGTGCCCTGGAGTTGGCAGGTCTGACCGGTGGGGCCATGGTGTTGCGAGCCAGCGAGGCGCTGGTGCAACGCTACGTCAACCGCCCTCAGGCGGTTGACGAGGAGGGTGTCAAGGCGATCGAGTCCACCTCGTTTGCGTTGCTGGATTTCATGCGTCGACGCATGGCGGGCAAGCCCATTTCCATCATGGCGCTGTTCCCCCAGTACGAGACGCTGACCGAGCTGTCGGGCGCAGAACTGGCCCGCCCTTCGGACCTGTGGGTTCAGGAATGGCCCGCCGTGTCGTTGGAGGTCTCGCTGGTCTCTCCCGCCGACGCCAAGGCTCGCGAAGCGGGCCAGGACACGCTGGCGGAGTTCGAGACGTCCTTGCTGGCCCTGCTGCGCAGCGGTCAACCGGCCGAGGCGGCACCACTGGTGGGCTTGTGCTCGGATCTGGCTGCAGGCGCGACGGCGCGTCAGGCGCACCGCGAGGCTGCCACCTGGGTGCTGGCCAGCGGTTTCCTGCAGGCCATTGCCGAGCAACGCCTGAGCATCACGGTGCACGTCAAGCGAGTCTTGTCGGGCTTGCTCAGTCAACTGCGCACCCTGGCGCGTGGCCAGGCGTTGCTGTCGGATCGCTTGACCCACGAACTGTTGTTCTTCTGCGCCCAGGCCAGTCCTGCGGCTGCCTCAGGCGCTGATACATCCAGTGTGCTGGATCAGTTGCGTCAGGCCTTCAGGCTCAGTCACCACCAGCCGGTGGACCTGACCAAGGCCTCTCTGGGGCGTTTTGACCCCAGCTGGGTGACCCAGGCGGCCAAGCGGGTGACCACCGCCAAGGATGGCTGGTCGGCCGTGTCGGCCGGCGAACTGCTTCGCCTGGGTGGGCTCAATGAGCAGTTTTCACTGGTGGCCGAGTCGGTACGCCGCCTCTACCCCGATGGTGAGGCACTGGCTCAGTCCTTGACCGACACCATCGGTGCCACGGTGCAGTCGGCTCAGGCGCCTCAGCCTGCGCTGGCCATGGAAGTGGCTACCAGCCTGTTGTACCTGGAGGCTTCGCTGGACGAGGGTGAGTTTGATCACCCCGAGGAGCGCCAGCGCGTGCAGCGTCTGGCCGATCGCATGCGCCGTGTCCGTGAGGGTGAGCCTCCGGAACCCCTGGAAACCTGGATGGAGGCCCTGTACCGCAAGGTCTCGGACCGTCAGACCATGGGCAGCGTGGTGCAGGAGTTGCGCTCGACCATGAGCGAGTGCGAGAAAGCGATTGACGATTTCTTCCGCCATCCCACCGAGACCACCATGCTGGGCAAGGTGGCCGATCACCTGCGGGCCATGAAGGGCGTGATGGGTGTGCTGGGGCTGGACGTGGCCTCGCAGGCCGTCACGCGCATGCGCCAGGACGTCGAGTCCCTGCAACTGCCCGATGCCGATCTCGCTGCAGCGGCGGCCGCTGGTGTGCACGATCGCCTGGCCACCAACCTGAGTGCGGTCGGATTCCTGGTCGACATGCTGGGCGTGCAGCCCAACCTGGTCAAGTCGCTGTTCGAGTTCAATGCCGAGACCGGAGTGCTGGCGCCCATCATGGGCCGCGTGGCCAAGCCGGTCGAGGTGGCCC
>DAORJC010000165.1:0-7080 GCA_035438885.1 Aquabacterium sp. | reverse complement strand
GCCAGTGCTAGCTTTGCGTACCGTCACTTATTGCACTGAAAACGAGGAGACCCCACGACATCGTGGCCACCTGCGACGCGGTGCGCACCAAGGCCGCAACCCTGGGCGGCGGCATCACCCGCGAACCCGGTCCGGTCAAGGGCGGCAACACCCTGATTGCCTTCATCACCGATCCGGATGGCTACAAGGTCGAGCTGATCCAGCACGGCACCTTGTGAGGCCCGCGCCCGCCCTCGCCACCGTGGTCAGCGGGTTCAGCGAGGCTGGTGCGCGATGTCGGGGGTGTTGACCGCCACATCACCACACTGAGCCCGGTGGCGCAGTGCATGGTCCATCAGGACCAGGGCCAGCATGGCCTCGGCAATGGGCGTGGCACGGATGCCCACGCAAGGGTCGTGGCGGCCAAAGGTTTCGACCTCGGACGGGTTGCCATCGGTGTCGATCGAAGGGCGCGGCACCCGGATCGAGCTGGTCGGCTTGATCGCCATCGACACACGCACGTCCTGACCCGTTGAAATGCCACCGAGCACCCCACCCGAGTGGTTGGACGTGAACCCACCCGGCGTCAGCGGGTCGCCATGCTCGCTGCCCTTTTGGGTGACGCAACCAAAGCCTGCACCGATCTCGACCCCCTTGACGGCATTGATGCCCATCATGGCGTAGGCGATGTCGGCGTCCAGCTTGTCAAACAATGGATCCCCCAGGCCCACGGGCACGCCGGTGGCCTCCACATACAGCCGGGCACCACAGGAATCGCCCGCCTTGCGCAGCGCATCCATGTAGTCCTCCAGCGCCTGGATCTGGCTGGCGTTGGGCGCAAAAAACGGGTTGTGGGGCACATGGGCCCAGTCTTCATGGGCAATGACCACATCGCCCAACTGAGTCATGCAGCCACGGATTTCAGTGCCGAATTTTTCGCGCAGCCACTTCTTGGCCACGGCACCGGCGGCCACCATGGGCGCCGTCAGGCGGGCCGACGATCGGCCTCCCCCGCGAGGGTCTCGAATGCCGTATTTGTGCCAGTAGGTGTAGTCGGCATGCCCCGGACGGAAGGTCTCCAGGATGTTGCCGTAGTCCTTGCTGCGCTGATCGGTGTTGCGAATGAGCAAGGCAATCGGGGTGCCGGTGGTCTTGCCCTGGTAGACGCCCGAGAGGATCTCGACCGCATCGGGCTCGTTGCGCTGCGTGACGTGGCGCGAGGTGCCGGGGCGACGACGGTCCAGGTCACCCTGGATGTCAGCCTCGCACAAGGCCATGCCCGGCGGGCAGCCGTCGATCACGCAACCAATGGCCGGGCCGTGCGACTCACCAAAGTTGGTGACGGTGAAGAGTTGTCCAAAGGTGCTGCCGGCCATGTCTGAAAACAATGCAAACGAAGGAAGCCTGCATTGTCCCCCAAGTCAGGGCTCAGAGCAGGGCCTGGCGCTCGCCGGCATGTTCTTCCACGGGCCAGTCACGGATGTAGGCCTTGAGCATGCGGTTCTCAAAATCCTGGCTGTCGACCACGGCCTTGGCCACGTCGTAGAAGGAAATCACACCCACCAGGGTTTTCTGGTTCAGGGCCGGCATGTAGCGCGCATGGCGGCTGAGCATCATGCGGCGGACCTCGTCGATCTCGGTCTCCGGGGTGCAGGTCAAGGGGTGGTCGTCCATGACCGAGCGCACCGTCTGGGTGCCAAAGATGCCCTTGTTGCGCACCGTGGCCTGAATCACCTCCCGGAAGGTCAGCATGCCGACCAGATCACCATGCTCCATGACCACCAGCGAGCCGATGTCGTGATCGGCCATGGTGGTGGCGGCCTCGGACAGCAGATCTTCAGGGCGAACCGTGAACAAGGTGCTGCCTTTGACACGAAGGATGTCGCTGACTTTCATGGGGTGTCTCCTAGGGGTCGAGATCGGTGAGCCATTCGGACTCACTCGGGGTTGGACACAGGACGGACTCTGAGGCCCGCTAGCCGCGGCAAACAAGCGTTTTGCTTGAGATCAATATACCGCCGACAAGCGATGGCGCCAACTGTAAAAACCGGCCCAGGCCAGAAACTTTGCTCGGTGTTTGCCCTCAGCCCAGATCCAGCGCGTCCTGCAGCGTCATGGCATCCAGGCCGGCCTGATGCCAAAAGCGCTGGGTCCACTCGTCCGGATCCAGCAAAGTCTGTTGCAACAAAGGTGCCAGGGAGGTGCGCGCCAGGTCGCTCAGCAGCACCAGACGAGGGCCATCGTCGCCGGGGTCTTCTTCAAGGCGGGCCACCCAACCCAGGTCGATCAGGACGGCGATGATCGGCTCGACCTGCAGCGGGTCGGTGCGCAAGAGACTGGCCAGATGGCCGGCAGAATGCCCCGCCCCCGGCGTCTGCCGAGCCCGGGCCAGGGTCTGCAGCACGGCCAGGGCCAGTTGCAGGCGGTATCCGGGCACATCCGGCCAACGCTGGACCCGGTACAGCAAGCTGGGGGCGTAAGCCGCCACCACGGCGCCCTGCAGCACGATCAGCCAGCTCAGGTAGATCCAGATCAGAAAGATGGGCATGGCGGCAAACGCACCGTAGACGGTGGCGTACAGCGGCACCTTGGCCATGTACAAGGCCAGGCCTTTCTGGGCCAGCTCCAGCCCCACCGACACGAACAAGGCCCCCGCCCACGCATGCTCCCAGCGCACATGCGTGTTGGGCACATACCGGAACAGCGCGGCAAAGCCCAAGGCCTGGAAGGCAAACACGAGGGCCGACAGCAGTAGGCCGATCCCGCCCGGCAGCTCATCGACCCAGCCCCGCGATGCCGACACCAGGTAGGAGCTCAAGGACAGGCTGGCGCCCAGCAGCAAGGGGCCCAGCGTGAGGGCCGCCCAGTACACCAGCACCCGCTGGGCAATCGGCCGACGATCACGCACCCGCCAGATGGCGTTCAGGGTGTGGTCAATGGTCAGCATCAGGAACATGGCCGTCAGGCCCAGGGCGATCAGACTGACGCCACCCAACTGACTGGCCTTGCCCGCAAAACGTGTCAACAAGACCACCACCTGCCGGGCGATCACCTCGGGCATCAGGTCCACCAGGAACTGGGTTTCCAGGGCCTTGCGAAAGCGCCCGAACATGGGGAATGCGCTGAACAAGGCCAGCATGACCGTGAGCAGGGGCACCAGCGCAATGGTGGTGGTGAAGGTCAGGCTGCCTGCCGTGACCCCGAGGCGGTCTTCGCGAAATCTCAGCCGCAGCGTCTTGAGCGTGGCCATCCAGGGCCAGTGCTGCAGAGAGACCATCAATCTCCGGTACCAATTCATGGCGGCTATCATGCCACCCTCGGCGACCCGCTTTGCCGATCACCCCACCACTTGACGCTCCAGATGCCCGTACAGCCCATTGACGCCCCTGCCGCAGACGACGCCATCCTGGGTGCGCACCCGCCCGAGCGGCTGCGACTGATCTCGCTGTGCCGGACCGTGACGCTGGCCAGCACGGTGACCCTGATCGTGCTGGGCCTGGCCTGGGAGCTGTATCTGGCGCCCCTCAAGGGCGGCACCGGTGCCCTGGCCTGGAAGGTCCTGCCTCTGACCCTGGTCCTGGCCGGCGTGCTCAAGCACAAGCTGTACACCTACCGCTGGCTGTCGATGCTGGTGTGGCTGTACTTCACAGAAGGCATCGTCCGGGGCACCACCGAGGGCGGCATGTCCCAGGCCCTGGCCCTGGCGGAACTGGCCCTGAGCGTGGCGATCTTCGTGGCCTGTGCGGTCTATGTCCGCCTGCGCCTGAAGGTCAAGAAAGAACACGACGCGCTCGCGGCCCAGGGCTGAGCCAGAACCGCCATGACGCACACCGCCTGGCTTGACGCCTTGTCCCGGCAGTTGGGGCCCCAGGGGCTCTGGCGCCCCGGTGTGGAGGCTGATGCGGCACAACTGCGCCCCCATGAGGTCGACTGGCGGGGGCGCTACCAGGGGCGCGCCCTGGCCCTGGCCCGTCCCGCCAATGTGGCAGAGGTGGTGGCCGTGGTGCAGGCCTGCGCAGCGCAAGGCGTTGCCATCGTGCCTCAAGGTGGCAACACCAGCCTGGTGGGCGGCTCGGTGCCGGATGGCAGTGGTCAGCAACTGGTGCTGAACCTGCAACGCCTGAACCAGGTCATCTCGGTCGATGCGGCCAACCTGTCCATGGTGGTGCAAAGCGGCTGCCTGCTGTCTCAGGTGCAGGCGGCGGCACAGGCCGAGGGCCTGCTCTTTCCGCTCAGCCTGGCCTCGCAAGGCTCGTGCACCATCGGCGGGAACCTGGCCAGCAACGCGGGCGGCACCCAGGTGCTTCGCTATGGCACGGCACGCGCGCTGTGCCTGGGGCTGCAGGTGGTGACACCCCAGGGCCAAGTGCTCGATGGCTTGAGAGCCTTGCGCAAGGACAACACCGGCTACGACTTGCGGGATCTGTACATCGGCAGCGAGGGCACGCTGGGCATCATCACGGCCGCCAGCCTGCGCCTGCACCCACAGCCGCGAGGCGTGGCCACGGCCTTGCTGGCCTGTGAGCACCTGAGCCAGGCAGTCGCGTTGTTGCAGATGGCGCACCACCATCTCGATGCAGGCCTCACCGCCTTTGAAGTGATGGCGCGTGGTCCCTTGGCACTGGTTCAGCAGCATCAGGCACCAGCCGCTGCTGCCCTCTCACCACTGCTGGACCCGCGTGGTGCTCCACCGCAATGGGCGGTGCTGATCGAGAACACCAGTTGCGAATCCGATGCGCATGCACAGGAGCGACTGCAACTGTTGCTCACCCAGGCGATGACACTGAACCTGACCCAAGGTGTCGTGGTGGCCACCCAGACGCACCAGCGGCAGCAGATGTGGCAGTTGCGAGAGAGCATCCCGCAGGCAGAAAAACGCGAAGGCCTCATGGTCAAGCACGACATCGGCATGCCCACGTCCGAGATCCCTCGCTTTGTCACTGAAGTGGGACAGGCCCTGCAAGCCCGCTGGCCGCAATCGCAGGTGGTCTGCTTTGGGCATCTGGGGGATGGCAACCTTCACTACAACGTCCAGCCTCCCGCTGAGGCCCGCCAAGGGCAGGCACTGGAAGATTTTGAGCGTGCGGTCAACACCCTGGTGTTTGACGCGGTAGAGCGCTGTCAGGGCACCCTGTCAGCCGAACATGGCATCGGGCAGTTGCGCAGGGAGGAGCTGGCGCAGCGTGCCTCCCCCGTGGCGCTGCAAATGATGCAGGCCATCAAAAAAGCGATCGACCCGGCCGGGTTGATGAACCCGGGCCGGGTTCTGCGCTGACCGACGGATCGATCAGGCCTTGCTGCCGTTGCGGCGGCGGCGAGCCATCAGGCCCATGACGCCCAAGCCACCCAGGGCCAGGGCATAGGTCTCAGGTTCAGGCACAGCCGACAGCATGACCAGGCGATCGTCGCCGGTGGATGGGTGCTGGATGTTCACGTAAGCCACATTGGGCTTGAACTTGTCGAAGTACAGACCGGTGAACTCCGACCCCGGCGTGCCGTTGGATGCCCAACGAGCCAGGCCCTCACCCGCGTCCAGCAGGTCGCCGTCCTTGTTGATGTCCTTGGCAAACCAGATGTCATCGTCCACCGCGCCGTTGCGGTCTTCGATGATGTAGACATTGCCTTCGGCATCAATGGCCAGGTTGTCAGGACTGGTGAACGAACCTGCGCCCACGGCAAGGCCGGTGGCCAGGTCGATCGTGGCGGTGCTGGCAAACAGACTGGCCATGCCCGTGTCCAGATTGAAGGAGTAGACCTCATTGGTCGTCGTGGTTGCAATGAACAGCACTTCCTGGCCATTGGCCAGCACCTTGATGTCCAGGTCTTCAGGGCGCTGGTAATCGGTGGCCTTGACCGTGTTGGCTGTGACGCGACCGTCAAGCGAACCATCGCCGAGCACGGTGGAGACACCCGCCAGAGCAGCGCCGTTCACATCGGTGATGGCTTCCCAGGCAATGGCGCCCACTGCGTTGGCATTGTTGCCGCCGTTGACCTTGGCCGCGAAGGTCTGACCTGCTGCAAAGTAGTCGTTGCCGTTGGTGGCATTGGGGTTGGCCGAGACGTACTTGTAGATGCTGCCGCCATTGAGCTCGTCGATGAAGTACATGCTCTTGTTCTGGTCAAAAGCCAGGCCTTCATGCGACACGCGGAGGATGATGCTGCGCTGGATGAAGTCGCCCGTGAACTGACCGGCGGTGGTGGGGTTGGTCACTTCAAACAAGCGACCCTTGGTGCTGCCGGTGCCCCAAGATTCTTCAGCGGTCACGTAGGAGCCCCAGGGCGTCCAGCGCGAAGCATCGCCGGAGACGAACCCTTGCGTGCCCGGTGCCACGATGGTCGTGGTGCGGGTGTTGTAGTTGCTGTCCTGCAGATCCACACGCATGACACCGCCCGAACCCGTCTCGAAGGGCATGAACAGGTAGCGACCGGCGTCTGCCCCTGTTTCGTTGGCGGTGATCATGTCCCAGTTGCCCGAGTCCTGACCTGGGGTCAGGGCGTTCTGGTTGGCGCGGTTGGCCAGGGTCACCTGGCTGAAGTGTAAGCGTCCGGCCATGGCACGTTGACGCCTCGTCAACGTGCTGGAATCAAGCGGCCGCAGGCACCCAGCGATGCGGCAAGAGATCACCGATCTGACTGGCCTTGTGCGTCGGCAGCCTTCGCAGAACATCGCGCAGGTAGGCGTGCGGATCGTGTCCGTTGAGCTTGGCCGACTGGATCAGACTCATGATGGCGGCCGCGCGCTGGCCTGCCAGCAGCGAGCCCGCAAACAGCCAGTTCTTGCGCCCAATTGCAATGGGTCGCATCTGGTTCTCGATCCAGTTGTTGTCGATGGGCAGCCTGCCGTCGTCGATGAAGCGCGTGAGCGCCTGCCAACGCTTGAGGCTGTAGTCCAGCGCCTTGGCCGTGGCGCCGCCGTTGGCCACCTGGCTGCGCTGCGCCAGCATCCAGCCGTGCAGCGCATCGGCAATGCGCCGTGATTTGTCCTGGCGGATGGCCTGTCGATCCTCGGCGCTGAGGTCCTGGGTTTCTCGCTCGATGTCGTACAGCAGGCCGATGGTCTGCAGGGCCTGTCCTGCTATCTGGCTGGTGCCGTTGGCATGC
>DAORJC010000164.1:0-7132 GCA_035438885.1 Aquabacterium sp. | reverse complement strand
CGGTCATGATGATGCTGTGCAGGATGGACTTGTGGCAGTTGCGGTCCACCACCACGATGTCATCGGGCGCCACGGTGTGGTGCCACACCATCTTGTTGGAGGTGGACGTGCCGTTGGTCACAAAGAAGCAGTGGTCGGCATTGAAGATGCGGGCCGCGTTTTTCTCGGACTCATAAATCGGGCCGGTGTGGTCCAGCAACTGGCCGAGCTCTTCCACCGCGTTGCACACGTCGGCGCGCAGCATGTTCTCGCCATAGAACTGGTGGAACATCTGGCCCACCGGGCTCTTCAGGAAAGCCACGCCGCCGGAGTGCCCGGGGCAGTGCCAGGAGTAAGAGCCATCTTGCGCATAGTCCATCAGCGCCTTGAAGAAAGGCGGGGGCAAGGCGTCCAGGTAACTCTTGGCTTCGCGGATGATGTGGCGCGCCACGAACTCGGGCGTGTCCTCGAACATGTGGATGAAGCCGTGCAGTTCGCGCAGGATGTCGTTGGGCAGGTGCTCGGACGTCCGCGTCTCGCCATACAGGTAGATGGGGATGTCGGCGTTCTTGAAGCGGATCTGCTCGATGAACTTGCGCAGGTTCAGCACGGCCGGGTCCAGCTCAGGGCCTTGGGTGAACTCTTCGTCGTCGATCGACAGGATGAAAGCGCTGGCACGGCTTTGCTGCTGGGCAAACTGCGCCAGATCCCCATAACCTGTCACGCCCAGGACTTCCATGCCCTCCTTCTGGATGGCATCAGCCAGGGCACGAATGCCCAGACCCGAGGTGTTCTCGGAGCGGAAGTCCTCGTCAATGATGACGATCGGAAAATGGAAACGCAGCATGGGCCACCCGCATCAAAAATCGCAAAAAACGAAGTGTAGGCCCCCTGGATGACTGCGGCGCCACCTGCGCAGGTGGATTTGCACTGTTTTTGCACCCGTTGCCCCACGGCGGCATGAGTTGCGTACACTCATCGGCAACGATTCACATCGACTCAATGAGGAACACAAGGATGGACGAAGCCACGATCTGGTGGGTCTTGGGTGGGTTGCTGGTCGCGGTAGAGCTGGCCACGGGCTCGTTTTACCTTTTGATGCTGGCCCTGGGGGCTGCCGCAGGGGCTGTCGCCGCCATGCTGGGCGCTGCCGTGAGTGTTCAGTTGGCCGTCGCAGCCGTCGTGGGTGGTGCTTTTGCGGGGGGCTGGTACCTCAAACGCCGCCGCGAGGCCACACAGGGCCCAGGCTCAGCGCCGGTGGACGACCCCATCCAGGCCATGGACGTGGGGCAACTGGTCACGGTCACCCTATGGGCGGCCGATGGCAGCACCCGGGTCAACCACCGTGGCAGCCCCTGGACGGCTCGCCTGCACCACCCCATGCCCGAAGGCGACATCGCCGCGACGGGCACCTATCGCATCTGCCACATGGATGGCAACACACTCTTCATTGAAAAGGTCTGACCCCATGGAAATCGCATTCGTTCTGCTCGTCATCGCCATCATTTTTGTGGTTCAGGCGGTCAAGGTCGTGCCCCAGCAGAGCGCCTGGGTTCTGGAGCGTCTGGGCAAGTACCACGGCACCCTGACCGCAGGCTTGAACGTGGTGCTGCCGTTTGTGGACAAGGTAAGCTACAAGCACTCCCTCAAGGAAGTGCCGCTGGATGTGCCCAGCCAGGTCTGCATCACGCGCGACAACACGCAACTGCAGGTCGACGGCATCCTGTATTTTCAGGTGACGGACGCCATGCGGGCCAGCTACGGCTCGTCCAACTACATCGTGGCCATCACCCAACTGGCGCAGACCACGCTGCGCTCCGTGGTCGGCAAGATGGAACTGGACAAAACCTTTGAGGAGCGTGACCTGATCAACGCCGCTGTGGTCAATGCCCTGGACGAAGCCGCCCAGAACTGGGGCGTCAAGGTCTTGCGCTATGAAATCAAAGACTTGACCCCACCGGCCGAGATCCTGCGCAGCATGCAGGCCCAGATCACGGCCGAGCGTGAAAAGCGCGCCCTGATCGCCGCCTCCGAGGGCCGTCGTCAGGAGCAGATCAACATCGCCACGGGTGAGCGCGAGGCGTTCATCGCCCGCTCCGAGGGTGAAAAGCAGGCCGAGATCAACAAGGCGCAAGGTGAGGCAGCCGCCATCTCTGCTGTGGCAGAAGCCACCGCCGAGGCCATCCGCAAGATCGCCGCAGCCATCGAGCAGCCAGGCGGACAGCAGGCCGTGCAGCTCAAGGTGGCAGAAAAAGCCGTGGACGCCTACGCCCAACTGGCCCAGAAGAACAACACCATGATCGTGCCAGGCAACATGAGCGAGGTCTCGGCCCTGATCGGCACGGCCATGACGCTGCTCAAGCAAACGCCCGTGGGTCAGGGCCCGGCGTCAAAGTAACGTTTCAGGCCGGCCAGGATCATCTCGACGGCAATGGCGGTCAGGACCAAGCCCATGAGCTTTTCGACCGCGTTGACCACGCTGTGGCCCAGCCAGCGGTACAAGCGGTCGCTGAGCAGCAACACGAGGGCGCACACGGCAATCGCGGCCGACAGCGCCGCGATCCAGCTCCACATCTGCGCAGGCTGACGAGAAGCCAGCAGCAGCACCGTGGCCATGGCCGATGGCCCCGCCAGCAAGGGAATCGCGATCGGGAAGATCAGGGGTTCGTGTGGGGGGCCATCAGGCGCCGTGCCTCCGTCAAACAGGCGCTGCCCGGACGAGAAAATCACCCGGATGGCCACCAGCAGCAGGATCACGCCACCGGCCACCTCCAGGGATCGCTCGGACAGGTGAAGCACCCGCAAGAATGCATCGCCACCGAGCATGAAGGCCAGCAACACCCCAAAGGCCGCCAGTGCTTCCCGCAGGGCCACCCAGGCGCGCCGCTCCGGTGACACGCTGCGCATCACCGACATGAAGACGGGCAAGGTGCCAAAGGGGTCAAGCACCAGCAGCAAGAGGATGAAGGCCGACGTGACGCTGTGATCCATGGGCCCATTGTGGCCCTGTAGGTCAGGATGCGGAAGGGGCCAGGAGCTGCTTCAAGCCGTCTTCATCCAACACCGTCACACCCAGCTCACGTGCCTTGTCGAGTTTGCTGCCGGCTTCTTCACCGGCCACCACGTAGTGGGTCTTCTTGGACACCGAGCCCGAGACCTTGCCGCCGGCCGCTTCGATCATGGCCTTGGCCTGATCACGGCTGAGCGTGGGCAGGGTGCCGGTCAGCACCAGGGTCTGCCCTGCCAGCGGTTGCGGCTGGTCGTTGACCTGGGTCACATCGGATTCGGGCCAGTGTATGCCACAGGCGCGCAGTTGCTCCACCACTTCGCGGTTGTGCGGCTGGTCAAAAAACGTGCGGATGCTGTGGGCCACGATGGGGCCCACATCGCGCACTTGCAGCAACTGCTCTTCGGTGGCGTCCATCAAACGATCGAGCTCGCCAAAATGTTTGGCCAGGTCCTTGGCCGTGGCCTCGCCCACATGCCGAATGCCCAGGCCAAACAGGAACCGTGGCAGCGTGGTCTGCTTGCTGCGCTCCAGTGCAGAGACGATGTTCTGCGCGCTCTTGTCCGCCATGCGGTCCAGGGCCGCCAGCTTGGCCAGCCCCATCTTGTACAGGTCCGGCAGGGTGCGCACCAGGCCGCCATCGACCAGTTGTTCCACCAGCTTGTCGCCCAGGCCTTCGATGTCCATGGCGCGGCGCTGCGCAAAGTGCAGCAGGGCCTGCTTGCGCTGGGCACCACAGAACAGCCCGCCTGAGCAGCGGTGGTTGACCTCACCGCGCTCGCGCTCCACCCGGCTGCCGCAGACCGGACAAGCCGTCGGCATCGCAAAATTGGGCACGTACGACAGGCGCTGGCCGGGCACCACGCCCACCACTTCAGGGATCACGTCACCCGCACGGCGCACGATGACCTGGTCCCCCACCCTGACCTTCTTGCGGCGCAACTCGAACAGGTTGTGCAAGGTCGCGTTGGTCACGGTCACGCCGCCCACAAACACGGGCTGCAGCCGGGCCACGGGGGTGAGCTTGCCGGTGCGGCCCACTTGCACGTCAATGCCTTCCACCCGGGTCATCTGCTCCTGGGCGGGGTATTTGTGGGCCACGGCCCAACGTGGCTCGCGGGTGACAAAGCCCAGTCGGTCCTGCAGGTCACGGCGGTTGACCTTGTAGACCACGCCGTCGATGTCAAAGGGTAATTGATCGCGCCGGGCGCCCATGGCCTGGTGAAAAGCCACCAGGCCCTCCGCCCCCAGGGCCACGACCCTGTGCTCACACACGGGCAGTCCCATCACCAGCAAGGCATCGAGCAAACCACTGTGGGTGGTGGGCACGGTCCAGCCATCCACCTGCCCCAACCCGTAGGCATAAAAGCTCAAGGGACGCTGGGCGGCAATGGTCGGGTCCAGTTGGCGCACGGCACCTGCGGCGGCATTGCGCGGGTTCACAAAGGTCTTGTCACCCCGCTCGCGCTGCTGCTCGTTCAGGCGCTCAAAGTCATCCCGGCGCATGTAGACCTCGCCGCGCACCTCCAGCACCGCAGCCGTCACGCCGCTCAGGCGCAGCGGGATCTGGCCCACGGTGCGAATGTTCTGCGTCACGTCTTCGCCGGCTTCGCCATCGCCCCGCGTGGTGGCCTGCGCCAGCACACCCTGCTCGTAACGCAGGTTGATCGCCAGCCCATCGAATTTGAGCTCGGCCGCGTATTCGATGGGGCCGGACGCTTCAGGCCAATCCAGCTCCTTGCGCACACGCGCATCAAAGGCCTGCGCGCCTGTGGCCTCGGTGTCGGTCTCGGTGCGAATGGACAGCATGGGCACGGCATGGCGCACCGATGCAAAGCCATCCAGCACCTGCCCCAGCACGCGCTGCGTGGGTGAGTCGGCCGTTTTCAGCTCAGGGTGCGCCTGCTCGATGGCTTGCAGCGCCTGGAACAGGCGGTCGTATTCCGCATCTGGGATCTCGGGGGCATCCAGCACGTAATACCGATGGGCATGGTGCTGCAACTGGGCGCGCAAGGCGGCAGCCTGCTCGGCCACCGAAGGCGCTTGCCCCGGCGTGGTCTCGGACATCGTCGCAGCCTCAGGAATCGTCAGGAAAACAGTCGGCGTGCTGCCGCAGAGCCAGCGGCCAGGTCACGCACGCTCAGGGCCTCGTACAGGCGGGACAGCTCGCCCCCGATGGACTCGAACGCGGCGGGCGAGAAAGGCTTGCCTTGCTCGTCGGCCATGACGGCACCCAGCGACATCGACAGCACCTCACCGGCGGCGCACCAGCCCTTGTAGGGCTCTTGCTCGGCGGCGGTCTGAGGCACGTCAAAGGCCAGCAGCAGTTCGCGCAAAGTGGTTTGATCCGGGTCGTCGGCAAAGGCAGCCTGCGCATCAAAGTGCAGGGTCAGCACCGGAGGGGCGCCCTCCTCATGGGCCGGCAGGATCAGGCGGCCGGGCAATGCACCGGGCACAAAGCCATGGCGCGCGGCCTGCTGCTGCACATAGCCCACTGACCAGGCACTGCCCTTGGCATGCAGGCGCATGGCCAGTTGGGCGTCGTGCGCACTGGCAAAGGCATCAAGCTCCTTGGCCCGGGCCACGACGTCCAGCATGTCAGGAAATTCGACCGAGGCACCCAGGGCGTCGGTCATGGCCTGGATCTTCTGAACAAACTCGGAATATTCAATCTCATTGAGGCCGCCAGTGCGATTGGCCAGCAACACGCCGGCCTGCAGTTCGCTGTAGGTCACACCGCTCTGGGGAGCCTCCCACTCGCCACAATCGGTGCGCAAGCCTTCGACCAGCACCGGCTTGCTGCCCGCACGGCGGCTGGGGGGCAGATGCGCCAGCACCTGATCGCCCGTGAGCGGGTGCTCCAGGGTGATGGTGGCGATGGCGTCGATCAGGGCGTCCAGGCGCACCGAGCCGCGCTTGAGGGCCGGCTGGGAGGACGTGCTGCTCACCCCGGCAGGCGCCACCGGGGTCATCAGGTCGGGCACCGTGTCGGCACCACCCGGGCCTGAAGAGCCAGGCTCAAGAGGAGCCGCTCGTTTGGGCGCTCGGGCCGCGGTCTTGCGGGCCGTCCAGGCACCATGGGCCACGACGCCCGTCAGCACCAGACCGCCCAGCAGCGCCAGCCCCAGGGTCAATGAATCATTCATGTCTCAGGTCCCAACTTCTTGTCTCAGGCCGCCAGGGCCATGCCCATGGCGGCTTCCATGTCCACCGCCACGATGCGGGAGACACCTTGTTCTTGCATGGTCACACCGACCAACTGTTCGGCCATCTCCATCGCAATCTTGTTGTGCGAAATGAAGAGGAATTGAGTCCCGCTGGACATCTCCTTGACCAGGCGGGCGTAGCGTTCGGTGTTGGCATCGTCCAGAGGAGCGTCGACCTCGTCGAGCAGGCAGAACGGTGCCGGATTGAGCTGGAAGATCGCAAACACCAGGGCAATGGCGGTCAGCGCCTTCTCACCGCCCGAGAGCAGGTGGATGGTGCTGTTTTTCTTGCCCGGCGGATGGGCCATGACCTGCACACCAGCGTCCAGGATCTCGTCGCCGGTCATGACCAGGCGCGCACTGCCACCGCCGAACAGACTGGGGAACATGCGCCCGAAATGCTCGTTGACGGTGTTGAAGGTGGCGCCCAGCAGGTCGCGGGTCTCCAGGTCGATCTTGTGGATGGCGTCTTCCAGGGTGCCGATGGCATCCATCAGGTCGGCCGTTTGAGAGTCCAGGAAGCCCTTGCGCTCACGGGCGGCGGTCAGCTCTTCCAGGGCCGCCAGGTTGACGGCGCCCAGCGCGTTGATGTCGCGCTGGATGCGGTCGATCTCGGTCTGCAGGCCGTAGAGCTTGACACCATCGCGCTCGATGGTGGCCGCCAGGGCCTCCATGTCCACGGCGGCGGCCGTGAGCTGCTCCAGGAACTGGGCACCGCCCAGGGTGGCGGCCTGCTCTTCCAGTTGCAAGCGGGTGATCTGGTCACGCAAGGGCTGCAGGCTGCGCTCGAAGGTCATGCGCTGCTCGTCGGCGCGGCGCAACTGGGCGGACAGGTCGTCGTAGCGGCTGCGGCTCTGGGTCAGCAGGCCCTCGCGCTCCAGCTTCAAGGCCAGGGCATCGTCCAGGCCAGTTTGCGCGGTGGCATCGCTCAGGCGGGCCA
>DAORJC010000163.1:0-7151 GCA_035438885.1 Aquabacterium sp. | reverse complement strand
GACAACCTGCGCGTGCCCAGCGGCGTGAGCTACATGCTCGAGAACCGCAAGATGATGATGCGGCTCTTCCCCGAGCTGTTCTCCGAACACCGCGTGGCCCCTGTGGCCCACTACCCCGACCTGTTGCTCGACACCTTGCGTGCCATGGCGCCATCGTCGGTCAACGAGCCGACCGCTGTGGTGCTCACGCCGGGCATGCACAACTCGGCCTACTTCGAACACGCCTTCCTGGCCCAGCAGATGGGCATCGAGCTGGTCGAAGGACAGGACCTGTTCGTCAAGGACGACTTTGTCTACATGCGCACCACGCGCGGCCCCCAGCGTGTGGATGTGATCTACCGCCGTGTGGACGACGATTTCATGGACCCTGAGGTCTTCCGCAAGGACTCGACCCTGGGTGTGGCAGGCCTGCTGCGCGCCTACCGTGCGGGCAACGTGACCCTGGCCAACGCCTTTGGCACCGGGATCGCCGACGACAAGTCGATCTACCCCTACGTGCCCAAGATGATCGAGTTCTATCTCGGTGAAAAACCCATCCTGCAGAACGTGCCCACGCATGTCTGCCGCGAAAAGGATGACCTCAAGTACGTGCTGGATCACCTGCCCGAGCTGGTCGTCAAGGAGGTCCACGGCGCTGGCGGTTACGGCATGCTGGTCGGTCCTGCCGCCACCAAGGCCGAGATCGAAGAGTTCCGTCAGGTGCTGCTGAGCAATCCCAGCAACTACATCGCGCAGCCCACGCTGTCGCTGTCGACCTGTCCAACGTATGTGGAGTCCGGCATCGCGCCGCGCCACATCGACTTGCGTCCTTTTGTCCTGTCGGGCAAGACGGTGCAGATGGTGCCGGGCGGGCTCACCCGCGTGGCCCTCAAGGAGGGTTCCCTGGTGGTCAACAGCTCACAAGGCGGTGGCACCAAGGACACCTGGGTGCTTGAATCTTGACGACTCAACGGGAGGTTTGCCATGCTGAACGAACGCATTGAGACACGACTGCCCCAACGCCTGCTTGAACGTGAATTCGGGCGCCGCACATTGAACGGCACCCTGACGGAGACCAAACCCATGCTGTCACGCACCGCCGACCACCTGTTCTGGATGGCTCGCTACATGGAGCGAGCTGAAAACACCGCACGCCTGCTGGACGTGAACTACCAGACCTCGCTGCTGCCGCAATCGCAGGAGGCCGCCTTGGCTGGCTGGGAGGGCCTGCTCAGCATCAGCGAGCTGACCGCAGACTTTGCCAAACGCTTTGACGAGGTCCGGGCCAAGCATGTGATGGCCTTCATGGTCAGCGATGCCACCAACCCGTCCAGCATCCTCAACTGCCTCAAGGCCGCCCGTGAAAACGCGCGGGCCGTGCGCGGTGCCCTGACCACCGAGGTCTGGGAGACCACCAACCAGACCTGGCTGGAGTTCAACCGCCTGCTCAAGGAAGGGGCCCTGGCCAAGGACCCGGGTGAGCTGTTCGAGTGGGTCAAGTTCCGCTCGCACCTCTCACGCGGTGTGACCCTGGGCACCATGCTGCAGGACGAGTCCTTTCACTTCCAGCGCATCGGCACGTTCCTGGAGCGAGCCGACAACACGGCGCGCCTGCTGGACGTGAAGTTCCACGCCCGCAACACCGAGTTCTTTGGCTCAGGCCTGGGCAACGAGGGCAAGGAAGTGGACTTCTACCACTGGTCGGCGGTGCTGCGCAGCGTCTCGGCCTTCGAGGTCTACCGCAAGGTCTACCGCAACGTCATCCGCCCTGAAAAGGTCGCCGAGTTGCTGATCCTGCGCCCGGAGATGCCACGCTCGCTGGTGTATTGCATGAACGAAGTGGTGGTCAATCTGCAGTCGGTGGGCAACGACCACAGCGACGAGACCTTGCGCCGTGCTGGCCGCCTGCGCGCCGACCTGCAGTTCAGCCGCATCGACGAGATCCTGGCCACGGGCCTGCACGCCTACCTGACGCAGTTCCTGGACCGCGTCGGTGACCTGGGTCACGGCATCAGCCGCGACTTCCTGATGCCGGCATGAGGGGGGACGGGGCATCGTGGTGATGCACCCGGTCCATGTTGGACAACACCAGCACCAGGCCCAGTGAGGCCAGGGGGCCCAGCAGCGGATGCACGATGGACACCACCAGGGGGGCGACCATCAGCAGGGCCCGCAGGCCCCAGCTGTAGAGCACGCCGGCCTGGCGCACATGGGCAATGCCCACGGGCAGCCATTGCTGGCGAGCCTGTGAGCCCACCGGCATGGCGCAGATGAAGCTGGCGTGGTTGAAATAACGCACCGCAATGGTCGAGCAGGCCAGGGCCGTGAACAGGGCACTCATCAACAGCAGCTCCATCACCAAGCGCGGGGTCATGGCGGCCCATGGCGAGGTGCCGGGCGCAAAGGTCACGTGCAACTGGGAGGCCGCCAGCGTGACCGAACCCATCAGGCCCAGCGTGGCGGTGGTGGCCGTCAGTGTGGCCGTCATCATCGAGTTACGCAGGGTCTGAACGGCGATGATTTCAGAGCCGGCATGGTCGCTGATCGATCGGAACCAGTCTTCGCGCAGCTCGGCATGGGCCGAGCGCGCCAACTGCCCAGGGCTGTCCTGATGGCGCCAACGCTGGATGGCCTCGTACAGCGCCACGATCAGGATCGTGGCGGCAGAGGCCAGCCACACCAGCAGGTTGTCACCCATGGTCAGGCGGCAGGGGGCACGTAGCCTTGGACCTGCTCGGCACCGGCGCCAAAGAAGAACTGCTCCATCTGGCGGGCCAGGTACTGGCGCGCACGGGCGTCGGCCAGGTTCAGGCGGTTCTCATTGACCAGCATGGTCTGGTGTTTGAGCCACAGCTGCCAGGCTTCCTTGCTGATTTCGTTGTAGATGCGCTTGCCCAGCTCGCCCGGGTAGGGTGCGAAGTCCAGGCCTTCGGCTTCCTTGTTCAGGTGCTTGCATTGAATGGTGCGTGCCATGTGAATCTCTTGTCAGTGCTTCAGGTGCTTGGGGAAAATCACTTCAGAGGTTTGACCAGCACTTGCGAGCGCCGATCCCACTTGTAGTTTCGTTTGCGAGCCTCGGGCAACCAGTTGGGGTCGACCGGGGCAAAGCCACGTTTGTTGAACCAGTGCATGGTACGCGTGGTCAGGACAAACAGCGAGGTCAGGCCCATGGCCTTGGCGCGCTGCTCGATCCGTTTGAGGATGCGCTCGCCGTCGCCCTGGCCCTGCACATTGGGGGAGATGGTCAGTGCGGCCATCTCGCCGGTGCCGGCTTCGGGGAAGGGGTAGAGCGCGGCACAGCCAAAGATCACGCCATCGTGTTCGATCACGGTGTACTGGGCCACGTCGCGTTCAATCTCGGTGCGGCTGCGCTTGACCAGGGTGCCGTCCTGCTCGAACGGCTCGATCAGTTGCAGGATGCCGCCCACGTCGTCCGGGGTGGCTTCGCGCAGGCTCTCCAGCTTTTCGTCAACGATCATGGTGCCCACGCCATCGTGCGTGAACACCTCCATCAGCAGGGCGCCTTCCACCTTGAAGGGGATGATGTGCACGCGTTCGACGCCACCTTCGCTGGCCTTGACCGCGTGCTGCAGGTAGTAGGACGTGTCGATGGGCTGCAAGGGGTTGGGCAGGGCCGCCAGCAGGCGCTTGGCATCCTGCAGGGCCAGCTCCTGGTCGATCTCGGCGTCCGGGTCGTGCTGGTGGGCTTCGAGCTCGGCCGCCTTGGCCGGGTCCTGCACGATGCTTTGCAGGATGCCGCGCACCTCGGTCACAAAGACCAGCTTGTCGGCCTGCAAGGCAATGGCGGCGCTGGTGGCCACGTCTTCCATGCTCAGGTTGAAGGCCTCGCCGGTGTGCGAAAAGCCAAAGGGCGAGAGCATGACCATGGCGCCGGTGTCGATGGCCCGTCGCACGGCCACCGAATCGATCTTTCGGACCAGGCCGGTGTGCATGAAGTCCACGCCATCGACGATGCCGACGGGGCGGGCGGTCACAAAGTTGCCCGAGATCACGCTGACAGAAGCACCCGCCATGGGCGTGTTGGGCAGACCGAGCGAAAACGCCGCCTCGATCTCATAGCGCAACTGGCCGGCAGCTTCCTGGGCGCAGTCCAGCGCCACCGCGTCGGTGATGCGCATGCCGTGGCTGAACTGGGACGTCTGCCCCTTGGCCCGCAGTTGCTCTTCCAACTGGGGCCGAAAGCCATGCGCCAGCACGATCTTGATGCCCATGGCCTGCATCAGGGCCAGGTCCTGGACCAGGCTTTCCAGCTTGCCGGCGGCAATGGCCTCGCCCGCGATGCCCACCACGAAGGTTTTGCCGCGATGAGCGTGGATGTGCGGCGCCACGGAGCGAAACCAGGGCACGAAGGTGTGAGGAAAGACCAGGTCCATTGACGGCAGTTTTTTGAGGCTTGAAAAGTCTGAAAGATTCAGACGCCAATGGTACGGCCTCTTGGGGTCCGACGTCTCGGTGGGGGTGGCTCAGAGGGGCGCGTATCGTGTCGCCCAGGGCCGCACCTGCTCCAGTTGTGCCGCCAGTTGCAGCAACAGGGCCTCGCCATTGAGGGGTGCCACGAACTGCACGCCCAGGGGCAAACCTTGGGGTGTCCAGTACAGCGGCACCGACATGGCGGGGCGGCCCGTCAGGTTGGCCAACTGGGTGTAGGGCGTCCAGGCCAGGTTCTTCAGCACCGACGACTGGAACTGCGGCGTCTTGCGCAGCAGGCCCGACAAGCCCAGGCGGGCCACCACGTCACCGACCACGTGCAGGAGCTTGGGCGTGTCCATGGCGCCAATGGCGGGCGGCGGGGCGCTCAGGGTGGGGCTGAGCCACAGGTCGTACCGTTGGTGGTAGGCGCTCAAGGTCCGGTTGTGGCCGTTCCAGCGATCCAGGCAGTTCAGCAACTCCATGGCCGAGACGCTGCGGCCCACGGCCGCCATGGCCCGGGTGTCGGGCTCAAAATCAGCCGGGGTGGCACCATAGCGGGCCTGCAACTCGGTGACGATGCCCGCCATCATGCAGAACCAGGTCATCAGGAAGTCGCTGGACAGGGTCTGCCCGTCCATGGGCTGCTCGGACGGCTCCACCTCATGGCCCAGCGAGGTCAGCAGGGCCACGGCATCTTCCACGGCTGCGATGGCCTGAGGGTCCACAGGCAGACCCAGGGGTGAGTCGGTGGTGAAGCCGATGCGCAGCTTGCGAGGCGGCCGCTGGATGGCCTCCAGGTAGCTGCTCTCGGGGGCGGGCATCCAGTACGGCGCATGGGGTTCGGGCCCCTGCATGATGTCCATCATGGCGGCGGTGTCCCGCACGCTGCGCGAGACCACGCCCTGCACGGCCGCGCCAAACATGCCCTCGGCCATCATCGGGCCGATCGGGATGCGGCCGCGCCCGGCCTTCAGACCCAGCAGACCGCAGGCGGCTGCCGGGATGCGGATGGAGCCGCCACCGTCGTTGGCGCCTGCCACGGGCACCACCCCAGCGGCGACCAGCGCTGCCGAGCCCCCTGACGAGCCACCCGGTGTGCGGGTGGTGTCCCAGGGGTTGCGGGCCGGGCCAAAGGCTGTGGGTTCGGTCACATTGCGGGCGCCAAACTCAGGCGTCTTGCTTTTGCCAAAGATGACCAGGCCAGCCTCCTGCCAGCGTCGCACCACGTCGCTGGTGTCGGTCACGGGCATGTGGCGCAGCGCCCGGCTGCCGCCCGTGCTGGGCACGCCCTTGATGTCCTGGAACAGGTCCTTGATCACAAAGGGCACGCCCATGAAGGGGTTGGCTGGGTCAAAGGGCTGCTCGCATCGGTCACGCGCCATGTCGTCCAGGCGCCGCATCATGGCCGTGATCTGCGGATCGGTCTGATCGGCACGTTCAATGGCCAGTTGCAGCAACTCTCTGGGGTGGACCTGCCCGGTCCTGACCAGGTGGGCCAGGCCAAGGGCATCTTGCTGGCGGTATTCGGCAAACTTCATCGACATGGCTCCCGGTTGTGCGCTGGCTTGGATGATGGCGGATTGTCCGCCTCCTGCCCTCTGGTCACCGCTGCTGTGTCTGCCTTGCCTGTTATCACTTTCCCTGAGTCGCTGCCGGTGTGCTGGTGGTGTGTCGGCAGCGTGAGCGTTCAAATGCCAGGATCGTTACAGCAGGTCAACCAACCGCGCCGGAATGTCTGCGTGCTGGTGAAGGATTCTCAGCACATCGACATGCGTGGCGTGCTCGACATAAACCACCGCATAGGGGAAGCGCGTGACCAGCCACAGCCTCAGGCCGGGCACCTCGCACAGTTCGCCATAGCGCGGTGATCCGGTTCCGGGGTGTTCTTCCAGGTGGCTCAGCGCGGCTTCGACCTCATCGATGAAGCCCAAGGCGGTATCGGCACCAGCTTCGTCCAGGTAGTGAACAAAGGCTTTCTCGATGTCATTTTCGGCGGCAAGCCGCAGTGCGCGGGGCTTCATGCCTCACGTTGACGGGCGGTCTGGTGCCTTGGGATGTGCATGGGCGCGTGCGACCAGTTCAGCTTTGAACTCATCCCACGGACGACCAGGGGGGGAGGCCAGCCCCTTGGCGACCAAGGCGCGCAGTTGGTCCTTGGCTGCTTCCAACTCATCCTTGCGCACCAGGTCGCGCAGGTATTCGCTGTGCGAGCCGTAGCCGCGTGCTTTGACCCGCTCGTCCACAAACGCTTTCATGCTGTCGGGCAGAGAAATGTTCATCGTTGCAGTCATGCGCGCATGATAAAGACAATGGCAAAAAATGCCAACCGGTGGCCAGCAGCGAGTCGCGCTGGCATGAAGAGCCAGGCCTCCGGTCGGTGGCAGCCCGGCGCGGAGATAATCGGCACTCACTGCCGATGACCTTGCTGATGCCCGCTTCTTTGCCCCTGCCCATTGTCTTTCCAGAAAACCTGCCGGTTTCCGGTAAACGCGACGAGATCGAAGCCGCGCTGCGCGAGCACCAGGTCATCATCGTCTGTGGCGAGACGGGCTCTGGCAAGACCACGCAGTTGCCCAAGATTGCCATGTCGATGGGCCGGGGCGGCTGGGGCGCTGTGCGAGACCCCAACGCCCCGCGCCACCTTCGCCCCAAGCTGATCGGCCACACCCAGCCGCGCCGGATTGCCGCCTCCAGCGTGGCCAAACGCATCGCCGAAGAGCTCAACACGCCCCTGGGTGACG
>DAORJC010000162.1:0-7191 GCA_035438885.1 Aquabacterium sp. | reverse complement strand
GGAACAGCAGGGATTGCGTGTTGCGCTTGCCCTTGCGGTCTTTGGAGAACTTGCCTTTGCCACGAGTGATAGCCATGTTGACCTCTTGTGTGCAGATTAATCTGTCGGTGTTGAGTTGAGCTCGATGATGTGCAGCAGGATGCCTCGTCCGTTTCGCGACATGCCCAGAAATCCCTTGAAGAGCAACTCGGCACCGATGTCGGTGCGATTGAGTCGTTCAGCCATGGGACCCATCGCCACTGCTCTGAGATCACAGACCACCTTGCGGGGCTGTCCGGCTTCAACCAACGATGATTCGTGGTGGAGACCGAGATCCAGTGCGGGCAAACCGGCTGGGGTGTATCGAAGGGCCTTGCGTTCAGTGATTCGGGCGGTCAGTGTCACTTCATTGAAGTGGGGGCTGACGGAGTCGCTCGGGACATCACTCATCGCGCGGGCCGGACGTCACGCCCTGATGCCACAAGGCATCAGGCCGCGGCTTGGTTGGTGTCTTGCGCAGCCTTGCGGGCCTCTTCGCGCTCAACTTGCTTCATCATGACCGAGGGAGCTGTTTCAGCCTTGTCCTTGACCACGGTGAGGTGACGCAGCACTGCATCGTTGAACTTGAATGCGGTTTCGATCTCAGCCAGGGTTTCCTTGCTGGTTTCGATGTTCAGGCACAGGTAGTGAGCCTTGGCCAGCTTGTTGATCTGGTATGCCAGCTGACGGCGGCCCCAGTCTTCAACGCGGTGGATCTGGCCACCAGCGGCGGTGATCACACCCTTGTAGCGCTCCAGCATGGCTGGAACTTGTTCGCTTTGATCCGGGTGGATCAGCAGCACGATTTCATAGTGACGCATAGCATCTCCTTGTGGATTCCCCGCCCGACAAAAGGTGGGGGGTGAAGCCGTCGTGAAGCGTCAGACCCACGGACGGCAAGGGTTGCCTCTGGCGAAATGCCAGAAGGCAACTGACGAAAAGTCTGCGAGTATAGCCTGAAAACTCAGCCGCGGGTGGCCAGTCGTTTCCAGGTGTCGACCACCGTGTCGGGGTTCAGCGAGATCGAGACAATGCCCTCGTCGCTGAGCCACTCGGCAAAGTCGGGGTGATCGCTGGGGCCCTGACCGCAGATGCCGATGTACTTGCCGTGGGCACGGCAGGCCGCAATGGCACGTGAAATCAAGGCCTTGACGGCAGGATCACGCTCGTCAAAGTCGGCGGCCAGCAGTTCCAGGCCCGAATCGCGGTCCAGGCCCAGGGTCAGCTGGGTCAGGTCGTTCGAGCCGATGGACATGCCGTCAAAGAACTCCAGGAACTGCTCGGCCAGGATGGCGTTGGAGGGCACTTCGCACATCATGATGACGCGCAGGTTGTCGGTGCCGCCCTTGGAGGCCCGCACCAGACCCTGGTCTGCCAGCATGCCGGTGACACGTTCGGCCTGCTTCAGGGTGCGCACAAAAGGCACCATGATCTCGACGTTGGTCAGGCCCATCTCGCTGCGCACGCGGCGCAGGGCTTCGCACTCCATGGCGAAGGCCTCACCGAACTCCTTGCTGATGTAGCGTGAGGCGCCACGGAAGCCCAGCATGGGGTTCTCTTCTTCGGGCTCGTAGCGCGAGCCGCCGATCAGCTTCTTGTACTCGTTGGACTTGAAGTCCGACAGGCGCACGATCACGGGCTTGGGGTAGAAGGCCGCGGCGATGGTGGCAATGCCCTCGGCCAGCTTGTCGACGTAGAACGCACGCGGGCTGGCGTGGCCACGGGCCACCGATTCGACCGCCTTTTTCAGGTCGCTGTCGACGTTGGGGTAGTCCAGGATGGCCTTGGGGTGCACGCCAATGGCGTTGTTGATGATGAACTCCAGGCGAGCCAGACCCACGCCGCTGTTGGGCATCTGGGCAAAGTCGAACGCCAGTTGAGGGTTGCCCACGTTCATCATGATCTTCAGGCCGATGTGGGGCATTTCGCCACGGGTCACTTCGGTCACTTCGGTCTCGAGCAGGCCGTCGTAGATGTGGCCGGTGTCGCCTTCGGAGCAGGCCACGGTGACCAGGTGGCCATCGGTCAGACGCTCGGTGGCGTTGCCGCAACCGACCACGGCGGGGATGCCCAGTTCACGCGCGATGATGGCCGCGTGGCAGGTACGCCCGCCGCGGTTGGTCACGATGGCGCTGGCGCGCTTCATGACGGGCTCCCAGTTGGGATCGGTCATGTCGGTGACCAGCACGTCGCCGGGCTTGACGCTGTCCATCTCGGCCAGGCTGTGCACGATGCGCACGGGGCCGGTGCCGATCTTCTGGCCAATGGCGCGGCCTTCGGCCAGGATGGTGCCGGTGCTCTTGAGCTTGTAGCGTTGTTCGGTCTTGCCGGCCTGCTGGCTCTTGACCGTCTCGGGTCGCGCTTGCAGGATGTAGAGCTTGCCGTCGCCGCCGTCCTTGCCCCATTCGATGTCCATGGGGCGGCCGTAGTGTTCTTCAATCACCAGGGCGTAGCGGGCCAGCTCCAGCACATCGTCGTCGGTGAGGCTGTAGCGGTTGCGCTGTTCGGTGGCGGTGTCGACGGTCTTGACCAGTTTGCCGCTGGCCGCTTTTTCAGCGGGCGTTGCAAACTCCATCTTGATCATCTTGGAGCCCAGGTTGCGGCGGATCAGGGCACGCTTGCCGGCTCGCAGGGTGGGCTTGTGGACGTAGAACTCGTCAGGGTTGACGGCGCCTTGCACCACGGTCTCGCCCAGGCCGTAGCTGGAGGTGATGAAGACCACATCGGGGAAGCCCGATTCGGTGTCCATGGTGAACATGACGCCGGCGGCGCCCAGATCCGAGCGGACCATGCGCTGCACGCCTGCGGACAGGGCGACCACGTCGTGGGCAAAGCCCTTGTGCACGCGGTACGAGATGGCGCGGTCGTTATAAAGCGAGGCGAAGACTTCCTTCATCTTGTGCAGGATGTCTTCGATGCCGACCACGTTCAGGAAGGTCTCTTGCTGACCGGCAAACGAGGCGTCGGGCAGGTCTTCGGCAGTGGCCGACGAGCGCACGGCAAACGAGGCCTGCAGGTTGTCACCCGCCAGGGTCTTGAAGCCCTCGCGGATGGCTTGCTCCAGGTCGGCCGGGAAGGGCTGGGCTTCCACCCAGCCGCGGATTTCTGCGCCGGCTTCGGTCAGGGCGCGGACATCTTCGGTGTCCAGCGCGGCCAGACGCTGGCTGATGCGATCGCTCAGCCCGTCGTGCTTGAGGAACTCACGGAAAGCGTGAGCCGTGGTCGCAAAACCGGTGGGCACCCGCACGCCGTCAGGCAGTTGCGAGATCATTTCGCCCAGGCTGGCGTTCTTGCCGCCGACCGATTCGACATCGGTCATGCGCAGTTGTTCGAACGGGACGACCAGCGCGGTCGGCTCGAAAAGTTGAGACATGGAAACTCCAGATAGTGAAAAATTGGGCGTCGGGAGGAGGCCAGGGTGCTGTTGTGGTTGTTGTGTGCACCGCCAGCCTGTCGTCGACAGATCCGACCATTTTAGGGTTGACCAGCAGTTTGTGCAGAACATATTGGTGCGCTTTAGGATGTCGACATGCCTGACATGTCTGCCCCTTCTTCAAACGATCACGCTGCCCCTGGCGCGCCTGCGCCGCATCCGGCCGATCAAGCCCTGTTGCTGGACCAGCAACTGTGTTTTGCGCTCTACAGCAGCACTTTGCTGATGACCAAGCTGTACAAGCCGCACCTGGATGCGCTGGGGCTGACCTACCCGCAGTACCTGGTGATGCTGGCCTTGTGGGAGCAGGACGACCAGGTGGTCAACCAGTTGGGTGCCCGCCTGGGGCTCGATTCAGGCACCTTGACACCGTTGTTGAGGCGCATGGAGGGGCACGGCTGGATCGTCCGCCAGCGTGATGAGCGCGATGAGCGGCGCGTTCGGGTGCGCCTGACCCCGGAGGGGCAGGGCCTCAAGCTGAGGGCGAGAGAGGTCCCCACGGCCATGCGCTGCCTGATCGGGGGCTCTGACGACGAGATGGCGTCGCTGCGGTCGGCCCTGCATGAGCTTCGTCACAGGCTGGGGGAGGGGGCAGAGGGCGGCACTGACGACGGCAAGGCGAAGGCTTCGGGTCGATAGCCCTTTTGGTGGTGGGGTGTATGGTCAGGCGCTTCCCGGCTGATCCCGCGATGACTTACATTGGATGCAATTCGATTGCGCACAATTGAATTGCAGCCAACCACCCGCTCAAAAGCACATCCTCACATTGGAGCCCCCCATGCAAGCACTCGACAAAGTTGTTTACACCGCCCACGCCACCGCCACAGGCGGCCGCGATGGCAAGGCCGTCTCCAGCGACGGCAAGCTGGAAGCGTCCCTGTCGCTGCCCAAGGAAATGGGTGGCCGTGGCGAAGGCACCAACCCGGAGCAGTTGTTCGCCGCCGGCTATTCGGCCTGTTTCCTGGGCGCCATGGGCTTTGTGGCGGGTCAGCAAAAGCAGGCCTTGCCCGCTGGCACCCAGATCGCCGGTGAAGTCGACATCGGGCCCATCCCTGCCGGTTTCGGCATCGCGGTGCGCCTGAACATCACACTGCCTGGCATGGACCGCGAAAAGGCCGAGGCACTGGTGGCCGCAGCGCACCAGGTCTGCCCCTACTCCAACGCCACGCGCGGCAACATCGCCGTGACCTTGACCGTGGTCTGAGCCCTGCCGGTTTGCCCGTGCGGTCAGACTCGGGTGACAATCGGGCGCATCGCGCCTGAGTGCGCCCTCACACGACCTCCGGGTTGTTCTTGTCACCCATGCCTGATCGCAGCGTGTTTTTTGTGTCCGATGGCACCGGCATCACGGCCGAGACCTTCGGCAATTCCATCATGGCGCAGTTCGCCATCAAGTCGCGCCACATCCGTCGGCCCTTCATCGACACGGTCGACAAGGCCCACCAGGTGGTGCGCGAGATCAACACCGCGGCCGAGCGCGAGGGCAAGCGCCCGATTGTCTTCATGACCTTGGTCGATGAGGACATCCTGGAAATCATTCGCCCTTGCCGTGCCAAGGTGTTCGACATGATCAAGACCTTTGTCGAGCCGCTCGAAGAAGAGTTCAACATGAAGTCCAATCACCGCGTCGGCCGTTTCTCGGACGTGGCGGTGGACGGCGGGTATCACGACCGCATCGAGGCCATCAATTTCTCGCTGGAGCACGACGACGGTCAGTCGGCGCGCAACCTGGAGCTGGCCGATGTGGTGCTGGTGGGCGTGAGCCGCAGCGGCAAGACGCCGACCTCGCTGTACCTGGCCATGCAGCACGGCGTCAAGGCGGCCAACGTGCCGCTGATCCCGGAAGACTTTGACCGGGGCTTTTTGCCGGCCATGCTCAAGCCGTATCGCAAGAAATGCTTTGGCCTGACCATCGACCCGGCGCGCCTGAGCCAGATCCGCAATGAGCGCCGCCCCGGCAGCAAGTACGCCAGCCTCGAGAACTGCCGTTTTGAGGTTCAGCAGGCCGAGGCCATGATGCGCCGCGAGGGCATCGAATGGCTGTCCTCGACCCACAAGTCGATCGAGGAGATCGCCACCACGATCTTGCGTGACGTCAAACCTGATCGGCTGATGTATTGAAGCAAAGGGGCGCCAGGAGGCGCCCCGGTGGATCAAGGTGCTGTGGCAGGGGCCTGGGGTGGCACCGGGACAGCAGCGGCGGGCGTGGCAGGACGGCTGAAGAGGCTGCCCAGGCCCTGGATCAGCGCGCCCGCAGCGGCTGCCTTGCCGGCATCGCTGCCCAGGTTGGTGGGCAGGCCCTGGCCATTGCCAGCAAGTCCTTGCATCAGAGCACCTTGCAGGGCTTGTTGTGCGGCTGGGTTGGCAACGACGCCCGGCTGGGCGACGGCTGCCGTCGCCGGCACGCCTGCCAGACCCAAGCGGCGAGCGGCGAGCGACTGGCGCACCTGCACATCGATGATGGGCGCCAGCGTCGAACGCTGAGCCACCGGAATGTTGACCAAAGATTGCGCCATCAGGGCCTGGTACTCAGGGTCAGTCACCGGGATGCTCGCGGCGACCGACGCAATGGCATTGGTCTGAGCTGCATTGAGCTGAGGTGCCAACGCGGGTTGGGCCGCATACGGATTGGCTGCGACAGGGGCAGGCTGTGCCGCCTGCTGAGCGGCTTGCTGGGCGGCGGCTCCGATCACGCTCTGTAGAAATCCACCGAACTGCGCCTGGGCTGAGGTGCTCATCAGCAGACCGGCAGCGATTGCGACCGAGGAACTTTTGATGAAAGAGGCGCAAAAATCACTCACGACCATGGGAACTCCTGTGTTCAAAAATGTAAAGAAAGGTGTCATGTTATCGGCGCCTTTCGCCCGAATCTATAGCGAAATTAGGGGGGTATTTGAACAACAGGGGGCGAAACAGAGGTCAGACGAGATCTTCGTAAGCGCTCAGGGGCAGGCACGAACACATGAGGTTGCGGTCACCGTAGACGTTGTCCACCCGTCCCACAGGCGCCCAGTACTTTTGATGCCGCAATGTGGAAACTGGGTAGGCGGCATCTTCCCGACTGTAGGCATGAGGCCATTCGCCCTTGAGCAGCGCGCGCGCGGTGTGCGGGGCGTGCTTGAGCGGGTTGTCGTCTTGTGGCCACAGGCCTTGCTCGACCCGGCGGATTTCTTCGCGGATGGCGATCATGGCGTCGCAGAAGCGATCGAGCTCAGCCAGGGACTCGCTCTCCGTGGGCTCGACCATCAGGGTGCCGGCCACCGGGAAGCTCAGCGTGGGCGCATGAAAGCCGTAGTCGATCAGTCGCTTGGCCACGTCCTCGGCGCTGACGCCGGTGCTGTCCTTGAGGGGGCGCAGGTCCAGGATGCACTCGTGGGCCACGCCGCCACCCTTGACCTCGGACTTGCCGCTGCTGAAATGGATGTCGTAGTGATCGGCCAGGCGGGCGGCCACGTAGTTGGCGTTGAGGATGGCCACCTCGGTGGCCGTCTTCAGGCCATCGGCACCCATCATGCGCACGTACATCCAGCTGATGGGCAGCACGGCGGCGTTGCCCAGGGGCGCGGCGGACACAGCGCCCACTTGTTGCTCGGTGCCGATGCCCGCAGCGCGATGGCCGGGCAGGAAGGGGGCCAGGTCTTCGACCACACAGACGGGGCCGACGCCGGGGCCGCCACCGCCGTGGGGGATGCAGAAGGTCTTGTGCAGGTTCAGGTGGCTCACGTCGCCGCCGAACTCGC
>DAORJC010000161.1:0-7260 GCA_035438885.1 Aquabacterium sp. | reverse complement strand
ACGACGAGGTCATGGCCCGCTGGATGCTGCCCCAGCCGCCCAGCATGAGGATGGCGGGCAGTTCCTGATCGGGCCTGGCGTCTTGTGGCACATAGAGCGTGGCAGCGCAGAGCGCCCCCTCTGCCATGAAGGTGGACTTGATGGCGCGCAGGCGCACATGAGAGGTGTCGGGATAGCGGCGAGACGTCACTTTGGGTTTCCTGAAGCCATGGAATTCGAGATGAAGTGGTAAGCCTTGAGCGAGGCATGCCGCGTGAGCCAACGGTAGCCGAACGTGAAACCAGGCCAGTTGGTGCTGTTGTGCCCGTTTGCATCCACATACCAGCTCTTGCAGCCTTGCCACACCGTGGACGCCAGGCGCTTTTGCACAATGCCATTGAAGCTGGCGTAGCGCGCCTCATCCACTTCCATCGCGCTGGCACCGGCCTGGTGAGCGGCCTTCATGCACCGCAGCACATGCGCGATCTGGCTTTCCAGCATGTAGATGATCGAGCTGTGACCCAGGTTGGTGTTGGGACCATAAAGCATGAAAAAGTTGGGGAAGCCCGGCACCGTCATGCCCAGATAGGCTTGCGCGCCCTTGCGCCACACGTCGTTGAGCTCCCGGCCCGCCCGGCCCGTGATCGTCATGGGCGCCAGGAACTCCGTGGCCGCAAAGCCGGTGCCGTAGACGATCGCGTCCACGGCGTGGTGTTGCCCATCTGCCGTCTCGACGCCATCGGCCGTGATGCGGCGGATGCCTTGGGTGACCAGGTTAACGTGGGGCTGGACCATGGTGGCCAGGTACTCATTGGACAGCAGGATGCGCTTGCAACCGATGGGGTAATCCGGTGTCAAGCGGGCGCGCAGACCCGGGTCGGGCACCTGTCGATGCAGCAGCCCCTTGAAAGGCAGGCCCACGGCCAGCTGCATCAGCGCCTTGAACCGCGTGAACGCCACGGCGCGGCTTTCGTACTGGGCATAGATGCGGGCCCTGTGCAGCTTCATGGTCCAGGGCAGTTTCTTGAACAGGGCCTTGCGCCAGGCCGCATACGGGCCATCTGGACGAGGCAGGATGTAGGCGGCCGAGCGTTGAAACACCGTCAGTTGGCTCACTTGCCCCGCAATGGCGGGCACGAACTGGATGGCCGAAGCCCCCGTGCCGATCACCGCGACGCGCTGGCCAGTCAGGTCATGGCGGTGGTCCCAGTGGGCCGAGTGGCACACATGCCCCTTGAATTGGTCCATGCCCTCCAGCTTGGGGTAGACCGGCCGACTGAGCTGCCCGGTGGCCGTGACGACAAAACGCGCGCGCAGGATCTGGCCGCTGCGCAAGGTCACGCTCCACCGCGAAAGGTCCTCGTGGTAGTGGGCGTTCGCCACCTCGCAGCCAAAGCGGATGGAGGGCAGCAGGCCGTATTTCTGAGCGCAGTGTTGGAGGTACTGGTGGATCTCGGCCTGGGGTGCAAAGACCCTGGACCAATTCGGATTGGGCTCGAACGAGAACGAATACAGGTGCGACGGCACGTCACACGCGGCACCGGGATAGGTGTTGTCGCGCCACACCCCGCCGACATCGTGCTGCTTTTCAAGGATGAGGAAATCGCCAAGGCCCGCCTTCTTCAATGCCACCGCCATCCCGATGCCGGCAAAGCCCGACCCGATGATGATGGTGTGAAACGTGGCGTTGGCGTCCGAGCCGATGCTTTGCATGTTCTTGAAACCCCGAGGTGCAAACAGCGGTCTGCGCTGCGAAGCGCGAATCATGCGCAAGACTGCCGCCGTTGACCATGTTGACTCAGGACAAAGGCTTTATGATTTGGGCCACACACAGGTGTTCACCCCTCCATGAGTTTTTGGGATTTCAAGCGCAGTTCGGCAAGCGTTCGCCTGTTGGTCGAGTTCGGCCAGGAGCAGGGGCTGGACATCGCCAAACTCCTGGCCCGCTCTCGCCTGAAAGAAGCCGATCTGGCGGATCCCGCGCTGGAACTCGATGCCAGTCAGGAGTTGTGTGTGGTGGGCAACCTCATCCGCGCGTGCCGGCAGCCGGGACTGGGGCTGGAAGTCGGCATGCGCTACAACTTTGCGTCCTACGGGCTGTGGGGCCTGGGCCTGGTCAGCAGCGCGACGGCGGGCGACGCCTTGGCGCTGGCCTTGCGCTTCATTCCCCTGACGTTTGCCTTCTGCCGCATTTCTGGCGGCCTGGAAGGTGAGCTGTGCACGGTCACGTTCGAGCCCCCGGACGTTGAACCTGCGCTGCAGCGCTTCCTGGTGGAGCGCGATGTGGCGGCGGCCTCCCGCTTGATGAGGGAGACGCTGGGGCGGGCATTCACTTTGTCGCGCTTCACCCTTCAGCACGCCATCCCGCTCGGGGCCAGTTGGCTCGACGCTCACCTGAACATGGGCGGGGGCCGTCCCGAGTTTGGCGCCCGCAGCAACAGTTTGTCGTTTGACCGCCGGCTGTTGGGCCTGCGGCTGCCTCAAGCCAATCCGGTCACGGTGGCCATGTGCGAGCGCGCCTGCGAGGAGCTGCTCGAACGACGCCGCGCCCGCCTGGGGACCACGGAATGCGTGCGCCAATACCTGAGCACGGCGCCGCTCCACATGGCACCGGACCTGCCGCAGGCTGCTCGCATGTTGGGGCTCAGTGAGCGGACCCTGAAGCGGCGCCTCCAGGATGAGGGCACCTCGTTCAGGGTGCTGCTGGCCGAGGTGCGCGGACATCAGGCCAACGGGCTGTTGGCCGATGCCAGCTTGTCCCTCACCGACATTGCCGAGCGCATGGGCTTCAGCGACCTGTCCAGCTTCTCCCAGGCGTACAAGCGGTGGTTTGGTGTGGCGCCGAGCGTGAGGCGAAGCGGCGCTCAGGACGGCGCCTCGTGAAGTGATCGCCAGGTCACGGCAGATCACCCTTCTAGTGGTTGAGCAATCGCTCAGTTCAGACGTTCGCACCACGGCCCCAAGTAGGGCCCAAAGGTGAACGCGCCAATCGCCGCCGCACCCACCGCCGTGATCAGCACACCCCCTGCCGCAATGTCTTTGGCGCCCTTGACCGCCGGTGCGTACTCTGGCGACACGACATCGCACAGAAACTCGAATGCCGTGTTCATGGCCTCTGCCGCCCATACCAGGGTGATGGCGACCACCAGCCAGCGCCAGTCGGCGGCACTCACTTCCAGGATCACAGCAGCCAAGCCAACCAGCCCGCTGGCCAACAGATGCAGCCAGGCGTTGTGCTGGGTCTTGAGCATCATCGTGATGCCCTCAAAGGCGTAGCCAAAACTGCGGATTCTCGAACGCCACGTGAAGCTCATGCCTGGCCCTCGTTTTTGGTCAAGCGCCAGGCTTGCGCGCTGCGGTGGCGTTGGCCTTGCCCCCACGGCCACCCGCCCGTCTTGGCCAGCGTGGCTGCAGCCATCAAAGCCCCCATCCACAGGCAGCAATTCATGCGCGCACCTGCCATGCCAGTTCCAGGCGCAGGCTGGTGCGCCCGACCAGTCGCACGCGCAGCTTCGCCCTGCCCTGGCGGCCCGCGACGATGTGTGAGGCCGTGGCCCCTTCCACCTTGTACAGGGCGCAGGGGTGCAGGCCCGCCACGACCACGCTGTGCGTGCCACCCTCAATGGCGCCATACAACACCGCATGCAGGCCACCTGCATCGTCCGCATGGGCCGATGCCACCAGCACATCCGGGTAGCGCACCTCGTCAAGCCACGGGCCTGGATGTCGCGGTGGGTGGTTGATCAAGGTGCGGAAGGCATCGCGCCCACCGGCCAGCGCCATCAGCTCCACCCCGTGTGACCAGACCGACGCCTGGGCGCGGTGGATGACGCCGTCTTTCGGCGTGCTGGGGCATTCTGATTCCAGGGCCGCCATGCAGTGGTCATACACGGCCTGGTCGCCCAGTTCGCACGCCACCAGCGCGGTGGCGGTGTAGGCGCTGGCCCTTGAGAAGCCATAGTTGCCCGTGTCGATGGGCCAGAACGCCCGGCGCCGAAAGCGCCCCTTCGCATCCAACAGGTCACGGCGCAGCAGCAGCCATTGGCGGCGCGCCAGATCGGGTGCCAGCGCGTTCAGAAAGTAGCAGGGCATGGCCTGCGCCATGGCGCCCCCGATGGCAGGCAGTGCCAGGCCAGTGGCACTGGATCGGCACGGCACCAAGCGGCCAAAGGCGTCCAGAAACTCGGCCTCCAGGTGCTGGATGAAACCTGCGGCGTGGCGGCCATGCCAGACGGCGCTGCCGCGCTGCGCATCATGTGCCAGCACCGCACAGGCGCTCATGGCGTTGCACAGGGGGTAAATCCAGTTGGGCTCGCAGGGCACCAGGCCAAAGGGCGACTGCCAGTATGAAGCATCCAGTTGCCAGACGAGGGATGCGTGGTCGTGCACGTAGCGCGAGCCTTGGGGATGTTGCAGCGTGAAGAAGCCGGGACGAGAGGCCTCGCGGCTGCCGGTGCTGGCCTCGAACAAGGCCATCTGCAAGGCCACAAAACCCGTGAACATGATGTTGTCGCGCTGGATGGGGTCGGGGTTGCACCGCAGGTGGCCCCACAGGCTCTCCAGCGCCCAGTAGGACCAGATGCGGTGCTGCCGCTGTTTGTGCAGCAACTGCTCTTGCGCCCGCGTCATGTAGCCGCGAAACGCCGGCGTGAAGCGGGCCTGTGTCAAAGCCAGCCCATAGCCCAGAAAGTTGACCTGGTAACGCAAAGCCGCTGTCTGGAACGGGTCGCGGTGCTCAAAGCCCTCAAAGTCGGCGACGGGTTGCAGCGCACGTTCCAGCGCAAAGCGCACACGTTGCAGGTGGGACAGGCTCATCTCCGGCGGGGTCACGGTGCTGGCGGGCGTCGTTGGTGCGGTGAAGATCTCATGCACGCGAGGCTGGATCTGCCGGAGGTAGGCGTTGTCCTGGCGCCGCTGCCAGCGCGCAAAGGCCATCCAGGCTGGCCAGGCCAACATGGGGGCCAGCACGGACACCCCTGCTGCCGCGTGGGCCAGATCGACCACCCATGGGGAGATGGGCCCATGGTCCATGGCGGCCGCCCACAGCGCCGTGCCCACCCAGGCCAGCGGCGGTGCCACGATGTTGCCCGTGGCAAACCAGATCAGCACCGACAGACCAAAAAGTGCGAACGCGCCCAGCGCCAGCGCGGTGTGCCCGATGCCACCCGTGGTGCACAGGTCGGCATGCGCCAGAAAGCCCGCGCCGGGCAGCATCAGCCCCAGCCCAAAGATGTGCCAGCCATCGGCCAGTCGTGGAGCGTGCAGCAGGCCGGCGCCAATGGCCACCACCAACAGGTAGCCCGCCAGCAGCCTCGAGAGCCGGTGGGCGGTGACCGGACCGAATGCCGCCCTGGGCCAGGGCAGCAGCGGAACCTGGCGCTGCGCTGAACGAAACAGATGCAAAGACTGAGGGATGGAGCCCATCGTGTCACCTTGGATTGACGGCCGTGAGGCATTCAGTCTGGGCGGTGAGCGTGAGGAATCCGTGAGCTGTGTGAAGCGAGGGTGAAGCCATGTATGGCCGCAAAACCCGTGGCTAATCTGCCGATGCGCAATGCGCCATCCACCTAGCATCCGGGTGGCAGGCCTTGTTGCCGTTCAGCGTTTGGAGATGGGAGTGTCAGATGGAACTCGATGCCTTGAAAGAGTACACCCGTAAGTATTGGGCCGAGGCCAAGGACACGCACGTCGCTGACCCCGCCTACTACCAACTGGCCGAGACCGAACTGCGCGGCATCCTGGCGCGGCATTTCTTGCCTGGCACCAACGTGCTGGACATCGGCTGCGGCAACGGCGAGTACACGGTCATCGTGGCCGAGCAGGCCGGGCGGGTGCTGGCTTTTGACATCAGCGAGAACCTCCTCGCGTCGGCCCGCAAGCGTTGCGAAGCCTTGGGCAACGTCTCCTTCTTTCAGACCAACGTGGCCACCACCAAAGTGGCGTTCAATGCTCAGGTGGATGCGGTGTTCTGCATGGGGGTCTTTGCCTGCATGCCCGATGACGCGCAATTGGCGCAGATGCTGAACGACTTTGCAGGTTACCTCGTGGATGGCGGCCTGCTGGTCTTGCGCGACAGCACCGTGCAAGGCGCGCAGCAGTATGTGCGCTACCCCAGCGGCCACATTGGTTACTACCGCAACAAGGCCGCCATGCTGGAGACCTTGCGTCAAAAGGGCTTTGACCTGACGGAAGAGATCCCCTTGAAGGCGGTGGTCGAGCCCTTCAATCACTACTTCGTCCTGCGCAAGCGAGCCTCCGGTCGCGGCTGACCGCCCCGATGCAACCATGCGGCATCACCAGCAAGGGCAGTTGTTCACCGCTTTTCACATCAGGCGGAAGGTAGAGCCAGTATCGACGTGCGCCCTGAAGGCCGATGGCCACACCGGCCACCCAGTCGCCCTTGCCCACTTTCACACTGCTTTGGGTGATGGCGGACATGCCGCGCTTGAAGGTCCCGGGTCATTGTGGGACCCTGGCAGGAATCGTGTGTGAAGATCTCGCCTTCGGTGGAACGGGATCCTGAACATGCCTCATTCACGCTGGCCCGCCGTTCAAGGGGGCGCCCTGGCCTTGGCCGCCGCAGTGCTGTTCGGCGTGAGCACCCCTCTGGTGCAACTCGCTGGCGATGGCGTGGGGGCTTTTTCGACCGCCTCGCTCCTGTATGTGGGCGCGGCACTGATCGGGTTGCTCACCCGCCAGTCTCCTGAGCGTGAAGCCCGGTTGAGGCGAGGAGACCTGCCGCGTTTGCTGGCGATGGCCCTCTTTGGCGCAGGCATCGGGCCAGTGGCGTTGGCCTGGGGACTTCAAAAGACCAGCGGCACCAGCGCTTCTTTGCTGCTGACCCTGGAGGCCCTGTTCACGGCGTTGCTGGCGCGCGTGCTCTATGGCGAGTCCATGGATCGCCGTGTCTGGGGTGCGATGTTGTTGCTGATGGGCGGTGGCATCGTGCTCGTGCTGGACCAGGGACGCACAGGTCAGATGCACCTGATCGGGCTGCTGGCGGTGATGGCCGCGACGATCGCCTGGGGCGTGGACAACGCACTGTCGAGGGGCGTGGCAGACCGAGACCCTGGTCAGGTCGTCCTGGGCAAGGCCATGCTCGGAGCCGCCATGACGACAGCCGTGGCCGCCTTGACCGGAGAGTCCATGCCAGGCTGGCCAGCCGCCTTGGCCCTGGTCGCCATTGGCGCAACAGGCTATGGCCTGAGCCTGAGGTTCTACCTGCTCGCCCAACGGGCCTTTGGCGCCTCCCGTACGGGGGCGGTGTTCGCTTTTGCGCCG
>DAORJC010000160.1:0-7315 GCA_035438885.1 Aquabacterium sp. | reverse complement strand
CCTGGTACTCGTCCGCGCTGGTGCCGTTCTCGACCCTGGGCTGGCCCGAGCAGACCAAGGAGCTGGACCTGTTCCTGCCCTCCAGCGTGTTGATCACCGGCTACGACATCATCTTCTTCTGGGTGGCCCGGATGATCATGATGACCAAGCACTTCACGGGCAAGGTGCCCTTCAAGCACGTGTACATCCACGGCCTGGTGCTCGATGCCCAAGGCAAGAAGATGTCCAAGTCCGAAGGCAATGTGCTGGACCCGGTGGACCTGATCGACGGCATCGAATTGCCCGCGCTGCTCGACAAACGCACCGTGGGCCTGCGCAAGCCCGAGACCGCCCCCAAGGTGCGCAAAGCCACCGAGAAGGAATTCCCCGAAGGCATTCCCAGCTACGGGGCTGACGCCCTGCGCTTCACGTTTGCCACCCTGGCCAGCCTGGGCCGCAGCATCAACTTTGACTCCAAGCGCTGCGAGGGCTACCGCAACTTCTGCAACAAGCTCTGGAACGCCACCAAGTTTGTGCTGATGAACACCGAAGGCCAGGACTGCGGCCTGGACTCGCACGTGCCCGGCCAGTGCGCCGCCAATGGCTACCTGGACTTCAGCCCGGCTGACCGCTGGATCGTGTCCGAGCTGCAGCGCCTGGAGGCCACGGTTGAACAAGGCTTTGCCGAGTTCCGGCTGGACAACGTGGCCAACGCCATCTACCAGTTCGTGTGGGACGAGTACTGCGACTGGTACATCGAAATCGCCAAGGCCCAGATCAATGCCGCCAAGGACAGCGGCAACGAGGGCGCCGCCCGCGCCACCCGCCGCACCCTGATCCGCGTGCTGGAGACCGTGCTGCGCCTGCTGCACCCCATCACCCCCTTCATCACCGAAGAGCTGTGGCAAGTGGTGGCCCCCGTGGCCGGCCGCAAGGAGGCGGGCAGCGACGACTCGCTGGTGACCGCCGCCTACCCCCGCGCCGACCTGAGCCGCATCGACCCGGCCTCGGACGCGTGGGTGGCCAAGCTCAAGGCCATCGTGGGCACCACCCGCAACCTGCGCAGCGAGATGAGCCTCTCACCCGCCGAGCGCATGCCCCTGCTGACCACCGGTGACGCCGCCTTCATTGAAGCGGCTGCGCCCATCATCAAGGCCCTGGGCAAGCTCAGCGAAGTCAAGGTGCTGGACGACGCCGCCTTTGCCGAGGCCACTGCCATGGCACCCGTGGCCGTGCAAGGCGAGACCCGCCTGGCCCTGCACGTCGAAATCGACGTGGAAGCCGAGAAGGCCCGCCTGAGCAAGGAAGTGCTGCGCCTGGAAGGCGAGATCACCAAGGCACAAGCCAAGCTGGGCAACGAGAGCTTTGTGGCCCGCGCCCCTGCGGCGGTCGTGGATCAGGAAAAGGCCCGTGTGGCGGACTTCACCGCCACGGTGGAGCGCATCAAGACGCAGTTGAGCCGGCTGGGCTGACCCGCACGGCCCCTTTGAGTTCACCGCTCAAAGGGGCTGCGCCTGCGCTTCGGACGTGATGACACCGAATGTTCACCAGGATCGAACGAGCGCCGCTGCTTGAGCAGTTCATCGCCATCCATGCGTTCGGCCAGGCTGTCGATGTCGGCGCCCGAAACACCACACTGCGCGAAGTGATCCTTCCACCCATCGACCACAGCGATCACACGAGCCACCTCAGCGGCCGCCTGGGGCCGCGTGTAGCCAAACAATTCGCACTGCGACATCGCATTGGTAAGGGTGGAATCCCGTTGATCGACCCCCACCACAAACTCCTGAAACCCCTGCCCTGAGTTGGTGGGCAAAACATCGTAGGCCGGGGCCAATCGATACCGCCCCTGGCGGGTGGGTGCAAGCGCCATCAACGCATGGTTTTTCTCGTGGTCGTCGGTGTTGTCGATCAGGATGTTGAAGACCATGCGCCTGAACAACTCCTGCATGTCCAGCAAGTTGCGGCTGTCCTCGGCAATGCCCGTGCGGCGCAGCAACTGTGCCAGGGCGGGGTACCCAAGATCAGGCTCCTGTCCGACCACAGTTTGCGCACGCAAAGCCGTCCCTGCAGAAATGCAATGAATTCGACGCCCCCCGTCACGGTCATAACGACGCACCACCAATGCATGCTCGCCGAGCAACGGCACCACCCGAGTCTCTGCCACTGTGATGCTTGCTCGCGCGGCCAGCGTCATTGAGGCGTGCTCCACCAGCGGAACATCAATGGGCTCGTGGTTGAAGAACTTGATGATCCACTGCTCGCCAGCGATCTCGATGAGCGCCTTGGGCTTGGCCCCCCCGAAGCTACCCCCGGCAGCAAGCATCTTGCGTTCCAGGTCGTTGATCGGTTCCTTGGCGCTGACCTTGTGAACCACCTCGCTGAGCGCCTGGGCCTGCTCAAGCCGCGGCAGCGGGCCCTTCGGGTGCGGCACATAGGCATCGGCAGAGGTTGACACTCCCAGCGCACCGAAACGGTCATCACCTGCGTAATACAGGTACTCCATGATGGACAGCCGCGCCGGCTTGTCGATGTACTGAATGACGCGCTCGCCCCAGCGATCTGGTCGGGCATCATCCACCGCGCCTGCGGCCATGTGGCGCCAACGTGGCAATTGCTCGATGTCGGTGAGGACAAGGTCTTCACTGATCGGGAAGCCATCGCGCAACCATGCATCGCCATACTGGAGCGAAACGCCCTTGCCCGCATCAACCAGACGCAACTGCCCCACATGACGTGGTGCGGTCGGATCAGCCAGAAACCACAGAGACAGGTCGTCGTGCCTCATTCGCCGCCGCCCTCACGGCGGACCGCTTTGGCCAGTTTGGCCTGAGCCGTTGCCCGCGCTCGCGATTTGCCCAAGGCTTGCGCCTGCCGAACATCCAGCTCAAGCGCCCCTCGGTCCTCCATGGGGGTGGCCAACGTGGCCAACGCGCCATCGCGACCAATCAACCAGAGGGCGGTCGCCATCACCCCCAGACTGACGCTGGGCTCGCCTGCCTCCAACCGCAACAGGGTGGGCACGCTCACGCCCAGTCGTTGCGCCCAGGTTTTGAGCGATTCTTTGCGACGAAGCCTGGCCACGGCCAGATCCGCCCCGAGTTGCTCAAGTGCAGCAACCGTGGACGGCGGCATCTGGGTGAGTGCTGAGCTTGCCTTGGACATGACATAAAGTTTATCGTTTATCCAACTAATGTTCAAGTTTATGTTCAAAAACAAGTTGACGCAACGAGGGTTGGGGGCCAAAGCGCCATCACCATCGCTTGCAAACATTGGGCCAGCGTACTAACATCGTGGCAACGGAGCAAGAAATGATCGTGAACATCAGAACCATTGGCAACAGCAAGGGCATTGTGCTGCCCAAGCCCGTGTTGGCTCAGGCCGGTTTGGCGCAAGAACAGGCCGCTGACCTGACGGTTGAAAACGGCGCCATCGTGCTGCGCAAGCCGCGTGCAACGCCTCGAGCCGGTTGGTCCGAGGCCGCCCAAGCATTGGCTGATCAAGGTGGCGACGCCCTGGTGATGGGCAACTTTGCGAACGATGCCGACGCGGAGTGGGTGTGGTGAAACGCGGAGAGATCTGGATGGTCAATCTGGACCCCACCGTCGGAAGTGAAATCAAGAAGGCACGGCCATGCGTCGTCATTTCGCCCCCCGAACTGAATGACCATCTCAAAACCGTGATGGTGGCCCCCATGACCTCAAAGGGCTTTGGCGCCCCATTTCGCATTCCGGTGACCCAGGCGGGCACCAAAGGTCTGATCCTGCTGGATCAGATTCGCACGGTCGACAAGGTTTGCCTGGCCAAGAAGTTGGGCGCGGTCTCGGCGAAGACGCTCACGACAACGTTGGCGACGCTGCAAGACGTCTTTGCGGAGTGACTCAGGGCGGATTGAACTGATGCGTCACACCGCACGCATTCACCATTGGTTCGTTCAGCGAGCCAGCACGAAGGGGTGAACTTGTATGTCGGCATCGGGAAACGAAGCCACCAGCTTCAGCTCACCGCCAAGCGCCTTGACGTATTCACGCAGCGTGCTGACGTACATGTCTTCGCGGCGCTCCAGCTTTGAGACCGCCGCCTGTTCCACACTCATGGCTTTTGCCACCTCGACTTGAGTGACCTGCCGGGCCTTGCGCAGCTCCTGGAGCTGCATTTCGACAAGCATGGCCTCGGCCCGCGCCGCTGCGCGGGACTGTGCCTCTGGCGACATCTTGGCTCGCAATTCAGAGAAATTCTTAGCCATTGATCTGCCCTTCCTTTCTCAAAGTTTCAATGTGCGTGTCGTACAGCTTGTCAGCCTTCGGCACGTGCACCTCGTACCAGCGGTCGTGACCTGTCTTGTCACCGCCGAGCAACAAGATCGCGCTCCGGCGAGGATCAAACGCATAAACAATCCGATACGGACGACCTTCGTGCTGCACGCGAAGTTCACGCATGTGAGAGTGCTTCGATCCTTCGATTCCAGAGCTGTGTGGAAACCCAAGATTTGGCCCTCTTTCTTCAAGCAACCGCACTGATGAGTCAATGGACTCTTGCTCTGCTTCGGTCAGGTCACTCCACCATGCCCCAAGTTCATCGGTGTACTCCACATCCCACTTCATTGAAATTATCCCCTCCAGGCAATATTCCGTCAAGGGCATACCGCAAACCACTACTGATCAACTCGGTTGTTTGTCGTTGCCGCCCAGTTCAAGCTGCATCAGGATCATGTTGACCAGGGTGGAGACCGACGGCCTGCCCGTGTCGACCGCGTAGTGAGCGGTCTCCTCGTACAAGGGGTGCCGCTGCTGAAACAGCTCACGCAGCTTGACCATCGGGTCCGCCACCTGCAGCAGGGGGCGCTGCGTGTCGTACCGCAAGCGCCGGTAAAGCTCCTCTGGCGTGGAGCGCAGGTAGATCACCGTGGTTCGCGCCTTGAGCCTGGCCCGGTTGGCGGGACGCAGCACGGCACCGCCGCCCGTGGCCAGCACCAGGCCCTGAGCGGACGCATCACCCTCCGCTGGCGGCTGGGTGAGCTCATCGATGACCTGTTCTTCCAGGTCGCGAAAGGCAGCCTCGCCGTGCAGCTCAAAAAACGAACGGATCGGCATGCCGATCCGCTCTTCGAGCACGGTGTCCGCATCCAGGAAGCGGGCACCGAGTCGTCTTGCCAGTTGCCGCCCGACGGTGGATTTACCACCGCCGGGGAGGCCGATCAAAGAGATCAAACCGCCAACTGTCAAGGCGTGACCGTCAGAAAATTAGTGAAAGTATAGGTAGTCGGCCCAGTTTTGATCGAAAGCGACACCTTTCCGCCTGATGTCAAGGCCGTACCGCAAGAAGACCGCTTGACTGTCACGATATGCACTGTAGGCGCAACCACGATTGCAGGCACAGGTGAGTTGTCCACCGACGCACTGCCGCCGTCGGCTTCGGTGGCCGCCTCCAGGGTTGCACCCGAAGCCAATGGATTACCACCAGCACCATCTGCTGCAGTGTTGCCGTCACGCACACACACGGCGTATGTCTGAGAACAAGTTGCCGCCAAGCTGACATTTGCCACGGGCAACGTCTCTTGGACGTCGGTGCAAGCACTTCCGTTGTACTTGAAAAACCGAGGGCGCACGTCCGTGCGGGAGAAAATCAACGTTGCGGTTCCACGGACATAGGTATTTCTGTCCCAAACCCCATTGACAACACCACCCGTGATGAATTCACCACTACTGTCAACAACGCCGTCTTCGTCCTTGTCGAGATACACCTGACCCAGGTCCGTAAAGTTTTCACCCGTGTTGTAAATCAAATTGGCGTTCGCATCGACATAAGTCTCTTCACCGACAGCGTAAGCCGTGAGTGCTACACGACCGTCCATCGGTCGTGGGTTGCTGACAACAAACTTAACCTTGCAAACAGCATCGGACGTCGTGCAAGACGCAGGAATCACTACCCCACCTTCACTCACCAAGTTAACACGCGTGCCATCCGGCACAGGGTTACCGTATCTGTCGGTCAGTGTGATCCGCACTTCAGATTCATCACCATCCAGGTTTCCGTTCATCGAGGTTTTCTCAAACGCGATCGAAAACCCCTCTTGGTGCGGCAACCCTGCGTTGATCGTCAACTCACTAGAAGGAACATAGATGTCGCTATCGGATGCCAACGTGGCGCGGACACGCACAGGCGAAGGGGTAGAGATCGAGTTGACACCCACAACCACAGTCCCGTCATTTCCCGTTATCCCGGACGATGCGGTCAAACTTGCAATATTCGATTGATCAAGAGTGAAATTGACTGTTTCACTTGGAACGCCCAATCCAGCTTGGTCCGTCACCTTGAAAGTGACCAAGGACGTCGTCGGAGAACCGCTGCCCTGCAGACCGATCGTCGTTGGAGTGGCCCTCACAAACTCGATCGCGGTGCTCGTTGGTGCGGCGATGGTCATGTCGATTGGACGGCTCTGACTGGTGCCCTCAATTGACACATTGACACGATCCTGCGCGGCACAACCATTGTCCTTGTACGTCACCGCACCGGACGTTGCCGTCAGAGTCAACGAGCTTGGAGAGATCGTCGCCTTGTTTGCACTGACACAAGTGGATGACAACAGCACTTTGACAGGATTAGATGGAGACGCACCGGTCACCGTGAACGAAATCGTCGTAGATGCGTAGGCACCCAGATTGGCATTTGCTGCGCTAGCTGCAGACAACGTAACATTCAATGCGGAAACGGAGAACGTCACGCGAGAAGTCAACGACGCTGACCCGTTCGGCAATTCAACTGTGGCATTAACAAACGCACCGCCAGAGGACGATGCCGTAGTGGGCAGGAGAGCCGTGGAAGCCTCACCAACACTGTCGGTTACCACGGATGCAGGACTCACACCTGCTATCTGTTGAGAAACAGAAAAAGTCACCAGCGCCCCTGAAATAGGGTTATTGCTGGCATCCCGCACCAGTGCTGTGACCGTACCGGGAGACGACGAGCTGACCTGCGTACTAGACAGCGATAAAACCACCGAACCGGAAGAGTTAGTGACAACGGTGGTCGTTCCATTTCCGCTGGAAGAGGACGACGAAGGCTCGCTGTCGCTTGGGTATTTCGTAGCGCCGGCATCACCACCACCACCACCGCAACTGGCCAAACCTGTGACCAGCATCAGCCCAGCCACCTTTTGGGCCCATCGCATCATCATTGTGTGTTTCATTGTCTATCCCTTGAACTTCAACGCAGCGCGGACTTCTCTGACACCACCTTGGGTGTCAGGAAGATCAGCAGCTCCGAACGATCCGATTTGCTCGACGTGTTCTTGAACAAATGGCCCAGCACGGGCACATCGCCCAGGAACGGGACC
>DAORJC010000159.1:0-7324 GCA_035438885.1 Aquabacterium sp. | reverse complement strand
GGGCGGCATGCAAGCGCCGCACCAGCACGCGGATGAAGGCCTCGTCAAAGAGGTGGCGGCAGTTGGGGCTGAGCTGCTTCATCGTCTCTGGCATGAAGGACACCGTGGTCACCGGTTCGGCCACGATGACATCCGTGCTGTGGCGCCGCAGCTCCGGGCTGGGGGCCAGGTAGGCCATCTCGCCCACCGAGGTGCCGGCGCCCAGCAAGGCCACGCGTTTGCCCGTGCGGTACACCTCCACGCTGCCCTGCCCGATGATGTGAAAGGTGCTGCCTTCCTCGCCACGGCGGTACAGCGCATGCCCGAACGGATAGCGCTGCCACTTGGCGCGGTGGACCACTTCCCACAACTCCACGTCCCCGAAGTTGGAGAAAAAATCCAGCGCACGCAGCAGGTTGAAGCGCTCGGAGTCCAGCACGCCCTGGATCTGACCCCGCGGCACCTTGTGGCTGGCGATCAGGTCGGACAGGGCCTGCGCAAAGGCGTCCCAGTTGGGGTAGCGGTCGTCGGGCTTTTTGGCCAGCGCACGCAGGATGACCTCGTCCACCGCCGGGCTCACGCCCGAGCGCATGCCCGACAGCAAGGGCGGCGTGTGGTTGTAGATCTGGTTCATCAGCACGGCCTGCGAGGGCGCCTCAAAGGGCGGTCGGCCGCTGATCAGGTGGTACAGCACCGCCCCCAGCGAATAGATGTCGGCGCGACAGTCCAGCACCTCGCCGTCGAGCTGCTCGGGCGACATGTAGGCCAGTGAGCCCACCTGGTGGATCTGGGTGGCCTCGGCATCCATGTTGAGCACGCTGCCAAAGTCGGTGATCTTGACGTCGGTGACATGGCCTCGGGGGTCGGTCACGGCCATGATGTTGGCCGGTTTGACGTCGCGGTGGATCAGGCCCTGGCGGAACACATAGCCCAGCGCCATGGCCAGCTTGAAGCCGATTTCAACAATCAGCTCCAGGGGCAGCAGGTTGTCGGGGGTGCAAAAGGTGCGCAGCGTGGTCCCGGGCACGTACTCCATCACCAGGTAGGGGGCCACCGGGTCGGCCACCGCGTCCAGGATCTGGACCACATTGGGGTGTTGCAGCCGCCCCACCAGGGCCGCTTCGGCCGCAAAGAAGCGGGCGTAGACCGGGCCATCGACCGAGTCGCTCAGCATGGCCGAGCGCACCCGCTTGAGGGCCACATCGCGCTGGAAGAATTCGTCCCGGCACAGGAACACCTCGCTGGTGGCGCCTTCGCCCAGCTTGCCCTGGATCTGGTATTTGCCGATCTGGCCCATGCCCTGGCCCAGTTCGATGTCGATGCCGATCGCCGTGCTCATGCCTGTGTCGCCCGTTGGAACCCAATGGTGGATGACGCCATCGTTTCACGGATGCCCACATTTTGCAAAACGAAAAGGCCGCGGTGTTGCCCCCTGTTCCTGCCCTTTGTGTGAAGAATGAACGCCAACGTGTCGCCGTCGGGCCACTCCCCCGGCAGAAAAGGGGCGGGCGGTGGATGGGCGGCATCCCGCCGGGCCTGCCCGTAAAATGCCGGGATGATTCAAGCCAAGCGTGATCTCCTTGTGGCCCTGGGTGAGGCCCTGCGCAGCGTTGCGCCCGATGCTGCCGCATCGTTGACCCCCGTGTTCGAGGCGCCCAAGCAGGCCGCCCACGGCGACCTGGCCGTGACGGCCGCCATGCAGATGGCCAAGCCGCTCAAGAAGAACCCGCGTGAGCTGGCCACCGCCCTGGTCGCGGCCCTGGAGGCGCAGCGTGCCGTGCAGCAGTGGGTGCAGTTGCCCATCGAGATTGCCGGCCCCGGCTTCATCAACCTGCGCCTCAAGCCGGCGGCCAAACAGGCCATCGTCCGGGAGGTGCTGGGCGCGGGCGCGCAGTTTGGTCGCCAGCCCGCCACCGACCGCAAGGTGCTGATCGAGTTTGTCTCGGCCAACCCCACGGGCCCGCTGCACGTGGGCCACGGCCGCCAGGGCGCCCTGGGCGATGCCCTGTGCAACCTGTTCGAGACGCAAGGCCAGCAGGTCACCCGCGAGTTCTATTACAACGATGCCGGGGTGCAGATCGCCACGCTGGCTGCCTCCACCCAGGCGCGCCTGAAGGGATTCAAGCCCGGTGATGCCGAGTGGCCCGAGTCGGCCTACAACGGCGACTACATCGCCGACATTGCCCGCGACTTCCTGGCCAAGGCCACGGTCAAGGCCGACGACCGCGAGTTCACCGCCAGCGGCGACCCGGACGACCTGGACAGCATCCGCCAGTTTGCGGTGGCCTACCTGCGCCACGAGCAGGACCTGGACCTGCAGGCCTTTGGCGTGCGCTTTGACAACTACTACCTCGAATCCAGCCTGTACACCAGCGGCCGGGTCGAAGCAGCGGTGCAAAAGCTCAAGGACGCGGGCAAGACCTTTGAAGAGGGCGGTGCCCTGTGGCTGCGCAGCACCGACTACGGTGACGACAAGGACCGCGTGATGCGCAAGTCCGACGGCGGCTACACCTACTTCGTGCCGGATGTGGCGTACCACATCGCCAAGTGGGAGCGCGGCTTTGTGCAGTGCGTCAACATCCAGGGCTCGGACCACCACGGCACCATTGCCCGCGTGCGCGCCGGCCTGCAGGCCGCCGGTGTCGGCATCCCCCAGGGCTGGCCCGACTACGTGCTGCACAAGATGGTCACCGTCATGAAGAACGGTGAAGAGGTCAAGATCTCCAAGCGCGCGGGCAGTTACGTCACGCTGCGCGACCTGATCGAGTGGACCAGCAAGGACGCGGTGCGCTTTTTCCTGATCAGCCGCAAGGCCGACACGGAGTTTGTGTTCGACGTGGACCTGGCGCTCAAGAACAACGACGAGAACCCGGTCTTCTACATCCAGTACGCCCATGCCCGCATGAGCAAGGTGATGCGCGACTGGGCCTCCGAGCGCGGTGGCGATCTGTCTGCCTTGGGGCAGGCCGACGCGGCGCTGCTGAGCGCCCCGACCGAGCTGGTGCTGATGACCAAGCTCTCCGAGTACCCCGACATGCTGACCCTGGCCGCCCAAGGGCTGGCGCCTCACGATGTGGCGTTTTACCTGCGCGACCTGGCCAGTGCCTTCCACAGCTATTACGCGGCAGAGCGTTTCCTGGTGGATGATGTCGAACTGACCCGCGCCCGGGTGGCCTTGCTGTCGGCCACCGCCCAGGTGCTGCGCAACGGCCTGGCCCTGCTGGGTGTGAGTGCTCCGGAGAAGATGTGAGGACCTTGAACATGAAATCCCAACGTGGTGGCTTTTTCCTCGGCATGATCGTGGGCCTGCTGATCGGCCTGGCCATGGCCCTCGCCGTGGCGCTCTACGTGACCAAGGTGCCCTTGCCCTTCATCGACAAGGTGCCCCAGCGCACGGCCGAGCAGGACGCGGCCGAGGTTGAACACAACAAGAACTGGGACCCCAACGCCCCGCTGTATGGCAACAACCCGGCCAAGCCCAAGGCGGTGCCGGTGCCCACGGCCGAAGAAATCGTGACCGATCCGGCGGCTGAATCGGCCTCTGCAGCCGCATCGGGGGCCTCCGCGGCGGCCAAACCTGCCAAGGCCGCCAGTAACCCGGCCTCGGCTGCATCGTCGGCCCGCAACCCTGCCGCGATACTTTCTGGTGATGCCGTGTCCACCAATCCGGCTGCTGACTCGTTGACGTACTACGTGCAGGCTGGTGCCTACAGCAGCTCGACCGAAGCCGAGCAGCAACGCGCCAAACTCTCGATGATGGGCCTGGAGGCCCGCATCTCGGAGCGTGATGTCAACGGCCGCACGATGTACCGGGTTCGCCTGGGCCCCTTCTCGCAGAAAGACATGGCCGAACAGGCCCGTGTGACCCTGTCGGGCGGTGGCATCGAGTCGGCCCTGGTTCGCATCCAGAAATGAACAGACGTTCCCCGAAAGGACACCCCATGAATCGCCGTGAGTTTTCCAAGCAGGCTTCCGCGTTGACCGGTCTGGGTCTGGCCACCGGCCTGGCCCCCTGGGGTCAGGCTCAGGCGGCGGATCCGGCCGAGGGAAGCAACTACGTCAAACTCTCGCAGCGCGCCCCGGTGTCGGCCCCGGCCGGCAAGATCGAGGTGGTCGAGTTCTTCTGGTACGGCTGCCCCCACTGCGCTCACTTCGAGCCCTCCCTGTCGGCTTGGGCATCCAAACTGCCCGCGGACATCGCCTTCCGTCGCGTGCCGGTGGCCTTCCGCGAGAACCCGTTTGTTCTGCACCAGCGCCTGTACTACGCCCTGGAGGGCATGGGCCTGCTGGGCTCGGTGCACCCCAAGGTGTTCACGGCCATGCATGAGGCTCGCCTCAAGCTCGATTCCGACGAAGCCGTCATCGATTTCGTGGCCAAGCAGGGCGTGGACAGGGCCAAGTTCGCGGCGATGCTCAATTCTTTCGCCATGCAGAACAAGACCCGGTCGGCCCGCGCCTTGTCCGAGTCCTACAAGATCGACGGTGTGCCCGCCCTGGGCGTGGCCGGTCGATTCTTCACGACCGTCTCGCTCAACGGCACGCCCGACAAGACGCTGCGCACGGCCGATTTCCTGATCGGTCTGGCGCGCAAAGGCGCCTGAGACGCGGACAATTCTGGTCAGGGATGACCCGCGGGACGGGCTTCGCGGCTAAAATGAATGCAAATTTCATGCCGAAAGCCTGCCCCGCATGCCTCATGCCCCTTTGCCCGCTCATTCAGCCCTGATTCGCCGCCTCCACCGCCTGGGCTTTGGCGCCCTGGTGACGGCGGTGCTGTGCCTGCAGCCCGCCTGGGCCGACAAGGACGACCGCTTTCAGGCGCTGAACTTTGCCGCCGACAGCGTGCGGGTGGATGAGTCCTCGCGGGTCAACGTCCTCAAGGGCAATGTCGAGATCACCAAGGGCTCCATCGTGTTGCGATCGGCCCTGGTCGAAGTGCGCCAGGGGGCCGATGCCACCCAGTCGGCCGTGGCCATCGGGGGCGTGAACGGGCGGGCATTTTTCCGCCAGCGCCGCGAGGGCCTGGACGAGTTCATCGAGGGCGAAGCCGAGCGGGTGGAGTACGACGGCCGGGCCGACGTGGTTCGTTTTGTGGGTCGGGCCGTGATGCGTCGCCTCAGCGGTGGTGTCGTGGCCGACGAGGTCGTGGGCCAGACGGTGGTCTACGACAACAAGACCGAGGTGTTCCAGGTGGTGGGTGGTGCCAAATCGGCCGCGTCCAGTGGTCGCGTGCGGGGGGTCATTTCGCCCCGCAAGGACCCGCAGCCGAGCGATGGCAAGTCCGGGGGCGTGCGCACTCCCGCGCCGGCCGATGCCGCCCGCCTGTCCACCACCCCGACCTTGAGCAAGCCTGACCTGGAAAGCACCGGCCGATGAGTGACGCTGCCACCCCTTCGGCCCCGTCGCCGACTTCGCCCAGCCGCCTGCGTGCCGAGGGCCTCAAGAAGCGCTATGGCGCCCGCACCGTGGTGCATGACGTGCATGTGGCCGTCAGTGCCGGTGAGGTCGTCGGCCTGCTGGGCCCCAATGGCGCGGGCAAGACCACCAGCTTCTACATGATCGTGGGGCTGGTGCGGGCCGATGCCGGCATGATCGACATCGACGGCCAGCGCGTCGAGACCCTGCCCATCCACCAGCGCTCGCGCATGGGCCTGAGCTACCTGCCGCAAGAGGCCTCCATCTTTCGCAAGCTCAACGTCGAAGAAAACATCCGCGCGGTGCTGGAGCTGCAGGTGGACGAGCGCGGCAAGGCCCTCAAGCCCGCCGTGATCGAAGAACGACTGAACACCCTGCTCAAGGACCTGAGCATCGAGCGCCTGCGCACCAGCCCGTCGCTGGCCTTGTCGGGCGGTGAGCGCCGCCGGGTCGAGATCGCGCGTGCCCTGGCCACCCAGCCGCGTTTCATCCTGCTGGACGAGCCCTTTGCGGGTGTGGACCCCATCGCGGTGATCGAGATCCAGCGCATCATCAGCTTCCTCAAGGAGCGTGGCATCGGCGTCCTGATCACCGACCACAACGTGCGCGAGACCCTGGGCATTTGCGACCGCGCTTACATCATCAGCGAAGGTCGTGTGCTGGCCGAAGGCCGCCCCTCCGAGATCATCCACAACGCCGATGTCCGCAAGGTCTACCTCGGCGAGCACTTCCGGATGTAAGGGCCACGGTCATGAAGCCCTCTTTGCAGTTCCGGCTCTCCCAGCACCTGTCGCTCACGCCGCAGTTGCAGCAGTCCATCCGCCTGTTGCAGTTGTCGACGCTGGAGCTGCACCAGGAGATCGAGCAGATGCTCGAGCAGAACCCCTTCCTGGAGCCCGAGGACGAAGGCGGTTTTGACGGCCTGGCCAGCCTGGATGTGGAGCGCCAGGCCGCCGACAAGGGCGTGAGAGACGACGCCCGCGAAGAGCAGGCCGCCGCGCCCGAGTCCGAAACCCCGGGGCTGGACACGGCCGAGCTGGGCACCACCGAGCGCGACGACTGGGAAAACGGCACCGAGCGCGAAGACTTTGACGGCATCCGCGAGACGCCCTCACGTGCCGATGACGATGACTACGACCCGATGGAGCGCAACACCGCGGCCATCAGCCTGCAGGACCACCTGCGCGAGCAGTTGCATGGCACGCGCCTGGATGGCGCTGACATGGCCGCTGTCGAGATGCTGATCGAGTCGCTCAACGAGGACGGCTACCTGGCCGACCCGCTGGAAGACATCGCCGCCTCCTTGCTGGACGAGGACACCGACGAGGACACCCGCGAGGACGTGATGTCCCGCCTGCGCTGCGCCCTGAGCTGGCTGCAGAACATGGACCCGATCGGGGTGGGCGCGGCCAACCTGTCGGACTGCCTGATCCTGCAGTTGCGGGCCCTGCCGCGCAGCGAGGCCCAGGTCATTGCCATCCTGATCTGCAAGAGTCACCTGGAGCTGCTGGCCCGGCGCGACTACAAGAAGCTGATGGCGGCCACGGGCGCCGATGAGGCCTTGCTGCGCGAGGCCCAGGACATGATCGTGCACCTGGAGCCCAAGCCGGGGCGCGCCTTCACGCGGGCCGAGGCCAACATCATCGTGCCCGATGTGATCGTGCAGAAGGTGGGGCGCAACTTCAAGGTGATGCTCAACACCGATGTGATGCCCAAGCTGCGCATCAACGACGTGTATGCCAATGCCCTGCGGCAAAGCCGGGCGCCACGCGGGTCGACCGCCACCGAAGGCCACGCCAACATGAGCGCGCGGCTGCAGGAGGCGCGCTGGTTCGTCAAGAACATCCAGCAGCGCTTTGACACCATCCTGCGCGTCTCGCAGGCCATTGTCGACCGGCAGAAGAACTTCTTCACGCATGGCGACATCGCC
>DAORJC010000158.1:0-7344 GCA_035438885.1 Aquabacterium sp. | reverse complement strand
GACAAGGTCGAGAACCGCTACGTCGGCATGAAGAGCCGCGGCTGCTACGAAACCCCTGGCGGCACCATCCTGCTGTCGGGTCACCGCGCCATCGAATCCATCACCCTGGACCGCGAAGTCCTGGCGCTGAAGGATGACCTGATGCCGCGTTATGCCCGCATGATCTACAACGGCTACTGGTTCAGCCCTGAGCGTGAACTGCTGCAAGGCCTGATCGACAAGAGCCAGGAAACCGTCAACGGCACCGTCAAGCTCAAGCTGTACAAGGGCACCATCCTGGTCGTGGGCCGCGAGTCCAAGACCGACAGCCTGTTTGACGCCAAGATCTCGACGTTTGACGACGACGGCGGCGCCTACAACCAGGCCGATGCCGCGGGCTTCATCAAGCTCAACGCCCTGCGCCTGCGCATTGGTGCCAACGTCAAGGCCGCGCGCGCAGCCTCGGCCAAGGCCAAGCCTGCCGCCAGGAAGCCTGCGGCCAAAAAGCCAGCCGCCAAGCCCGCGGCCAAACCGGTCGCCAAGCCTGCCGCCAAGAAGGCCGCAGCCAAAGCCGCCAAGTAAGCATTGACCAGGGCCGGTGCCTGTGCGCCGGCCTTTTCCATTTCCGGAGATTCCTTCATGACCACCACCTCCCTGGCCGGCACCGTGGCCACCCAAGCCAATGTGTATTTTGATGGCAAGTGCGTTTCGCACACCGTGACCCTGGCCGATGGCGTTCGCAAGTCTGTGGGCGTGATCCTGCCCGCCACCTTGACCTTCAACACCGGCGCACCTGAGATCATGGAAACCGTCGCGGGCAAGGCCACCATCAAGCTGGCTGGCGCCACGGAATGGACCACCTACGGCGCAGGCGAGAGCTTCAACGTGCCCGGCAACTCATCCTTCGAGATCAAGGTGGAGGGCGAGCCCTACCACTACATCTGCCACTTCGGTTGATCCTCAGACCACCACCGGTTCGGGCTCCAGGCGGATGCCAAAGCGTCCATAGACGCTTTCCTGGATCGCCCGGGCCAGGGTGACCACCTCGGCCCCGTTGGCCCCGCCCCGGTTGACCAGCACCAGGGCCTGTTTCTCGTAGACCCCTGCCTGGCCGATGGACTTGCCCTTCCAGCCGCAGGCATCGATCATCCAGCCCGCAGCCAGCTTGAAGCTGCCATCGGGCATGGGGTAATGCACCACCTCCGGGTCGCGGCTGATGATGTCGCGGCATTGCTCGGCTGTGACCACCGGGTTCTTGAAAAAGCTGCCTGAGTTGCCGATCACGGCCGGGTCGGGCAGCTTGGCGCGCCGCACACTGCAGATCCATTCAAAGATCTGACGGGCGTCGGGCGCCGTGATGCCGGTCTCTGCCACCTTGCGCTCCAGTTCCAGGTAGCCCAGCATGGGTTGCCAGGGCCGGGGTAAGCGCAGCCGCACGCGGGTGATCACGCTCTTGCCGGCCAGGTGCTGCTTGAAGACCGAATCCCGGTAGTCAAAATGGCACTGCGGCCCGGTCAAGGTCACGCCACGGCCGGTGATCAGGTCCACCGCGTCCAGTGATTCAAACCGATCCTTGAGCTCCACCCCGTAGGCACCGATGTTCTGCACGGGCGCCGCACCCACCGTGCCGGGGATCAGGGCCATGTTTTCCAGTCCGGGCAAGTCGTGATCCAGGCACCACTGCACCGTGTCGTGCCATGATTCGCCCGCCCCCACTTCGACAATCCAGGCGTCCTCGCGTGTTTCCACCAGGCGATGGCCCTTGACCTCGATTTTCAGCACACAGGCCTGCAGGTCCTGCGTGAGCACCAGGTTGCTGCCCCCGCCCAGGATGAACTTGGGCTCTCGGCCCAGTTTCGGGTCGTCCAGCACCCGACGGATGTCCGCATCCGAGGTGATTCGCACCAGGGACTGTGCCACGCAGGGCAGGCCAAAGGTGTTGAAAGGCTTGAGGTTGGTGCCGTGTTCCACGGCGATCGAGGTGCGCATGGCAGAATTTTCGCAGACGCACAGGAGAAATACATGCCCAGTTTTGACACCAAGCTCGATCCCAACCTGGATTCTGTCGGCAATGCCGTCGACACCACGGGTAAGGAGATCGGCACCCGCTTTGACTTCAAAGGCACCAGCGCGGCCGTCGAGTTCAAGAAGAAAGAGAAGGAAGTCGTGATTTTTGGCGACAGCGACTTCCAGATCGACCAGGTGCGCGACGTGTTGTACAACAAACTCACCAAGCAGAAGGTCGACATCCGATTCATGGACGTGGGCAAGGTCGAGAAGATCGGTGGCGACAAGGTCAAACAGGTCGTCAAGATCAAGGCCGGCATCGAGGCCGAACTGGCCAAGAAGATCACCAAGCTGATCAAGGACAGCAAGCTCAAGGTCAACGCCAGCATTCAGGGTGACGTGGTTCGAGTGCAAGGCACCAAGCTGGATGAGCTGCAAGCGGCCATCGCGCTGATGAAAAAGGAAATTGCGGATGCACCGCTGTCGTTTGACAATTTCCGTGACTGACACTCAGACTGAACACACAGGCCACACCATGACATCGACCAATGCACGACGCCCCCTTTGGGCCACCACCTTGGCTGGCATCACGCTGGGCCTGAGCCTGAGCAGCGCCTGGGCGCAGAGCGTGGCCATGTCCGGCGGCATGGGCAGCAAGGCCTTGCTGGTCGTGGATGGCGGCACCCCCAAGGCCCTGGCGGCCGGGGAAGTGCATCGGGGCGTCAAGGTGATCAGTGTGTCCAGTGAGCAGACGGTGGTCGAGATCGAAGGCAAGCGCCACACGGTCCGCCTCGGCGGCGCGCCGGTCAGTCATGGCAGCAGCGGTGGCGGCTCGGGTGGCGGCAGTCAGATCGTGCTGACGGCCGGCTCGGGCGGGCACTTTGTCACCCAGGGCAGCATCAATGGCCGCGCCGTCGAGTTTCTGGTCGACACGGGCGCCACCAATGTGGCCATGGGCCAGGACGTGGCTCGCCGACTGGGCATCGATTTCGAGAAAGGCCAACTCGGGCGCAGCAGCACGGCCAATGGCGTGGTCAACACCTACCGCATCCGCCTGGCCAAAGTCCGCATTCAGGATGTGGAGGTCTACGATGTGGAAGCGTCGGTGCTGCCGGGCAGCATGCCCAACATCCTGCTGGGCAACAGCTTCCTGACACGCTTCCAGATGAAGCGTGAAAACGAGCAACTGACCCTGAGCAAGCGCTTTTGACCTGGAGCCCCCCATGAGTTCATCAGCCAAAGCCCACTTCCAGTGGGACGACCCCTTCCTGCTGAGCGCGCAGCTCAGCGACGACGAGCGCCAGGTCATGGACGCGGCCCGGGCTTATGCGCAGGGCCGCCTCATGCCTCGCGTGCGGGACTCCTTCCGCCACGAGCAGACCGACCTGGCCATCTTCAAGGAAATGGGCGAGCTGGGCCTGCTGGGAGCCACCATCCCCACGGCGTATGGCGGCGCTGGGCTGAACCACGTCTGCTACGGCCTGGTGGCCCGCGAGGTCGAGCGGGTGGACTCGGGTTATCGGTCGATGATGAGCGTGCAGTCCTCCCTGGTCATGGTGCCCATCCACGAATTCGGCTCCGAAGCCCAGAAGCAGAAGTACCTGCCCAAGCTGGCCAGTGGCGAATGGATCGGCTGCTTTGGCCTGACCGAGCCTGACCACGGCTCCGACCCCGGCAGCATGGTCACCCGCGCGCGCAGCGTGCCTGGGGGTTTTGAGCTCACGGGCGCCAAGATGTGGATCACCAACTCACCGGTGGCCGATGTCTTTGTCGTCTGGGCCAAGAACGATGCGGGCAAGATCCGCGGCTTCATCCTTGAAAAAGGCTGGAAGGGTCTGAGCGCGCCGGCCATTCATGGCAAGGTGGGCTTGCGCACCTCCATCACCGGCGAGATCGTGATGGACAAGGTGTTTGTGCCGGCCGAGAACGAATTGCCAGGTGTCGAAGGACTCAAAGGCCCCTTCACCTGCCTCAACTCGGCCCGCTACGGCATCTCCTGGGGGGCGATGGGCGCGGCAGAGTTTTGCTGGCAGGCCGCGCGCCAGTACACGCTGGACCGCCAGCAGTTTGGTCGCCCCCTGGCCGCCAACCAGCTCATCCAGAAAAAACTGGCCGACATGCAGACCGAGATCGCCCTGGGCCTGCAAGGCGCGCTGCGCCTGGGTCGCATGAAGGACGAGGGCACCGCCGCCCCCGAAATCACCTCGCTCATGAAGCGCAACAACTGCGGCAAGGCCCTGGACATTGCCCGCGTGGCGCGCGACATGCATGGCGGCAACGGCATCTCTGACGAATACGGTGTCATCCGCCATCTGGTCAACCTGGAGGTGGTCAACACCTACGAGGGCACCCATGACGTGCATGCCCTGATCCTGGGCCGCGCCCAGACGGGCATTCAGGCCTTCAGCGCCTGACCTGGCTGGCGCGGCTCAAAGGCGCCAGCTCCACCGGGTCGTGGGCGCAAAACAGCGTCACCTCGCTGCCGTGGTCGCGTTTGAGGTCCCGCAGGCGCTGCTGGTTGGCCACGCGCTGGGGGCCGTCCATGGCCAGCACCTTCTGAAAGATCGACAGGCCGATCGGGCAGGTGGGCTGCGGGTTCATCTCGGCGTGATGGAAGTAGGCGTCACCGCAATGCAGCAGCCAGCCGTTGTCGCCACGCACGGCAATGCCGCAGTGGCCGTGTGTGTGGCCCGTCAGCGGCACCAGCAGGACCTCATCATCGGTGCCGGGCAGGGCCTGCATGGCGTCGAACCCCATCCACCGATCCCCCTGCACCGCGTGGCGCGTCCACTTCGGGCCGTGCGCCCATTGAGCCGGGACGTACCGCTCCCGCTCGACCAGGGTGGCGCGTGACATGGCCGCGTCGTGCTCGCGCTCGAACACATGCACCTGCGCTTGCGGAAAGTCGCCCAGGCCGCCGGCATGGTCCAGGTCCAGATGGGTGGGCACCACGTGCTGCACATCCCGAGGGTCAAAGCCCAGCGCGCGGATCTGGTGCAGGGCCGTCTCTTCCATCATCAAGCGGGGTTGCATGCCCAGGTTGAAGCCCAGGCCCAGTCGCCTCGGAAAGGCCACATCGCCCGTGCCCAGGCCGGTGTCGACCAGGATCAGGCCGTTGCGCCCCTCCACCAGCAGGCAGTGACAGCAGATGTGGGTGCGCTCCAGCCAGCCACCTTCACCCGTGAGCAGGCGCTTGCCCAGGGGGCACATGGAGCCGCAATTGAGGTGATGGACTTTCAAAATTGTCTCCCGACGTGGCCCTGGCGGGTGTGGTGGGGCCATCATGGCAGCACAATCACGCCTTTGCCAAGACCTGCACACCCCCCACCATGGCCAAACGACCACGCCTGCCCGCCGGACACAACACCCTGGACCAGATCCTCTTTGACCAGGGGTTTGGCGCTCGCCGCGAATGCGAGGGCCTGATCTGCACCGGCCTGGTCAGCGTCAATGGCGAGATGGTGGACGACCCCGACGCCACGTTCCCGGAAGACCGCCTCCAACTGGTGGTCGACGGCATGCCCTGGGTCACCCACGTCAAGGCCCTGGTGATGCTGCACAAGCCGGCCGGCTACGAATGCTCGCTCAAGCCCGGGGCCTGGCCCGGCGTGCACAACCTGCTGCCCCCGGCCCTGCGCAAGCGCGGCCTGCAACCTGTGGGGCGCCTGGACCAGGACACCACCGGCCTGCTGCTGATGACCGATGACGGTCCCTTGCTGCACCAGTTGACCTCGCCCAAGAAAAACGTGCCCAAGGTCTACGAGGTGACCTGCAAGTATCCGGTGTCGGACGAACAGTTGCGCAAGCTGGTGGACGGCGTGGTGCTGGACGACGAGCCCGGCATCGTCAAGGCCGACGCCGCCGAGCGGGTGGGTGATGCCGAGTCCTGCCATTTGCGCCTGACCCTGGTGCAGGGCAAGTACCACCAGGTCAAGCGCATGGTGGCCGCCGTGAGCAACCGGGTGGAAGGCCTGCACCGCAGCCGCATCGGGCGCCTGAGCCTGCCCGATGACCTGCCCGTGGGGCAATGGTGCTGGATCGAGGACCCGGCCATCGTGCTGCCTTGATGCCGGGCATAATTTGACGCTATGCAAGTCTTTCGTGGCTTTCACCATGGCGCGCTGGCCCCCGCCTGCGCCCTGACCATCGGCAATTTCGATGGGGTTCACCGTGGGCACCAGGCCATGCTGGCCTTGCTGCGCAACGAGGCCCAGCACCGGGGGCTGCCCAGCACGGTCATGACGTTTGAGCCCCACCCGCGCGACTACTTTGCCGCGCTGGCTGGCAAGCCCGATCTGGCGCCCCACCGCATCGCCACCCTGCGCGACAAGCTGTCCGAGCTGGAGCGCTGCGGCATCGACCAGGTCGTGATCCTGCCGTTTGACAAGACCCTGGCCAGCCAGAGTGCCGAGGATTTCATCGATCAGGTGTTGGTCCATGGCCTGCATGCCCGCTACGTGCTGGTGGGCGATGATTTCTGCTTTGGCGCCCGCCGCGCCGGCAACTACCAGATGCTTGATGCCGCAGGCAACGCCAAAGGCTTTGATGTGGCCCGCATGCTCAGCTACGAGGTGCATGGCCTGCGTGTGTCCTCCTCGGTGGTGCGCGATGCCCTGATCGCGGGCGACATGGCCCAGGTGGCCCGCCTGCTGGGGCGCCCCTACACCATCAGCGGACACGTGATCCACGGCCAGAAGCTGGGCCGCGAACTGGATTGCCGCACCCTCAATGTGCGTTTTGGCCACCAGAAGCCGGCCACCACGGGCATCTTTGTGGTCCGCACCCACGGCCTGTCGGGCGAGCCTCTGGAGGGCGTGGCCAGCCTGGGCGTGCGCCCCACGGTGGAGGACGCCGGCCGCGTGCTGCTGGAAGTTCATTGCTTTGATTGGCCCGAGTCCCTCGGCAAGGAAGGGGGCTACGGTAAAATCGTGCGCGTAGAGCTCTTGCACAAGTTGCGAGACGAGGCCCGTTACGACGGCCTGGAGGCCTTGCAGGCCGCCATTCACCAAGATATCGCCGACGCACGCGGGTTTTTCGAGGCTCAGCGGCGCGGTACTTAAGCCGAGCCCCTGAGTCCCATGAGCCAAGACAAGTCTGCCAAACCCGCGGAAAGTCCCTACCGCGCCACGCTGAACATGCCCGACACCCCCTTCCCGATGCGGGGGGATCTGCCCAAGCGCGAACCCGCCTGGGTCGCGCAGTGGGAAAAGGACGGCCTGTACGAGCAGCTTCGTGCTTCGCGACAGGGTGCCCCCAAGTTCGTGCTGCACGACGGCCCGCCGTATGCCAACGGCCAGATCCACATCGGCCATGCGGTCAACAAGGTCCTCAAGGACATGATCGTCAAGGCGCGCCAGC
>DAORJC010000157.1:0-7388 GCA_035438885.1 Aquabacterium sp. | reverse complement strand
TGGTTGACAAAGCCCTGGAAGAACTCATAGGTCAGTTGGGTGTCAAAACCACCGATGCTGCCCGACGTGAAGGGGATGTGCATGTCCAGGCCGGGGCGGCCGGAAAAATCGATCACCACGCGTGAGAGCGCCTCATCCAGGGGCACATAGGCGTGGCCATACCGGCGGATGCCTTTTTTGTCGCCCACGGCCTTGGCAAAAGCCTGGCCCAGGGTGATGCCGACGTCTTCGACCGTGTGGTGACCGTCGATGTGCAGGTCGCCCACGGCGTGGATGTCCAGATCGATCAGGCCGTGGCGGGCGATCTGGTCGAGCATGTGGTCAAAGAAGCCGATGCCGGTGTGCAGCTTGGCCGCCCCCGTTCCGTCCAGGTTGACGCGAACGGTGATCTGGGTTTCAGCGGTGTTCCGGGTGACTTCAGCCACGCGGTCGTCGCCAGCGGAGTGGGCGGCCATGTCAGGAGCGTTCATGCAGGGTTGGAATTCAAGGGTTCGCACAGGATCTCGGACAGTGCCGCGATCATGGCGTCGTTCTCCGCGGGCAGGCCCACGGTCAGACGGATGCAGTTTGCCAGCAATTGGTGCAGGCCCGCCACATTTTTGATCAGAATGCCCCTGGCTTTGAGGGATGCAAAGGTGGCCGCTGCGTCGCGCACGCGCACCAGGATCATGTTGGCCTGACTGGGATAGGCCTTGGCACCGGGCATGCGGGCCAGGGCGGCCATCAGGCGTTCGCGCTCGGATTTGATGACCTCGGCCTGGCGGGCGAATTCGTCGGCGTGTTCCAGTGCAAACAGCGCCGCCTCGGTGTTGAGCACGCTGATGTTGTAGGGCGGACGGACTTTTTCGACCTGCTCGATCAGGTCGGCCCGGCCCATCATGTAACCCAGGCGCACACCGGCCAGCCCGAACTTGGAGAGGGTGCGCATCAGCAGCACGTGCGGATGGGCAGCCAGGCGAGCGAGGTAGCTGCGAGAAGCGAAAGGTTGATACGCCTCGTCAATCACGACCAGACCCGTGCCGTTGTCGGCCACCGCCTGGACGATCTGCTCGATGGCATCATCGCTCCAGAGGTTGGCGGTCGGGTTGTTGGGGTAGGCGATGTAGGTGATGGCGGGGCGATGCTGACGCACGGCAGCCAGCATGGCCGGGGTGTCCAGCTCAAAGTCAGCCGTCAGGGGCACCCCCACAAAGGCGATGCCCACCTGGCGGGCAAAGGCCTCGTACATGACAAAGCCCGGCAGCGGGGCCAGGGCCACAGCGCCTGGCTGTGCACAGGCCACCGACAGGATGGAGATCAGTTCATCCGAGCCATTGCCCAGCACCAGGCCCATGTCGGCAGGCACGTGAGCGTACTCGCGCAAGGCACGGTGCAGGTCGTTGATGCGGGTGCCCGGGTAGCGGTTGAGGGCCACGGCGCCCAGGCGACGGCCCAGTTCCTCCTGCAGCGCGGGCGGCAGGGTGAAGGGGTTTTCCATCGCGTCGAGCTTGATGAAGCCCTGGGCGTCTTGCACCACGTAAGCGTGCATGGCCCGAACGTCGGGGCGGAAGGTGTCGAGGAGTCTGGTTGGGGTGCTCATGGCCCCGTCGATTATCTCACCGCCAGCATGGGCTCAGGCGTTGAAGGGGTGACCGGCAGGGCCACTTCGGTTCGATTTCGGCCGGAGGCCTTGGCCACGTACAGCGCCCGGTCGGCGCGGTCAATGCTGACGGGCAGAGAGTCGCCCGACTGACAGGCGGCCACGCCAGCAGAGAACGTCACCTTCAACTCCGGCACGCTGCGGCTGACGCCGGTGTTCCGCAGGGCCTGGCGAATGCGCTCCAGCACGATCTTGGCCTCCGTCGCGTCGGTCGAGGGGAAAAGGATGAGGAATTCTTCGCCGCCCCAGCGGGCCACCTGGTCGGAGTCGCGCAAGCCCTCACGGATGACCTGCGCCACCGAGGCCAGCACCTCATCCCCCACGTTGTGGCCGTGGTGATCGTTGACCAGCTTGAAATGGTCCAGATCCACCATGCAGATGCTCCAAGGCTGGCCCGAGCGCTCGGCCCGCGAACGCTCGGAGTTCAGCATCTCCAGCATGTAGCGGCGATTGTGCAGACCGGTCAGTTCATCTCGAATGGCCAGTTCCTGAATGCGGGCCAGGGCCTCGCCCAGTTCAGCCTTGCGTTGATGGGATCGCATGCGCAGCTTGGCCAGGCTGGTCATGAGCAAGCTCATGCTGATCAGGATGATGACCAGAACGGCGAAGTAGACCGCCTGCACCTCGGACTCATAGGGCACTTGGCGCTGCAGGTCAGCCACCTTCAGAAACGCGGCACCAAAGACCACCGTGGACAGCAGGCTGCACCGCACCATCTGGGCCGCGGTCACCCGGAACATGCTGAACATCAGGATCATGAACAGCAGCATCAACGCGACCTCCCGGCCAGGCCCACCCAGCACATAGCCCCAGGCCAGAAGCACGATGGCGCTCATCATCTGCGGCTCTGTCAGGGAGCGGTCCTTGAATCCCATGTTCCAGCCCGCTCGCATCACGACCAACCACCCACCGCCCACCAGCACACCGCCCCAGGTCAGCAGGCGTGCGCCTTCTGGATCGATGGCGCCACGCTGAACCCCGAAATTGAGGGCCAGGATGCCCGCCATGCCGTTGAGAAAACCGACCAGATAGCGCAGCAACAAGGTCCGCTGCTGCAGGTCGGCCGAAAACAGGAAATCCCGCAGTGGTGCCCAGCGCGTCCACCGGCGGGCCGAAAAAAGGCGACAGTTGATCACAGCGGCCAACCCCACCACCAGCAACGCGACCGTGACGCCCCAGACGAGCAGCATCTGCATCTGGAGCGCATCGAGGTTGCTGAAAATGGGGGTCACCGGGTACTGCCTTGTGGAATCCTGAAACGTGTCCCGATGTTACCGAGCGTGTTCACGCAAACCACAGGCCAGGCACACACGCAAAGGCATTGGATGCCAACCATTACCGCCTGGCATCCATGCATATCGGGGGGGTGCCCCCCGATCGAGTCAGGGTCAGTCCCGCTTGAGGCGCATTTGCGCCGCTTGAGCGTGGGCCTGCAGGCCTTCACCGTAGGCCAGCACGGCGGCCGTCTTGCCCAGGATCTGGGCACCGGCCTCGCTGACCTCGATCAGGCTGGAGCGCTTCTGGAAGTCATAGACCCCCAGGGGCGATGAAAAACGCGCCGTGCCCGACGTCGGCAGCACGTGGTTGGGGCCCGCGCAGTAGTCGCCCAGGGACTCGCTGGTGTAAGCCCCCAGGAAGATCGCACCGGCGTGCTTGAGCAGCGGCTCCCAGCGGTGTGGGTCGCTGGAGGACACCTCCAGGTGCTCGGGGGCGATGCGGTTGCTGATCTCGCAGGCCTCTTCCATGCTGCGGGTGTGGATCAGGGCACCGCGCCCCTCCAGCGAGGCCCGGATGATGGCCGCACGCGGCATGGTGGGCAGCAGGCGATCGATCTCGGCCTGCACCTTGGCGATGTAGTCGGCATCAGGGCACAGCAGGATGCTCTGGGCCAGCTCGTCGTGTTCGGCCTGGCTGAACAGGTCCATGGCCACCCAGTCCGGCGGCGTGCTGCCATCGGCCAGCACCAGGATCTCGCTGGGGCCTGCGATCATGTCGATGCCGACCAGGCCAAAGACGTGTTTCTTGGCGCTGGCCACGTAGGCATTGCCCGGGCCGGTGATCTTGTCCACCTTGGGGATGGTGGCCGTTCCGTAAGCGAGCGCGCCCACGGCCTGTGCACCACCGATGGTGAAGGCACGGCTGACGCCCGCGACGTGAGCGGCGGCCAGCACGAGGGGATTTTTCTCGCCACGGGGTGTGGGCACCACCATGATGATCTCTTGCACCCCGGCCACGTGAGCGGGGATGGCGTTCATCAGCACGGACGAAGGATAGGCGGCCTTGCCCCCCGGCACATAGATGCCCACACGGTCCAGCGGCGTGACCTTCTGGCCCAGCAAGGTGCCGTCTTCATCGCGGTAGGACCAACTCAGGCCGCAGGCCTGCTTCTGGCGCTCGTGGTAGCTGCGCACCCGGGCCGCGGCGGATTCAAGCGCCTCGCGCTGCTCGGCAGGCAGACCATCAAACGCAGCCTTGAGCTCTGCCGGGGTCAGCGCCAGCGCCTGAAGGCTGGGAACTTCCAGGTGGTCAAAACGCGCGGTGTACTCAAGCACGGCCGCATCGCCTCGCGTGCGCACATCGGCCAGGATGTCGGCCACGCGGTCTTCAATGGCCGAATCGGTCTCGGCCGACCAGTGCAGCACCTTCTGGAAGGCGGCATCAAAGTCGGGCTGCGAGGTGGCGAGGTGGCGGATCTGGACGGTCATGGACGCTAGCTTGTCAGAAAACACATGGGCCCGCAGGCCCTGGGGGCACCCTGCAACCCGTCAGGCCGGGATGGCAGAGCGGAAGGCCTCGATCAGCGCGCGGATGGGCTCACGATTGAGCTTGAGCGCCGCCTGGTTGACCACCAGACGCGAGGAGATGTTCATGATCTGCTCGACCTCGACCAGCTTGTTGGCCTTGAGTGTGTTGCCGGTGGAGACCAGGTCCACGATGGCATCGGCCAGGCCGGTCAGGGGCGCCAGCTCCATGGAGCCGTACAGCTTGATCAGGTCCACGTGCACGCCCTTGTTGGCAAAGTGCTCACGGGCGATGGTGGTGTACTTGGTGGCCACACGGATGCGCGAGCCCTGCTTGACCGCCGCAGCGTAATCAAAATCGGCCCGCACGGCCACGCTCATGTGGCATTTGGCGATGTTGAGATCCAGGGGCTGGTAGAGGTTCTCGCCACCATGCTCGATCAGGATGTCCTTGCCTGCCACACCGATGTCGGCGCCGCCGTGCTCCACATAGGTGGGCACGTCGGTGGCGCGCACCAGCACCACGCGCACGTCCGGGCGGTTGGTGGGCAGGATGAGCTTGCGGGTCTTTTCAGGGTCTTCGGTGACCTCGATGCCGGCGGCTGCCAGCAGCGGCAGGGTTTCCTCAAAGATGCGGCCCTTGGACAACGCCAGGGTGATCATGCCGGAGCCGCTCATGATGCCTTGACCCGTTCAATGTCGGCGCCAATGCCACGGAGCTTGGCTTCCATGCGGTCGTAGCCACGGTCGAGGTGATAGATGCGATCGACCACGGTTTCGCCTTCAGCGACCAGGCCGGCAATGACCAGGCTGGCCGAGGCGCGCAGGTCGGTGGCCATCACGGTGGCGCCCGACAGCTGGGGCACGCCGGTGACCACGGCGCTGTGGCCGTCCACGGCGATCTTGGCGCCCAGGCGGATCAGTTCGTTGACGTGCATGAACCGGTTTTCAAAGATGGTCTCGTGAATCACGGCCGTGCCTTCTGCCACACAGTTCAGGGTCATGAACTGGGCCTGCATGTCGGTCGGGAACGCGGGGTACTCGCGGGTTCGGAAACCCACGGCCTTGGGGCGCCCGTCGGCAAAAACGCGAATCCAGTCAGCACCAATTTCCAGGCCGACACCGGCTTCGCGCAGCTTTTCAATGACCGAACCGAGGTGCTCGGCGTTGGCCTTGCGCAGGGTCACGTCACCACCGGCGGCACCCACGGCACACAGGAAGGTGCCGGTCTCGATGCGGTCGGGGATGATCTGGTGGGCCTGGGTCGGGGCGATGCCGTGCAGGCGCTCGACACCCTGAACGCGGATGCGGTGGGTGCCCTGACCTTCGATCCGGGCGCCCATGGCGATCAGCAGGTTGGCCAGGTCGGTGATCTCGGGCTCCTGGGCGGCGTTTTCCAGGATGGTCTCGCCTTCGGCCAGGGTGGCCGCCATCAGCAGGTTTTCAGTGCCGGTGACGGTGACCATGTCCGTGGTGATGGACACGCCCTTGAGGCGGCTGGGCTGACCGTCGGCGCGCAAGGGGGTGCGCGCTTCGATGTAGCCATGCTCGACCGTGATCTCGGCGCCCATGGCCTGCAGGCCCTTGATGTGCTGGTCCACCGGACGCGAGCCAATGGCGCAACCACCCGGCAGCGACACGCGAGCCCGGCCAAAGCGGGCCAGCAAGGGGCCCAGCACCAGGATGGACGCGCGCATGGTCTTGACCAACTCGTAGGGGGCCTCGGCGTTGTTCACCTGGCCCGCGTCCAGCGTCATCACGTCTGGATCGTCCTCATGGCGGCGAGCCACCACGCCCATGTTGGCCAGCAGCTTGACCGTGGTCGAGACGTCCTGCAACTGAGGCACGTTGGCGAGCGTGACCGGCTCTGCGCTCAGCAAAGTGGCGCACAGGTCGGGCAAGGCGGCGTTCTTGGCGCCGGAGATCGTCACTTCGCCTTGCAGGCGACGACCACCACGGATCAGGAGTTTGTCCATGAAACACGAAGGGCGCGATGCCTCCGCCAGAGCGGGGTCGCGCCTAAAAAGTTGGGGGGCAGGGTCAAACGGTCAAACCACGCCAGGGCTTCAAGCCTGGCCCTGAGCGGCCCATTCGGCCGGGGTCAGCGTCTTCATCGACAAGGCGTGGATTTCAGCGCGCATTCTATCGCCCAGGGCCTGGTAAACGCGCTGGTGACGTGCAACGCGGTTCTTGCCGTCGAACTCGGTCGAGACAATGGTCGCGAAAAAGTGCTGTCCGTCGCCTTCGACCGCCAGGTGTTCGCAGGGCAAACCGGCGGCGATGTAGGTCTGGATCTGTTCAGGCGTGGGATTGGCCATGGGGAATTTCTCGAATCGTGAAAGGACGGGTCAGCCAGGGCCGACTCAGGACCTGATTTTGTACCCGATGCGCAGCAGGTGCAGCGAAATGCCAGAGACCACCAGGGTGGCGCTCAGCACCACGGCCAGGCTGGTCCAGGGGTTGACGTCGCTCACCCCGAAAAAGCCGCGGCGAAAGCCATCGATCAGGTAGAAAAACGGGTTGAGGTGGGAGGCCGTCTGCCAGATGCCTGGCAGCGACTGGACAGAATAGAACACGCCCGACAGGAAGGTCATGGGCATGATGATGAAGTTCTGGAAAGCCGCCATCTGGTCGAATTTTTCGGCCCACAGCCCGGCAATCAGGCCCAAGGCCCCCAGCAGCACGCCGCCCAGCACGGCAAAGGTCAGCGCCCACCAGGGCTCGGCCAGGCCGGGTGGCGCCAGCAGGGCCGTGGCGGCCAGCACCCCGGCACCCACGGCCAGCCCGCGCACCAGCGAGGCGCCCACATAGGCCAGGAACCAGGCCCGGTGCGACAGTGGCGTGAGCAGCACAAACACCAGGTTGCCGGTGATCTTGCTCTGGATCAGGGAGGACGAACTGTTGGCAAAGGCGTTTTGCAGCAGGCTCATCATGACCAGGCCGGGCACCAGAAAGGCCGTGTAGCCCACGCCCTTGAACACCTCGACGTGCTCTTCCAGCACATGACC
>DAORJC010000156.1:0-7396 GCA_035438885.1 Aquabacterium sp. | reverse complement strand
CATGGTGGCCAGATGGGGGCTGAAGTCGCGATTGAAAGGAGGAACCAGGTAAAGAGACCGGGCGTTGGGTGGGCCGGGCGCCTCAGGCGCGCCGCGCCAGCTCGCGCTCGGCCGCTTCGATGGTGTTGACCAACAACATCGTAATGGTCATGGGGCCGACCCCACCGGGGACGGGGGTGATGTGGCTGGCCACTTCCTTGCAGCCGGCGTAGTCCACGTCGCCGCAGAGCTTGCCCTCGTCGTCGCGGTTCATGCCCACGTCGATCACCACGGCGCCCGGTTTGAGCATGTCGGCGGTCAGCACGTTGCGCTTGCCCACGGCGGCGACCACGATGTCGGCCTGGCGGGTCATGGCGGCCAGGTCAGCAGTGCCGCTGTGGGTGATGGTGACGGTCGCGTTGGCAGCCAGCAGCATCATGGCCATGGGCTTGCCGACGATGTTGGAGCGGCCGATGACCACGGCGTGCTTGCCGCGCAGGTCTTTCATGCCGATGGATTCGAGCATCTTCATGCAGCCGTAGGGCGTGCAGGCCTTGAAGCCGACTTCACCGACCATGAGGGCGCCCGCGCTGGCGATGTGGAAGCCGTCCACGTCCTTCAGCGGCGAAATGGCTTCGATGACCTTGTGGTCGTCGATGTGCTTGGGCAGCGGCAGTTGCACCAGGATGCCGTGGATGCTGGGGTCCTGGTTCAGTGCGTCGACGCGGGCCAGCAGTTCGGCCTCGGTCAGGGTGGCGTCGTACTTTTCCAGCACCGAATGAAAGCCGGCCTCTTCACAGGCCTTGACCTTGTTGCGCACATAGACCTGGCTGGCGGGGTTCTCGCCCACCAGGACCACGGCCAGACCGGGCTTGATGCCCTTGGCAGTCAGGGCCGCAGCGCGCTGGGCAACGTCGCCACGCAGTTGTTTGGACAAGGCGTTGCCGTCAATGATGTGTGCGGTCATGGGTCGAGATCTGGCGAAAGTGAACGGGCAAAAAATGGAAAAAGGCCGCGATCAGGCGGCCTTGTGGGTGGCATCGCTTGCGCGGCGCCTTCAGTCTCAGGCCTTGGCAGCCGGCGCGCCAGGTTGGCCGCTGGCACCCAGGGCGATCTTGAGCAGATCGGCCACGGTGTTGGCGTTGAGCTTTTCCATCACGTTGGCGCGGTGGGCCTCAACGGTCTTGATGCTGATGCCCAGGTCGTCGGCGATCTGTTTGTTCAGACGACCAGCGACGATGCGCTCGAGCACCTGCGCTTCACGGGTGGTCAGGCGCGACAGCAGGGCGTCGCGGCTGGCGGCTTCCTGGGATTGCGAGAAGGCCACGCGGGCTTCTTCCAGCATGCGCTCGACCAGGGAGACCAGGGCGTCTTCCTTGAAGGGCTTCTCGATGAAGTCCATCGCGCCCTTTTTCATGCTGTTCACCGCCATGGGCACATCGCCGTGACCGGTGATGAACACGATGGGCAGGGGCGATTTGCGATCCAGCAGTTTGTCCTGCAGTTCGAGACCGCTCATGCCATCCATGCGGATGTCGGTGATCAGGCAGGCCACTTCGCGGGGGTCGAAGCGGGCCAGGAAGGACTCTGCCGAGTCGAAACACCGCACGCGGTAGTCTTTGCCCTCGAGAAGCCATTGCAGCGAATCGCGCACGGCTTCATCGTCATCGACCACGTACACGGTGCCTTTCTTGGGGATCAGACTCATGGGATTGTGCGGATCTATCGTTGGTTGCTGAAAGCCTGGGATCAGGCGGCACTGCCTTGCGGCTCGCTGGACTCAACCGGGAGGGTGAACGTGAAACGACAACCCATCACCGTTGGGCCATTGTAGATGTTCTCGGCACGAATGCGACCGTGGTGTGACTCCACGATCGATCGACACAGGCTCAGGCCGATGCCCAGGCCGTCTGCCTTGGTCGAACTGAAGGCCTCAAACAGGCGGCTGAGGTGTTCTTCTTTCATGCCTGGGCCGCCGTCACTGACTTGAAATTCAATGACCTGGCCCTGGTCTTCGGTGTTTTTTTGCATCACGCGCAACTCCACGATGCGGCGCGATTGCGGGGTTTCTGCCAGGTCGATGGCCTCGGCGGCATTCTTGAGCAGGTTCAGCAGCACCTGCTCGATCAGGATGGGGTCGGCGTTGATGTTGGGCAGGCGCTGGCTGATGACGGCGTTCAGCGTCACGCGTCGGCGCTTCATTTCAAACCCGGCCAGGTCCATGACCGCGTCGGTGATCTCGCGCACCCGGGTGTCCTGGCGCTGGGGCTCGCTGCGCTTGACGAACTGGCGGATGCGGTGGATGACCTGACCGGCGCGCTGGGCCTGGCGAGAGGTTTTTTCCAGGGCCTCGATCAGGCCGTCGTTGTCGATGGCGCCGTTCTTGATGCGGCTGATCATGCCGCTGCAGTAGTTGGAGATGGCTGCCAGCGGCTGGTTGAGCTCGTGCGCCACGGTGGAGGCCATCTCGCCCATGGTGATCAGGCGGCTGGTGAACTGGGCCTTTTCGGCCTGGCGGGCCGTGGCCTCATCGGCCAGCTTGCGCTCGGTGATGTCGGTGGCAATGAGCATCTGCGCCAGGCGGCCGTCGGTCCACTGAATGTAACGGGCCCGAACGTCAAACCAGCGTTGCACGGATTCCACAAACACCTCGCGGGCGTCGCCGCCGGCCTCGGTGAGGTGCTGGGTGGGCAGGCCGCCAAAGTTGTCGACCGATTCGTCTGACTCGGGGCCCAGGCTGCCTTCCTTGACCTCGACACCGGTCAGGCGCAGGTGGGCATCAAAGGAGCCGCCAAACCACAGGCGGTAGGAGCGGTTGGCAAACAGCAGTTCGTTTTGCTGCACCGAGGCCACGGACACGGCGGCATCCAGCCCCTCCAGCACGGTGGTGAAGCGCTCGTGCGCAGCGCTGAGCTGGTCGCGCACGCGTTTGGCCTCGGTGATGTTGGTGACCGAGGTCATCCAGCCGGTCTGGTCGCCCTGGGCATCGATCAGGGGCGAGACGTACATGCGGGCGTCAAAGGTGCTGCCGTCGCGGCGCTTGACCAGCACCTCCAGGCCACCGGCGGGGCTGCGCCCCAGCAATTCCTGCTGGGACATGCGGTTGAACTCTTCCAGCCGGTCCTTGGGCCAGTAGGGGTAGGGTGGGGTGCAACCGATGAGCTCCTGCTCGGAAAAACCGGTCATGGCGCAAAAAGCGGGGTTGACGTAGGTGATGCGACCTTCCAGGTCGATGGTCCGCATGCCCGTCAGCATGGAGTTTTCCATGGCGCGCCGGAAGTTGGTCTCCTGCACCAGGGTCCTCTGGATGTCGGTGCGGCGGCGCATGTGCTGCAAGGTGCCCATGAGCGTCCAGACCGTCAGGCCCGACAGGGCCACCACCATCCAGAACAGCGTGTTGCCGATCAGGTTGGACGAGGTTTTGAAGCCTTCGCCGCGCAGCAGCAGGCCATTGCCCACGGGCGTGACAATGACCTCGTGCACAAAAGTAGGCTTGGCAGAGGCCTCGATGCCGGGCGTGGCCGTGCTGGTCAGGGTCTGACCATTGATCTGCACCAGGCTCATGGCATGGCGTGCCGCCACCTCGCGGGGCACCAGAAAGCGCATGAGCGAGTCCAGCGAGTACTCGGCCACCAGGGTGCCGATGAAGCCGCTGCGGTCAATCAGGGGGATGTGGACCTGAATGACGCGCGCCGACATCTCGTTGGTGTACGCCTGCGAATAGACCGGCACGCTGCGCTCACGCGCCAGGCGGAAGGCCGATCGAGTTTCCTCCCGTTGGGGCAGCAGGGTCGAATGAGGCTCTGTGCCGCCGTTGCCGGAGTAGGTCGTGTTCGGGCTGTAGAGACTGAGGTCCAGCCCACGGGCAGTATCCAGGGGCAGGCTCTGACCAAATTGCGAGGCGCGGATCTGTTGATCGGCCGCCACCCAACTGATGTTGATCACCTCGGGGCGGGCCCGGACAAAGTCGGCCGTCTGAGTCATGAACTGCTCGGGATTGACCGCACGAATGCTGATTTCGCGGGCAATGCGCAGCAGTTGCTCCTGGTTTTCAATCAGACGCAGACGGATCTGTTGCTGAACCACCTCAGTGTCGCGCTTGACCGATTCCTGCTCTCGCTCCAACTCCTCGTTGCGCAAGTACCAGAAAGCGACCACGATGGCGGCCAGGAACAACAGCACCGACACCAGGGGGCCCAAGGTGGCGTACCGGTCCTGCGTGCTGGGCGACTGCTGACGCCACCAGCGCCAGAAAAATCGACGCGGACTGTCGGTCTTGGCCGCGGGTGCTGGCTTGGGGGTGGGCAAAGGCGACGTCGGAAAAACCATGCAGCAATTATCCGGCTTTCGGTCGATGTGGGCGCCCTCGAACAGAGGGGGCCTCGTTTTCAGACTAAATTCACGGGTGAATGCATCACTTATCCGTGATCGCATGACCGGAGCGATGCCCATACTCGGGCAAAGCCCATGAAACTGGAGACTCACCCATGTCTGCTATCGATCCGTCGGCGTCCACCACCCAGGACCTGGATCCCCAAGAAACCCGCGAATGGCTCGATGCGCTGACTGGCGTGATCGACACCGAGGGACGTGCCCGAGGCCATGAGTTGCTCGAAGCACTGCTGGAGCATGCCCGCCAGTCGGGCATCGACATGCCCTTTTCAGCCACCACGGGCTACGTCAACACCATCGAGCCCGAAGACGAGGCGCATTGCCCCGGCAACCTCGAGATCGAGGAGCGTCTGCGCACCTACATGCGCTGGAACGCCATGGCCATGGTGGTCAAGGCCAACCGGCACAACCCGGCCGATGGCGGGGACCTGGGCGGGCACATCTCGTCCTTTGCCTCCCTGGCCACGATGCTGGGCATCGGCTTCAACCACTTCTGGCACGGCGACACGCCCGATCATGGTGGCGACCTGCTGTACATCCAGGGGCATTCAGCGCCCGGCATTTACGCCCGCGCTTACCTGGAAGGCCGCCTGACCGACGAGCAGTTGCTCAACTTCCGCCAGGAGGTGGACGGCAAGGGCCTGTCGAGCTACCCGCACCCCAAGCTGATGCCGGAGTTCTGGCAGTTCCCGACCGTCTCCATGGGCCTGGGGCCCATCACGGCGATCTACCAGGCTCGCTTTTTGAAATACCTGCATGCCCGCGGCATTGCCGACACGTCCAAGCGCAAGGTCTGGGTGTTCTGCGGCGATGGCGAGATGGACGAGCCCGAATCGCTGGGCGCCATCGGCCTGGCCGCGCGCGAAAAACTGGACAACCTGATCTTTGTCGTCAACTGCAACCTGCAGCGCCTGGACGGCCCAGTGCGGGGCAACGGCAAGATCGTGCAGGAGCTCGAAGGCGAGTTCCGAGGTGCCGGCTGGAACGTGATCAAGCTGCTGTGGGGCTCTTACTGGGACCCGCTGCTGGCGCGCGACAAGGACGGTGCGCTGCGCAAGATCATGATGGAAATGGTCGACGGCGACTACCAGGCCTGCAAGGCCAACGACGGCGCCTTTGTGCGCAAGAACTTCTTTGGCCGTGACCCGCGCACGCTGGAGATGGTCGCCCGCCTGTCCGACGACGACATCTGGCGCCTGAACCGTGGCGGTCACGACCCGCAAAAGGTCTATGCGGCCTACCACGCGGCCGTGAACCACGCCGGTCAACCCACCGTGCTGCTGATCAAGACCGTCAAGGGTTTTGGCATGGGCAAGAGCGGCGAGGGCAAGAACACCGCCCACCAGACCAAGAAGCTGACCGACGAGGACATCAAGGCCTTCCGCGACCGCTTCAACATCCCCATCCCGGATGAGGATCTGCCGAACCTGCCCTTCATCAAACCGGCCGACAACACGCCGGAGATGACCTACCTGCAAGAGCGTCGCAAGGCCCTGGGCGGCTACCTGCCCAAGCGCCGCCCCAAGGCCGAAGAGACCTTGAAGGTGCCGGAACTGAGCGCCTTTCAGAGCATCCTGGAGCCCACCACCGAGGGGCGCGAGATCTCCACCACGCAGGCCTTTGTGCGCTGCCTGACCCCGCTGCTGCGCGACCCCGCCTTGGGCCCCCGCGTGGTGCCCATCCTGGTCGACGAGGCCCGCACCTTTGGCATGGAGGGCCTGTTCCGCCAGATCGGCATCTATGCCCCAGAAGGCCAGAAGTACACCCCGGTCGACCGCGACCAGGTCATGTACTACCGTGAAGACAAGGCCGGCCAGATCCTGCAGGAGGGCATCAACGAGGCCGGGGGCATGTGCTCCTGGATCGCTGCGGGCACGTCCTACTCGACCAACAACCGGGTGATGATCCCGTTCTATGTGTACTACTCGATGTTCGGGCTGCAGCGCATTGGCGACCTGGCCTGGGCCGCGGGCGACATGCAGGCGCGCGGCTTCCTGCTGGGGGGCACGTCGGGCCGCACCACGCTGAACGGCGAAGGCCTGCAGCACGAAGACGGCCACAGCCAGTTGGTGGCCGGCACCATCCCCAACTGCCTGAGCTACGACCCCAGCTTTGCGCACGAGGTGGCCGTGATCATCCAGAACGGCCTCAAGCGCATGGTCGAGCAGCAGGAGAACGTGTTCTATTACCTGACCCTGCTCAATGAAAACTACGCCCAGCCCGGCCTGCAGCCAGGTACCGAGGACGAGATCATCCGCGGCATGTACCGCCTGCAAGAGGCCGACGCCAAGCACCCCTTGACCGTGAACCTGCTGGGCTCGGGCTCGATCCTGCGGGAGTCGGTGGCGGCCAAGGCGCTGCTGGAGGCCGAGTGGGGCGTGGGCGCCCATGTCTGGAGTTGCCCCAGCTTCAACCTGTTGGCCCGTGACGGTCAGGACGCCGAGCGCTGGAACCTGCTGCACCCGACCGAGGCACCCCGCCTGTCGTTTGTGGCGCAGCAACTGGGCCGCACAGAAGGGCCGGTGGTCGCATCCACCGACTACGTCAAGGCCTTGCCGGAGCAGATCCGGGCCCACATCCCGCTGGGGCGTGGCTACAAGGTGTTGGGCACCGACGGCTTTGGCCGCAGTGACTTCCGGTACCGCCTGCGTGAGCACTTCGAGATCAACCGCCACTACATTGTGGTGGCCGCCTTGAAGTCGCTGGCCGACGAGGGCGCCATCCCGGCGGCCAAGGTGGCACAGGCCATCCAGAAGTACGGCATCAAGACCGACAAGATCAACCCCCTGTACGCGTGAGGCCTCTGTCATGGCATTGATTGAACTGACTGTGCCCGACATCGGTGACGTCTCCGATGCGGCGGTGATCGAGTTGCTGGCCAAACCCGGCGACACCCTCAAACCTGAGCAAAGCCTGATCACCATCGAGTCTGACAAGGCCTCGATGGAGGTGCCCTGCAGCGTGGGCGGCGTGCTCAAGGAGTTGCGCGTCAAGCTGGGCGACAAGGTCAGCCAGGGCTCCATCG
>DAORJC010000155.1:0-7412 GCA_035438885.1 Aquabacterium sp. | reverse complement strand
GCACCAGGTACTCGTTGACGATGGTGAACTCGCCCGACAGGTTGGACTTGACCGACAGGTTGCCAAAGCAAGGCTCGATCGAGGCGTCCACGCCGACGATGTTGGAGATGGTGGCCGTCGGGGCGATCGCCACGCAGTTGGAGTTGCGCATGCCGAACTGGGCGATGCGGGCACGCAGGGCGTCCCAGTCCATGGTGGTCGATGTGTCGACTTCGACGTAGCCGCCACGCTGTTGCTCCAGCAGCTTGAGCGAGTCGATCGGCAGGATGCCGCGGTCCCACAGCGAGCCACGGTAGCTGCTGTAGCGGCCACGCTCTTCGGCCAGGCGGGTCGAGGCCAGGTAGGCGTAATAGCAGACAGCTTCCATCGAGCGGTCGGCAAACTCCACGGCGGCCTGGCTGGCGTAAGGAATGCGCAACTGGTACAGCGCGTCCTGGAAGGCCATGATGCCCAGGCCCACGGGACGGTGGCGCAGGTTGGAGTCACGGGCCTTCTTGACGGCGTAGTAGTTGATGTCGATCACGTTGTCGAGCATGCGCATCGCGGTCGTGATGGTCTTTTGCAGCTTGGCGTGGTCCACGCCGCCGTCCTTGATGTGCTGCGACAGGTTGACCGAACCCAGGTTGCACACCGCGATTTCGCTGTCGTTGGTGTTCAGGGTGATCTCGGTGCACAGGTTGGACGAGTGCACCACGCCGACGTGCTGCTGAGGCGAGCGAACGTTGCAGGCATCCTTGAAGGTGATCCAGGGGTGGCCGGTTTCGAACAGCATCGACAGCATGCGACGCCACATGTCGGTGGCCTTGACGCGCTTGAAGAGCTTGATCTCGCCACGGTCGGCCTTGGCTTCATAGGCGGTGTAGGCCTCTTCAAAGGCGATGCCGAACTTGTCGTGCAGGTCGGGGCAGGTCGCTGGCGAGAACAAGGTCCAGTCGCCACCTTCCATCACGCGGCGCATGAACAGGTCAGGGATCCAGTTGGCGGTGTTCATGTCGTGGGTGCGACGACGGTCATCACCGGTGTTCTTGCGCAGCTCCAGGAATTCTTCGACGTCCAGGTGCCACGATTCCAGGTAGGCGCAGACCGCGCCCTTGCGCTTGCCACCCTGGTTCACGGCCACAGCCGTGTCGTTGACCACCTTCAGGAAGGGGACGACGCCTTGCGACTTGCCATTGGTGCCCTTGATGTGCGAGCCCAGGGCGCGCACGGGGGTCCAGTCGTTGCCCAGGCCGCCAGCGAACTTGGACAGCAGGGCGTTTTCCTTGATGGCCTCGTAGATGCCGTCCAGGTCATCGGGCACGGTGGTCAGGTAGCAGCTCGACAGTTGCGAGCGACGGGTGCCGGCGTTGAACAGCGTGGGGGTCGACGACATGAAGTCGAACGAGGACAGCACTTCGTAGAACTCGATGGCGCGGGCTTCGCGGTCGATTTCGTTCAGCGACAGGCCCATGGCCACACGCATGAAGAAGGCCTGAGGCATTTCGATGCGCTCGCCTTCGATGTGCAGGAAGTAGCGGTCGTACAGGGTCTGCAGGCCCAGGTAGTCAAAGTCCAGGTCACGTTCGGACTTCAGGGCCGCACCCAGGCGTGCCAGGTCGTACTGTTGCAGGCGCTCGTCCAGCAGCTCGGCCTCCACACCCTTCTTGATGAAGGTGGGGAAGTACTCGGCATAGCGGGTGGCCATGTCGGCGTGGGTGACTTCTTCGCCCAGGATTTCGCGGCGGATGGTGTGCATCAGCAGGCGGGCGGTGGCACGGGTATAGCCGGGGTCGTGCTCGATGCGGGTGCGCGAGGCCAGGATGGCGGCCTTGTAGACCTCGTCGATGGGCACGCCGTCGTACAGGTTGCGCTGGGTCTCGGCCAGGATGGGCGCGGGCTTGACGTCATCGCCCAGGCCTTCGCAGGACGAATCGATCAGGGCCTTGAGGGCGGCCAGGTCCAGGGGCACGCGTTGACCACGGTCGATCACAGTCAGGGTGGACTGCGCTTGTGCGGCTTGTTCCTGGCCTTGCTTGGCGCGTTCCTGGGCGCGGCGTTCGCGGTACAGCACATAGGCGCGGGCGACTTCGTGGTGGCCACTGCGCATCAGGCCCAGTTCAACCTGGTCCTGGATGTCTTCGATGTGGAAAGTGCCACCGCTGGGACGCGAGCGCAACAGGGCGCGAACCACGGATTCGGTCAGGCCGTCGACGGTTTCACGAACGCTGGCCGAGGCGGCGCCCTGGGTGCCGTGCACGGCCAGGAAGGCCTTCATCAGGGCGACAGCGATCTTGCTGGGTTCGAAGGAAACGACCGAGCCATTGCGACGGATGATCTGGTAAGCCGAGTAGGCTGTTGTACGGGGGGCAGCCGTCTCGTGGGTGGGCGAGCCCACCATGGCAGGAGCCTGGCTGGTCGTGGCGCTGGTCGTGGTCGTTTGCATGGGAATCCCTTCAGAAAAACAGCCTGCATTGCTCTGATGCGCAGGCTGTGGGGCACATTGGGGCGCCGTGGGGCGCAAATGCTGTGGACACTATATCTGGTGTTTTTGAGTGACTCAAGCACTACCTGTAGTGTCCGGGGCGACTATACCGCTTTTTTGGTTCGCCCCCGCGTTTACGGGGTCCATCAGGGAAAGCGCTGATGAGGCGTCGATGATCAAGTGCTGTTGCACAAGCCTCGGCAAGTCCTTGTCAGGCTTGCTTTTTGGGGTCGGCGGCTGTGATTGATTTGTCGTTTGTCGACGACAGGGCGGGATGAAACGGAGGGGCCATCTCACCTGCCGGAAACGCGGCATCCGACCAATGCAACTGGCGCTGCAGTTCACGCCAGTGAAAGGCGCTGCCGGGGTCGCGCTTGCGGCCTGGGGCCACATGCTCGTGGCCCGCGACCAGGTGCACCGGCCATTGCTGGTTGAGCGCCAGCATCAGGGTGGCCAGGGCGTCGTATTGCGCCGCTTCGAAGGGGTGGTCCTCCAGCCCTTCGAGCTCGATGCCGACGGCGTAATCGTTGCAGTTGTCCAGCCCCTGCCACGAGGAGGCCCCGGCATGCCAGGCCCGATCGAGCACGGAGACGAACTGCAGGACCTCGCCATCGCGACGGATCACAAAGTGGGAGGAGACCTCCATGCCGCGGATCTGCTGGAAATAGGGGTGGGCCTCCCAGTCCAGCTGGTTGGTGAACAACTGCTCGATCTCGGGCCCGCCATACTGGCCGGGTGGCAGGCTGATGGAGTGCACCACGGCCAGGGTGATGGGACGGCCCGCAGGGCGCGGCCCGAAATTGGGGGAGGGGCAGTGCCGCGCCAGCGTCCACCAACCCTCTTGCCAGGGTTGGCGGGCGTTCGGCTCAGCGGTGTGGTCCTGAAGCATTCGATCACAGCCCCGGTTCGAGGTCGGTGTCCGTCGCATCGGTCGCGTCGGCGGCATCGGCCATGAATCGCTCGCCGATCTCCACGCCGTTCTGCCTGATGTGGATGCCCAGTCGGGCCATGCGGTAGCGCATCTGGCGCAGAGACAGGCCCAGGCTGGTGGCCGTGGCCGTGCGGTTGAGGCGGTTTTTTTCCAGGGCACGGACCAGGATGTCGCGCTCGACCTGATCGAGGTGCCCCACCAGGTCCGAGGGCAGGGGGGGCGTGGTGTCACTGGCAGGCGTTGCTGCCTCTGCGGGCTCTGCTGGGAGGGACAGGGGCTGGGTGGGTGGCCAGCGGGTGTCTTCCAGGGCGGCGGGTTTGTTGCCGTTCAAGCCCAGGTCTTCGGCCTCGATGGCATGACCGGCGCTGAGCGCCACGGCGCGGTGCAGGATGTTTTCGAGCTCGCGCACATTGCCTGGGAACGGGTAGCGCTGCAGCGCCTGTTGCGCCGAGGGCATGAGCTGAGGCACTTGCGGCAGATCGGACTCGCTGGCGATGCGTCGCAGCACCTGCTCGCAGATCAGAAACAGGTCGTCCAGGCGCTCACGCAGGGCGGGCAGCGCGATCTGGATCACGTTGAGGCGGTAGAACAAGTCTTGCCGGAAGCGGCCGGCCTGCACTTCGGCGCCCAGGTCCTTGTGGCTGGCGCTGACGATGCGCACGTCCACAGGCAGCTCGGCAATGGCGCCGACCGGCCGCACGGCACGCTCCTGAATGGCCCGCAGCAACTTGGACTGCATGCTCAAAGGCAGGTCACCGATTTCGTCGAGGAACAGGGTGCCGCCTCGGGCTGCCTGGAAGAAGCCTTCGCGGTCGTCCTGCGCGCCGGTGAAGGCGCCCTTGCGATAACCAAAGAACTCGGCTTCCAGCAGTTGCTCGGGGATGGCGCCGCAGTTGACGGCAATGAAGGGCTGGTCCTTGCGAACGCTCACATCGTGGATGGCGCGTGCGACCAGCTCCTTGCCCGTGCCTGACTCGCCCCAGAGCAAAACGGGGGCCATGCTGCGCGAGACCTTTTCAATGAGGCTGCGAACCTGGCGGATGGCGCCGGATTCGCCAATCAGGCGGGACAACGCGGCCTGGTTGGCCACGATGGGGCGCACCGGCTCGGGGGCGGCCGGGGTCTGGGCGGCGGCCGTGGCCAAGGGTGGCTCGGGCCTGGTGTCCTTGGCGGACTTGAGCCCCTTGAGCCCGGTCAGGTCCTTGAGGGAAGGCGGCGGGGTGTCCTTGGCTTCGACGGCACCGGCCACCACTGATCGGAACTGCTTGAGGTCCACCGGCTTGGTCAGATAGTCAAAGGCGCCGGCCTTGAGGGCCTCGACGGCGTTCTCGGCCGAGCCATGGGCGGTGATGACGATGGCCTTTTCCGTGCGGCTGAGGCGCTCCAGGTGCCGAAGCACGTCCAGGCCTGTGCCATCGGGCAGGCGCATGTCCGTGATGATCGCGTCAAAGCGGTGTTCGCTGATCAACTGGCAGGCGTCTTCCACGCAGCCGGCGGTCTCCACGTCATGGCCATCGCGCAGCAAGGTCAGCTCATAGAGCGTGCGCAGGTCGGGCTCGTCGTCGATCACCAGCAATCGGGCAGGGCGGACTTGGGTCATGGGGCGCGCTTGAGGGGTTCGGCCAGAGGCATGAGGATGTAGAACTCGTTGCGGTGGCGCTGCGTGGGCGGTTGGGGGCGGTAGTCGATCGCCGCACCATGACGTTCGCACAGTTCACGGCAAATGTACAAGCCCAGTCCGGTGCCCCGGCTGCGGGTCGAGAAGAAGGGTTCGAACAGCGAGCGCTCGGTGTCGGCATCGATCACCGGCCCGTCGCTCAGGACCGCCACCATGACCTGGGCGGGCTGGTCAAAGTTGTTGAGCAACTGCGCGATGACGGCGATCGAGCCCTGGGGGCCGCCGCCATGGCGCAAGGCGTTGTCCAGCAGGTTGACCATCACGCGGCGCAGGTGCTCGGGCTCGAAGTGCACATGGGCGACGGTGTCCAGCTCCCGTGGCGGCAGCCCGGTGCAGTCCAGCGTGAGGGCCTGGGCCACGGGGTCATCAGGGTGCAGGCGCTGCCATTCGTCGACCACCGTGCGCAGCATGCGATCGATGTCGATGGCCGGTGCCCCAGGGCGACTGCCGGGGGCCACGGTCAGGATGTCGTCGACGATGCGTTTGAGGCGCTCGACGTTTTCCTCGATCATGGTGTTCAGGCGGGTTTGTTGCGGCGAGGCGGCATCTTCGGCCAGCAAGGCGTTGGCCTGGGCAATGGCGGCCAGCGGGTTGCGCACTTCATGCGCGATGCCGGCGGTCATGCGCCCCATGGCTGCCAGTTTGTCCTGTCGGGCCCGGCTGTGCACCACCCGTTGGTCTTCAATGAACAGCACGCACAGGTCATCGACGTTCCGGCCGGAGCGTCCCCGGGTGAACTTCACGCGCATGCGCAAGCTCCGCCGGCTCTGGTCGTCAAACAGCAGGTTCAGGTCGTGCGTGTCATGGGGACGCGGTGGCGTGTTGAAGGCGCCTTCAATGGCCTTGACCAGGGGGGCCCAGGCGGGCACACCCCGCAACTGAAACGGTGGCTCCGGGGTCTTGCCGTGTGCCGACAACAACTGGCGTGCCGACGGGTTGGCGCTGCGCACACGACCTTGTCGGTCGACCACCAGCACGCCTTCGGTCATTTCTTCAATCACCAGTCGATTGAGCTGGGCCTGTTGCCGTGCCTGCTCCTGGTGGCTGCGGGCGCTGCTTTGTTCTCGGGCCAGGCGCGAGGTCAGCTCGCTGACCAGCAAGGCCACGCTGAAGAGGCCAAAGCCGGTGAGCCCTGCTGCGGGCAAGGAGTTGGACAGGACGCCCTTGATCATCCCATCCATGATGGAGCCGAACAAGAGGATCAGGGTGGCGGCAGCGGCCGTGCCCACAGCCAGGAAGCGCGGCATCAGCACGCCACTCATCAGCACGGGCAAGGCCATCAGGGCGGCGGTGTTCACATTGAAGCCCCGGTCCATGAGGCTGAGGACGGCAAAGCTGCCCAGGTCGACGCCAATGGTGCCCAGGGCCTGCCGGGGCGAGAGGGTCTGACGCCCACGGTCGAAGGAGCTGCGCTCTGAAGGCCACCACCACCAGGCCAGGGACAAGGTGGCATAGGCCAGCGAGATGCCCACAAAGGGCAGGGTGGTGCCACGATCCAGCAACCACGAGCCAGCGACGCCCGCAATCAGCAGGAGGCCCAGCACGCCTCTGGCGGCCAGGAAGGCCCGGTACAGGCGCCCGAAGGCCGATCCCGTGGCGTTGGTGGCCGCGGTGCCGCTTTGGAGTCGGGCTTGCCACCAGGTGCCGCGCCCCTTGGCGGACACCTCGGAGGGGACCGCCGGTGGCGGGATCCCAGGGGCCATGGCCTGATCGCCGCCAAACCAGGAGGCCTGGGTGTCGGCGGCTCGCGTGGTGGCCAAGGAGGGATCGGCCGTGCGCTGCGGGGTCGGAGGATGTTTTTCCGAGTGCATGGCAGAGCGTGTCAGTGCGATCCGGGGGCGCGGTGCAGCAGCACCTCAAACACAAAGCGCGACCCCACATAGGCCAGCAGCAGCAGCGCCGAGCCTGCATACAGCCAGTTGACGGCCGTTCTGCCGCGCCAGCCCATCCAGTGGCGGCCGGCCAGCAAGGTGGCAAACACCAGCCAGGACAGCACCGACAGCACCGATTTGTGATCCCATCGCCACGGTTGGGCAAAGAGGTAGCCCAGCACCAGGGTGGCGCTCAGGACCACAAAGCCGGCCCAGACAAACTTCAAGGTCAGGGATTCGAGGCGCAGCAGGGGGATGCCGGCCGGCGGCAGGCGTCGCTTCATGCGGCGCTCGGCCAAGGTCAGGAAGGCCGCGTGCAGCAGTGCCGCGCCGAACAGCCCGTAGGAGGCCAGACCCAGCAGCCAGTGAATGGGGGCCAGCGCGTGCTGGGTGGGATGAACCTGGCCCGGAAAGGCCGCTGCCAGCATGACACTGCCTGCCGCGATGGCCGCCAGGGTGCGCCGAGCCACC
>DAORJC010000154.1:0-7434 GCA_035438885.1 Aquabacterium sp. | reverse complement strand
GGCAGCGGCGCCCACAACCAACTGGTGCTGGACGACACCCCGGGACAGGGCCGCGTGATGGCCCACACCACCCAGCACCAGACCTGGCTGCAAATGGGCCACCTGCTGCAGCAGGGCGACAACCTGCGCCTGGCGCAGCGCGGCCATGGCCTGGAGCTGCACACCCGGGCACAGGGCGCCGTGCGAGCCGGCAGCGGCCTGCACATCAGCACCTTTGCGCGCACCGGCGGCACCACCAGCCCCCAGGGCCAGCCCACCAACACCCGCGAAGCCCAGCAACAACTGCAGGCCCACGCCCAACTGCTGCAAAGCCTGGGCGACAACGCACAGACCCACCTGGCCAAGCTGCCCGGCGAGGCCGCCGCACCGCAACTGCCCGCCCACCAGGGCCTGCAGGCCACGCTGGACAGCCTCAAGGGCACCCAGGTGTCCGGCGGTGGGGGCCACACCGAACCCACCGAAGGACAGATCCTGGGCATTGACGGCGGCCACGGCACCATCCCGGCCCCGGATCGGCCCGACCTGGTGCTGAGCGCCGCCGGCACCATCAGCAGCGCCACGCCGGCCCACACCGTGGTCAGCACCGGCGCCCACACCACGCTCACCTCAGCGCTGGACACCAACAGCCTGAGCCAGCGACACAGCGCCTGGGCCGTCAAAGGCGGCATCAGCCTGTTCACCCGCGGCGAGGCCAAAGACGCGCAGCGCGCCGTGCAGGACGTGGGCTTGAAGATGCATGCGGCCAGCGGCAACGTCAACACGCAGGCCCAAAGCAGCACCTTCACACTGACGGCTCAAAAGGCCATCGACCTGCAAAGCACGGCCGCCAGCATCGTGATCAGTGCGCCGCAAAAGATCGTGCTCAACGGCGGCGGGGGTTACCTCAAGATCGAAGGCGGGAACATCGAGATCGGGACGAACGGGCCGGCCAGTTTCAAGGGGGCGATGAAGGAGTTGGCGGGTGGGGCGAGTGCGTCGGCGAGTTTGGCTTTGAAGAAAGTCGGCAAGTTGGCGGAATGCCCCAGTGCCACCGGTGCGTCAGCCGGCCGAGGAGCCAGTGCACTGTGACGTTCCCACTTGTTCCTGAACCCGAGGCGCTGGCCGAGGCACGCTTGTCGGGCATTCCACGACAGCTCATGGCAGGCGGCATGGGGCTTTACCTTTTGGTGGACCCGATGTTGGGCGACCCGGTGCTCTGCGAGCCAGCCGACCAAGGCCTGACCCTGGAGGCACTGAACGCGCTGCGCGCAACCGCGTGGGACAGGCCCACACATGCACTGAGCCTCCCAGCCGCGTTGGCCCTGGATGCAGCACAGGCTCCGTACCTGGTGGAGCTACAGGGCGCCAATGATCCGTGGTTTGCCACCAGCGTGCACTGGGCCGTTGAAGAAGCGGTGCAGTCGTGGCTGGCAGAGCCGGATCAGGCGACACCTCATCGCGTGGGAGGCTGGCTGCAAAGCGCGGCCTTCGGCCCTGAACTGGCCGATGCCCTGACGGGTTGCCTGCGCTTGAGCACCCAGGCCCACACCACCGCCCGCTATTTGCGACTTGCCGACCGACGCGTGCTGAGCCTGGCGGTGCACGTGCTCGGTGAGTCCTCTGTCGCTCGCCGTTTGCCCCCCGTGCAGCACTGGCACTGGCTGGATGCCCACGCCGCCTGGCGTAGCCTGAGCGCCAGGCCAGGCCACACACCCGAAGGCGACCACGCTGCGCAGCCTAAAACACCAAGCCAGCAGCCCCTGGCCACCTTCACCTCAGCCCAATGGAGCCAGATGACCCAAGGAGAGGCGGTGCACACGCACATGACCCGCCTGATCCGGCAGCGATTGACCCACCACGACACGCCGCCTCCGGCAGAATGGTCGCCCGTCAGCACGGCGCAGTGGCAGGCTGCACTGACCGGGGTCATGTCACCGTCATGACAAATCCAGGAAGATTCTTTGTATGAGTGCCACGGCCAAAAATTGCAGCCACTGCCACAAGAGCAGCCTGTCCCTGTTGTTGCTACGTCCCAGCCCCATCGCCACCCACAGTGATCTGCAAGCCCCTGGCTCCGCCCACACCGTGATCGATGAAGCCCTGGTCAAACCCTTCATCCCCGACGGCTTGAAAGAGAGCCGCCCCGTGCTGCGTTTGCTGCGTGCGGGCTACGTGCACCTGCACATCCCATCGCGCGACACATGGCTCACCTGGCGCGTGACGGACGAGGCAGACCTGCTGGCGCACAACCACCCGCTGTTTGCGACCCCCTCGGTCAGCGCCGTTTGCTGTCGGGCCGCACACAACGTCTCAGGCTTCAAGCTGCTGACCATCCCCGACGCGGCCGATCTCATGGGGAAGACCATCTGGCTGGCCTTCAGTGCCAACCTCTGGAGCGACAAGCTCAAGAAGCAGAACAAGGCCAACCCCAAGGCCATGGTGGCAATCACGCTTGGCGCGACCCAAGCCAAAGCCCCGGCCTTCACGCCCACCGCACAGAACCTGAAGCGACAAGTGCTTGAATGCAATGTGCAGCATTGGCGCTTGCCAGCGGTAGATGCACAGTTGCAGCCAGCGTTTCCCTTCACCAGCCTGTCTGCGGATGATGAGATTGCGCACATGGCAGCCACGCTGAAAAAGGCCGCCGCCGGGCACACCGAAACCAAAGACAAAGAGCTGGCCGTTGTGCTGCCAGACCCGGTGGGCTACGCAGCCGAGTTGAATGCCTTGCGACTCATCGCAGAAAAGCACCGACTGCAACTCAGGCCCTCAGACACACACAAACTGCAAAGCCACTTTGTGCTGGAAGGCCTGGTCAATAATGTGGCCGATGTGCGTGGACTCAACAACGTGGCCCCAGTGATTTCTCGTGCCACGTTCGACCTGCTGAAGCGCAGCAACCCCACTCGCATGCAAGGCGCCACCTGGGAGCCCCTTCAGGCCGGCTCACGACCCAGCCCACAGCAGATGGGGCGGCAGTGGACACCTCAGGCTCGCCAGACGTTTCAGGACCAAGCACCCAAGTTTGAAGCGCTTGCACGCAAGGAAATTGAGTCGGGCTACGACCGGGATGCCAGCCAGAAATGGGTGGTCGCTCTGGAAAAGAGCACCCGCGATCACCTGGCGTGCTACGAGCAGCAATGGCTGACGGCCCGAGACCATGCCGCAGTAGGGCAATACTTCGCCCTGCACTTTGACGACGAGGCTGCCAACCGCCCGGGCACGGCGCAAGGCCACAGCCCTGGCGCCACCTACATCCGAGAAGTATCCTGGATCGATGGCCCCGCGCCCAAAACCTCGGTGACCTTGCTGGAGGCCTACATGGCGGCTTACGCCAAGCAGCCCGACGACCCTCACGCCTTTGCCGTGCGGGCTATGGCAGCCAACCAGAAAGAACTTTTCGGCGAGCTTGCCAAGCAACTCAAGCAACTGGCTGGCGACCCCAACGGGGACGAGGCGACAGGGGGCATGCGCGACAAGTCGGTGGACTTCATCAAGGGGCTGCTGGAAGTCAAGGGCGAGCAGTTCAGGGCCAAGTACAGCTGGTTGAGCGATCTGACCATGAGCTTGGCCATGGGCCCGATGAACAACCTGGCGGCTGCGGCAAGTACCTATGTGGCACTGGAAGGTGCCGATGCGCTCAAGAAGCGCCCCAAGGTGGCTGCGCTGGCGCACGGGGCTGCGGGTTGGTTTGGCGGCATGAACACGGCGCTCAAATCGGCCATGACACAAAAGGTGGTGCGGCCCGTGCTCATCCATGCCTGGGTGGACAACCCACTGGTGAACCGGGCCATCGTGATGCCCAGCGGGCAGGTCGACGGTTGGATGGGCGCACGCCCGGGTGGCCGCACGCTGGTCACCCTGTTGACCGATACCGATCAGCTAAAGAAAGGCCCGCTGGACCTCGGTAGCTTGATATCGAGCCACGATGCTGGCAGCGTGGCCCACGGCAAGGCGGCAGGCAGCGCGCTGGCCGCACAGGCCACTGGCGCCATCGTGCTCAATGTGGCCAGCGGGCTAACGCCTCAGCAAGGGGCAGCCCTGTTTGCGCAGCAGGTGGAAGAGGCGCGCAAGATAGGCGCCTCTGTGCGCGCAGCCATGCCGACGGGCGTCAGGGCTGTGAGCATGAGCATCGATGGCCGCTTGGCACTGGCCAGCGTCATCGTGCAATCCATTGGCATCATCAACGGCATGCAGGCAGTAGACAAGGCTGAGTTGGCGCTGAGCAAAGCCACTGACGCGGATCGGGCCCACAAGGAGAAGGCCTTGCGCGATGCGCAGTTGGGTTACATGGACAGCATGGGCGGCCTGGTGGCTGGCAGCTTGGATACCCTGCGCGTGGCCGGTGAGGCGATGAACTTGCAGCGGGGGGCGGCTGCGGGGACGATGGCGCTGACGTCCATCGATGCGTTGAAGTTTGGGGTGCAGGTGGCGGGGGTGTTTGGGGGGTTCTTGAATGGGTATGTGTCGCGATTGAAAGCCGACGAAGCCAAGGCAAAGGGGCTGGATGGAAGCGCTCAGGCTTTCTTTGTGGCATCAGTGGCCTTTTACGGTACTGGGGCGACAGCCCTTGCCCCGATCGCATCCACTGGACTTAACTACATGGCTGCGCGCCAAGTTGGAGGGAGGTTGATCCAGACTGCTGCCACCCGTCTGGCTGTCGGCGTCGCCGCAGGCGGATGGATTCCAGTCGCAGGCTGGGTCTTGCTGGGGGCGGGCATGGCGGCCAGCGTGGGCGCGGCATTGCTTGAGCCCACCCAACTTGAAGCTTGGGCGCGGCAGACACCATTTGGCAAGGGGCTAGATGGACAAAAATTCAAAACCTTGGATGAGCAGAACAATGCCTTGAACAAGGCCCTGGGCCTGGCCGCGCAACCCGAAACGACCGGGGCCAAAGCCGCATGAGTAACCCCTCCAAACCTCATGCGGTGTATCTGCAAGACCGCTCAGCTGCGCCGCAGACCACCACCAGGGGGTGGGTCAGAGGGGTGTATCAGCACGCCATTGAATACACCACCTTTGACAAAGGCATTAGGGGGGCGGCCTTCCTGTTTGGGGGCATCCTTATGGCAGCAGGTGCTGGATTTGCAGCCTTCTCAGGTTTTGATTTTTATGACGCCCTTTCCCCCACCTGGTTCGATTACCTCTTTGTCCTCCCTTCCTCCCTTATTTTCCTTTTCATAGGCATCTTCGCCCTCATCCACTATGGTCGCCGCGAGTTCTTTCGCCCGCTAGATTTGCCCATCATCTTCGACCGCCAGCGCCGCAAGGTCTACCGCATCGACCAAACCCCACCTTTAAGCGTATTCAGCGCGTTCAAGCCCTGGCCCATTCGCTACCTTGAATACGACTGGGACGACATCGTGGCCGAGCACGGTGTTGTCACCTTCACCACTGGCAGCTCCGCACATCGGCAGCACACCCTGGCCCTGATGGTGCGAGACAAGAACGCAGGGGATTTCCAAGGCCCCATCACGCCCGACAACACCCCGCCGTATGTGGACGGCTTTGTTCTCGGCGACCCCAAGACGCTCAGTGAACTCACTGTCCCCCTCGTGTGGGAACACGTGCGCCGCTACATGAATGAGAACGGCCCGGCCTTGCCGCCGGGCGAGCAACTGGCCGACACCACCGTACCAGTGACCTGGTGGGACAGCCTGGGCGCTGTCAGCGTGTTTGGCCCCGGCTATGTGAAGCGCTGGCGTGATGGTTGGGGCTGGATGGTGATCATGCACCTGCTCAGCCCCTTGACGCTGCCGCTGGCCATCCTCATGGCCACCACCAATTGGGCCAGCTACAAGACAGCTTACCCGGTGCAGTGGCCTCAAGAGGTATTGGACAAGGTGGGGCCGTCCATGAAGCCATCGAACTGACGTGTTCAAACCATATGAGCGCCAGTGCTCTGGCGGGCAGATCGACGGTTGGATGGGCGCACGCCCGGGTGGCCGCACGCTGGTCACCCTGTTGACCGATACCGATCAGCTAAAGAAAGGCCCGCTGGACCTCGGTAGCTTGATATCGAGCCACGATGCTGGCAGCGTGGCCCACGGCAAGGCGGCAGGCAGCGCGCTGGCCGCACAGGCCACTGGCGCCATCGTGCTCAATGTGGCCAGCGGGCTAACGCCTCAGCAAGGGGCAGCCCTGTTTGCGCAGCAGGTGGAAGAGGCGCGCAAGATAGGCGCCTCTGTGCGCGCAGCCATGCCGACGGGCGTCAGGGCTGTGAGCATGAGCATCGATGGCCGCTTGGCACTGGCCAGCGTCATCGTGCAATCCATTGGCATCATCAACGGCATGCAGGCAGTAGACAAGGCTGAGTTGGCGCTGAGCAAAGCCACTGACGCGGATCGGGCCCACAAGGAGAAGGCCTTGCGCGATGCGCAGTTGGGTTACATGGACAGCATGGGCGGCCTGGTGGCTGGCAGCTTGGATACCCTGCGCGTGGCCGGTGAGGCGATGAACTTGCAGCGGGGGGCGGCTGCGGGGACGATGGCGCTGACGTCCATCGATGCGTTGAAGTTTGGGGTGCAGGTGGCGGGGGTGTTTGGGGGGTTCTTGAATGGGTATGTGTCGCGATTGAAAGCCGACGAAGCCAAGGCAAAGGGGCTGGATGGAAGCGCTCAGGCTTTCTTTGTGGCATCAGTGGCCTTTTACGGTACTGGGGCGACAGCCCTTGCCCCGATCGCATCCACTGGACTTAACTACATGGCTGCGCGCCAAGTTGGAGGGAGGTTGATCCAGACTGCTGCCACCCGTCTGGCTGTCGGCGTCGCCGCAGGCGGATGGATTCCAGTCGCAGGCTGGGTCTTGCTGGGGGCGGGCATGGCGGCCAGCGTGGGCGCGGCATTGCTTGAGCCCACCCAACTTGAAGCTTGGGCGCGGCAGACACCATTTGGCAAGGGGCTAGATGGACAAAAATTCAAAACCTTGGATGAGCAGAACAATGCCTTGAACAAGGCCCTGGGCCTGGCCGCGCAACCCGAAACGACCGGGGCCAAAGCCGCATGAGTAACCCCTCCAAACCTCATGCGGTGTATCTGCAAGACCGCTCAGCTGCGCCGCAGACCACCACCAGGGGGTGGGTCAGAGGGGTGTATCAGCACGCCATTGAATACACCACCTTTGACAAAGGCATTAGGGGGGCGGCCTTCCTGTTTGGGGGCATCCTTATGGCAGCAGGTGCTGGATTTGCAGCCTTCTCAGGTTTTGATTTTTATGACGCCCTTTCCCCCACCTGGTTCGATTACCTCTTTGTCCTCCCTTCCTCCCTTATTTTCCTTTTCATAGGCATCTTCGCCCTCATCCACTATGGTCGCCGCGAGTTCTTTCGCCCGCTAGATTTGCCCATCATCTTCGACCGCCAGCGCCGCAAGGTCTACCGCATCGACCAAACCCCACCTTTAAGCGTATTCAGCGCGTTCAAGCCCTGGCCCATTCGCTACCTTGAATACGACTGGG
>DAORJC010000153.1:0-7469 GCA_035438885.1 Aquabacterium sp. | reverse complement strand
AAAGCGTGTGTGGGTTAATCCCCACCGCGGGTTCGAATCCCGCCCTCTCCGCCAAGACATGATCCGGTAACGTCCACCGGAGTCCAAGAAGCCCTAGAGATCAACGCTCTAGGGCTTTTTTTTTTCGTGTGCGCCAAGCATGGGCGCACTCCTGCGGGTGCAAGTCCCGCCGTAAGTTGGTCACAGCGAACGAAGCGAAGCGCAACTGCATGAGGCATGAGCGCGAGCAGATTACGGCGGTTTACCTTGGCAGGTGAGGGCGTGGTTCTGGCTCAGCTTGCGGATCATATCCATTTGGATATAATTGAGGCATGAAACCAGTGCGATTCCTGGGTGACGCCCTCAAGTCCCTGCGAGACTTTCCAGAAGATGCCAAGCAGGACGCGGGCTACCAACTCGACAAGGTCCAGCGCGGCGAGCAGCCTGATGATTTCAAGCCCATGCCGTCGATTGGCAAGGGCGTGGAAGAGATCAGAATTTGGGACGACTCGGGCACCTACCGGGTGATCTACACGGCTCGCCTGGCTGACGCGGTCTATGTCCTTCATGCGTTCCAGAAGAAGACGCAGGCCACGTCCAAGCGCGACATCGATACCGCCAAGGAACGCTTTGCCCAACTCACGAAAGGCCGGAAATGAGCAAGACCGAAACCTACGCCAGCGTATGGGATGCCCTGGCGGACACGCCCGAACAAGCGGCCAACCTGCGTGCCCGCGCTGAACTCATGCAGAAGATTGCTGCCATCGTGCAAGCCAGTGGCTGGACGCAGGCCGATGCGGCCAAGCAGTGCGGCGTCACGCAGCCCCGCATGAACGACTTGCTGAGGGGCCGCGTGTCGCGTTTTTCTTTGGACGCCCTGGTCAACATCGCCACAGCCATCGGCCAGCGCGTGCATGTCGAGTTGGAGCCTGTCTAAGCTGGGGGACTTATTGGGGGACTTGAGCCAATTCAATCGCCTGCAAAGTCAGCATTCACGAGCCTTGTCGCCCATGATGTGAACGACGCCATCTCCGCCAAGGCATGAGCCCAAGTGATTGATTCACTTGGGATTTTTTGTTTTTTGCCGAGGATCGCGCGACTCAGCGCAGCACCAGTTCGACGCGGCGATTGCGGGCGCGGCCTTCATCTGTGCTGTTGCTGGCCAGCGGTGCCAGGCTGGCCACGCCGCGCGCCATCAGCCGCCGCGCATCAATGCCTTGTTGCTGCACCAGCGCGTTGACCACGGCCTGCGCACGCTGCTGCGATAGTTGCAGATTGGCCTCTAAGGCGCCCTGGCCATCGGTATGCCCCACCACAAACACCTGCAGTGTGGGCTGCGCCTTCAGCATCTTGCCGATTTCGTCTAGCTGGCCCTTCGAGTTGGGTTTGACCTCGGCCTTGCCGGTGTCGAAGTACACACCATAGAAGGTGGCCTTGCCGTCAGTGCGCAGGCTGGACTGGATATCGCTGGCCTTGAGCACCGTCACCTGCCCGGTCTGCATCGCTTTGGGCTGCACCAACTGCACAAAGGCTTGGCTGTAGCGGGTCGCGTCGTTCACGGCCTTGCTGACGTACAGCACCACCCAGTTGTCCACGCCGCCCTGTGGCAGGACACCGACCAGCAATCTGCCATCCGCGAATGTCACTGCAGAAGACGGGTTGTACGAGCCCTTGCTGATGTTGGGGATGCTGCCCTTGGACCAGGCCAGACCCTTGGTGATCTCCAGCTTGCCCAACGAAAAATAGACCGAGTCACAGTCCGCCTCGCAAGCAAATTTCTTTTTGAAGCCCGCTGCCATCAGTGCTTGCTCATGGTTTCGGTAGACCTCCAGCGGGCTCTTGTCCACTGGCGACAGGTAGACCGCGCGGGTGCGTGTGCCTTCGATGGTCACCAGATCCCGAAACGGCTTGTCTTGCAGCGATCTGTCGATGGCGGCCGAGGTCGGGATGCGCACGGCGTCCCAGGAGTCGACCTTGTAGCCGATCAGGGTCGATCCGGTGAAGCGTTTCAGCAGCGCGGGATCGGTGCTGCCGGGCAAATCCTTTGGCAGCTCGTCGGAGGCCATGGCGGTTGGCACCATGGTGAATCCGATGGTCATGGCCACTATCAGTGAGCCGGCGAAGCAAGTCAGTTTTTTCAATGCAGCATCCCGAAGTTTATGGTGCCGCGAGTATGCCTGCCGTTCGACAGTCAGCCATCGGGCTGGTCACGGGGTGTGCATGTTATTGATGCGCCCGCGATGGCGCTGCCGTGTCGCTGACGGCCCGCCAGTACTGTGAGAATGATCGGCAAGGGCGCCCTGGATCGGCTCGCCAGGCGGGTGCTGGGCACAGCGCCTCCAAGGGCCAGCCGCCTTGAGCGATGTGCAGGTGAGGGTTGTCCACGCAGCGGCTGCTGGCGGGGGGCAGGGTGTCCAGCCAAACAATCTCATCGCACAGCGGCTGCATCAGGGCGTGAACAAAGTGCCAGCGTTGGGCGCTCCAGCCCCAGCGGCGGTGGAACACCGCGATGAACACGCCCACCCGCCGCCGTGGCGACGCGCCATCGGTATCACTGGGCGGTGGTGTTTGCAGAGCCCAGGGGTGCACCAGCCAGGCGTGTTCCAGGTCGGTGGCCTGGGCGCTGCGCAGTGCGAATGGGGGCTGGTGCCACAGCGTGGGTTCATGGCCTGCGTCATGCCCGCTTTGGCGCGAGCGGACGGGCCCTGGGCCGGGAGCTGCCCCCGGCGCCGGGTCAGCCTGGTGAGCCCAGTCCAGCAGGGTGTCGTGGTCGGTGTCCAGCAGGGTGCCGTTCACTTGCCAGTGACGCGGGGCAAAGCGGGCCACGTTGTCGGCATTGAACAGGTAGGGTTTGTGGCTGCCGGTGCCGGCCACCCATTGCCAAGACAGGTGGTTGCTGGCCAGATCGCCATCGAGCAGGTGGCCGTACAGCCAGTCGGCGCCCGCCCGCCAATGCACCTTGCGCAGGTGCACCAGGTACGAGGCCAGCCACAGTCGGGCGTGGTTGTGCAGGTAGCCGGTGCGGTACAGGGTGCTCACGGCCTCGTCGATCGCGGCCAGCCCGGTGCGGGCTTCGCGCACATCCACCGGCACATCGGCCTGGTAGGCGCTGTCGGGCAGCGGGCCGGGATGCAGGCTGCGCAAGATGCCCGGGCCTTCATGGCGTCACACGTGCTGAAAATAGGCCCGCCAGCCCAGTTCGTACATCAGCTTGTGCTCGTCAGTCAGCCCATGCTGATCTTGCAGCTGCCGGGCCACCTGGCCCAGGCTGAGCACGCCATGCGTGATGTAGGGCGACAGCCGGGTCACCGCACCTTCCAGGTGGTTGCGACTGCGGGCGTAGGCCGAAGGCTGTATGGCCCGCAGGCGTTGCCAGGCGGCGTGTGCCGTGGCCGGGAAGTCGTCAGCGCTGGGGGCGTTGGTGGTGCTCATGCACCGATGCTAGGCGGGCAGCAGGGCGCTGGCGGCCCCGCTGAACCAACCGACCGGCGACATGCTGGCGACAAGCCAGCCCCAACACAGACTCAAGCGCTCACAGCGCGGCGTTGCCGCCAGGCTCGGCCACCCACCACGGCCAGACCGGCCAGCATGAGGCCGACGGTGCCGGGCTCGGGCACGGCGGGGATGGGCGCCGTCCAGCCCGTGGCCGATGTGCGCAGTGCGATCACGTCATCCGACACGGACCAGCGGGCCACGGCATGACCTTCGCTGAGGCCGTAACCGGACGATGCGTTCAGGCCGGCATCAAAGCCCACGCTGAAGAGGCAGGGCACCCAACTGTAGCCTGGCACCCCCTGCGCGCTCACGCAGTCGTAGCCGGCGATGTTGAGCAAGTCGCGCAGTTGGTAGCGCATCGAAAACACGCTGATGCCGTCGCCCAAGGCGGTGATCTCGTGGACTTCGTTGAGTGTGGCCGCAGGGTTGAGGCTGCTGGCCCGCAGGTTCACGAACAGACGAGGCGCAGCAAAGATGTCGCCGTCGGGCACGACGGCGCCGGGCAGCAGCCGGTGCTGCACGGTCAGATCCAGTTGCACCCAGGGTTGGCGTTCGGCCAGGGCCTGGGCGGTGGCCAAGTCCACGGTCACGCCAAAGGTGCCGGTGATCAGCGCGGTGCCGTTCATCACCAGCCCCATGGTTTCGTTCGCGCCACCTGCATTGGTGGTGCGACGGTAGCCCTGGGCACTGGCGCTGAGCACGCCGTCGGTGGCACTGGCCATGCTCTGCGCTCGTGTTTCGTAGGGTAGCACCCCGTCCGTGAAGGCGTTGGTGCCACTCAGGGTCATCTGGGCGCTGACCTGGTCAATGAGCGCTGGGCGGGGCAAGCCCGTGAACGGGTCCAGCCCGCTGGGCTCTTCGGTCAGTTGCAGATTGGTGCTGGCTTGCCACACGCTGGGGCCACCGCTGAGCCCTTGGGTGGGGTTGGTGGTGCCGCCGGTGGCGGAGGGCAGGGTCGATGGCGCGCCCGTGTTGTCAAACACCCAGGCCGAGCCGAAAACCGTGGCCTGTTGGGCACTGGCGTTCGTGGGGGTGATGGTGGGAGAGGCCAGCGCAGGGCCGGCCGTCGTCAGCAGCGCGCCAGACAGTGCGGCGCAAAGGACAGGGTGGCCAGGATGTTTCATGTGACAGCGTTGGGGAAATCGGTCTTCCCCAACGCTATCAAGGGCGCCCGCCGGGTGCCATCCCTAAGTTGTCAGTTCAGCGGTTGCTCTCGCGAATGATGATGTCAGACTGGCCACTGCACCGAATTTTTACCTTTTGGCAAATTTCGGCTTGTGACGCAGCGACCCAATCGCCCGCAAACATCGATGAATACTTGGTAGGCCGTGTTGGACTCCAGGAAGCGGGCGTCGATTCGCTCGGTTTCGTCTTTTACGAGGTCAAGCATGGCTTCCACCATCCAAGAGGGCGTGAACACTTCGCCGTGATCGACAACGCGTTGTTTTGATTTGACTAGGCTCATGGTGTTGATTCAGTGCTTGCCCAGTAAGGGAGATCGGCCAATTTTGTTTATCTCTATCTTTTGCTTCGGTGGCGGCGAGAAGCCTTCAAACGCATCACCAGAGCGCCAATCGCCCACTGCATACACGCGTTGATCTCGCAGACCTTGCACGCCTTCCGCCCAGGCCATCAATATGCGCTTGCCAATGTCGTTGAAGCCGCTGTGTTGCGCCATGGCTTCGCGAACCTCGGTGCCCACATCAGCCACCGCGTCGCTGATCGCCTCCACCATCTGCGTCTGCTCTTTGGGCTGAATGCCAAAGTTGGCCGCGATGAACTTCTGCAAATTCTTGCCAGGCGTCCAAGTCTTCTTGCCCATGAACTCGATGCCCGGTGGGTTGTGCTGAAAGCCTGCATATACGCTGGTGGTCAGCATGTCGTAGGCAGGCGAGAGGTGCACGTCAGCCCGGCTGGTGTACAGCAGCGCCAGGTTCTTGGCATGGCAATCGGCATTGCGCAGGGCGTAGGTCAGCAGCAGGGTGGTGGTTAATTGCCGGAAGGTCTCCAGCCTTCGCTCGATGGGCACATGGTCTCGCACAGCCTTGGCAATGCGCTCCCAGGTGGTGTCGTACTTGGCGGCAGGCCTCAGGCCCAGCAGAGAACAGAAGTCTTCCATGCCCCAGTAAGGCTGGCCGTGCTCGTCCACGTCGAAGCGGTGCACCACCAGGGCCTGGCCGTCGCTTGAGACTTCGGTCTTGGCCGTGGGCATGACCCTCGATGCCACTTGCATGCACAGATGCTCGTTCAAGGCCACAAAGGGGAGTTGCTTGCTGGAGCCCTTGATGATGTGCCGCCGCGTGATCAGGCTGGCCTTCTTGTGCGCTGCCAAGGCTGAGCCAAGTTGCTGCGATTCTTCAGCCTCGTCAAGGAACTTGGGCACCACCCCCGACACACCGCTGGTGGCATGCTGGCGAACCAATTCGGCAAAGGCCTCTTCAGAGTTGTCGCCCTTCAGCAGCGCCGCCACCTCGATGGGCTTGGCAGGCTGGTTCAGCTGCGCCCCTGTGGCGGCCACCTGGATGCGCCCAACCATGTTGCGGCCGATGACCGACAGCAAGGCAATCGGGCTGGCGCCAATGTGTGGTCCGAACTGTTCTTGCAACACCTGGAGCAAGTAGCCCTCGGGCAAGTTCATCTGCAGCACGGGCGGCAGTTGGTCATCCCACACGTAGGACTCGGTTCGCACCGGCATCGTGAGGGAGACAAAGTCGTCAGGTGCGGTGTTGGCGTGGTAACTCAGGACGCTCTTGAAGTCGCCCGATTGCTCCAGCATGGCCACATCGCGGCCCATGACGTAGACCGAGAGCTTCATGCCTGGTTTCGCTCACGGCGCAGTTCGTCCAGCGTGCCCGCCTGGCCTGTGGGGATGATGTTGAGCTCCATGCCCATCACGGCCAGCACGGCCAGCAGTTTGCGGGTGCCGAACTCGGCACCACGCCCCCGCTCGAAGCGGGACAGGGATTCGGGGGTGATGCCAGCCTGCGCGGCGACCACCTGCTGACGCAGGTTGAGCGCCTTGCGGCGCTCGGCGACAGCTTCACCTAGCTCTTGGATGGTTTGCATTTGATATTTATATCAATTTATGGTCGTTTCGACAATAATCTTGATTTAAATATCAAGATTAATCCGGCGTTGCAGCCTGCGCAGTCGACTTTCGCCGTTGTTCGATGGCCCTGAGCGCAGTTTCTGCGTCTTGGGTTCTGCCGTGGGCGATGTCATCCAATCCCCGCAAGATGTCATCCATCAGCAAGGCATCAAGCGCCACAACTGGCGGTTCAGGCTCTGACTGACGGTTTTCTGACGGACTGGGCATTTGGTAGGCCATGTTGGACTTGAACCAACGACCAAAGGATTATGAGTTGGCGGGCAACAGTGTGTGCCTAGCAGAGTGTACCGGAACGCACCGTAGCCTAGAAGAGCTGAAAGTACTTTGGTGACAGTAACTTAGCGGAGTTTTCCGGAATCGGCCAAAGCTGATGACTGTACCGTTGGTGTACCGAAAAAGGCACTGTACCGAGCTGTACTGATCGCCCACCGGCCGCCATCGCTTACCTGCCTTTTGGCTTGGGCAGGGCCTTCGCAGCATCCTCCAGGGCGCGCATGCTGAACTCTTCCCCCTCAGCCTCCAACAATGCCCTGCGACGGGCGGCGAACTCTTCATACTGGGCTTCGGCGTGGGCGTCGGCCTGCTTCTTGGACATCTTGCCCGCGCCCTCCAGCACATCGCGCTCGTTGAACTTCAAGAACGCATCGAGCTTTTCGGCCCAGTCTTTCAAGAACACCTCTTTGCGGCGGCGTGCCTGATCCTCCGCGTAGTCCAGCCACATCGTCACGATGCGGTTGAGCTCGCTCACCTCTTGTTCGCTCAGGTAGTTCTTGGCCACCCTCACGTCGGCCTTCTGGACGCCGCCTGACTTCCAGGTGGTCAGCCCCATGTTGGGCAAACCGCTGTTGGCACGCTGGGCGATCAGCTCTGCGGCTGTCTTGCCGGT
>DAORJC010000152.1:0-7476 GCA_035438885.1 Aquabacterium sp. | reverse complement strand
GGCCCTGCGCGAGGTCGTGCCCTTCGACATGGAGCACCGCATGCTCACCAAGGGCCGCGAGTACCGCTGGTTCCGAAACCGGGCCAAGGTCTACTTTGATGAGGCCGGTGCCGCCACCCGCATGGCGGGCTCCATTCAGGATGTTCACGACCACCGCATGGCCCAGGCGCAGGTGGCCGAGCGCAGCGAGCAGATGGGGGCCATCTTCTCGCTCAGCCCGGATGCCTTTGTGTCTTTTGACAGCGATGAGCAGGTCAGCTACGCCAGCCCGGCCTTCAGCCACCTGACGTCGCTGTCGTGCGACGAGGTGGTGGGCTTGAGCGAGGCGCAGTTGCTGCAGGCGCTGATGAAGCAGGCCTGCCAGCCCCAGGCGGTCACGCGCTTTGCAGACCTGCACCATGTGCACAATCGCCAGAGCCACCGGGACCAGCAAGCGCCGACGCACCACACCATCGTCGAAATGAAACCGCCCGCCCGGCGCATGCTGGAGCTGCGGATGCACCGGGGCTCGGGCGCCAGCGTCACTCAGGTGCTGCACGTGCGCGATGTGACACAAGAGATGGCGCTCGACCAGATGAAGAGCGAATTCATGTCGATCGCGGCCCACGAGCTGCGCACCCCCATGTCCAGCATCTTCGGCTTCACCGAGCTGTTGCTGACGCGCGAGCTCAGACCCGAGCGGCAGCGAGACCTCCTCGAAAAAATCCACCGCCAGAGCGACGCGATGATCACCATCATCAACGAGTTGCTGGACCTGGCGCGCATCGAAGCACGCGGCATCCAGGAGTTCAAGTCCGAGCCGGTGGACCTGCTGAACGTGGTCGAAAGTGTCGTGCGTGACTACCAGCGCCCCGACGATCGCCCCGGCCCGCTGATGAGCCCGCCCCCGTCTCCCATGTGGGTGATGGCCGACCCGAAGAAGGCCCAACAGGCCGTGCTCAATGTGCTGTCCAACGCCTACAAGTACTCACCGCAAGGCGGCGACGTGCACATCGAGTTCCTGCAGGACGACACCAGCGCCTCGGGCCCACGCTGTGGGGTGCGCATCACCGACCACGGCGTGGGGCTCACGCCGGAGCAACTGGCCCGCATGGGCGAGCGGTTTTTCCGGGCCGACCAGTCGGGCAACATCCCGGGCACCGGACTGGGGGTGAGCATCGTTCAGGAGATCATGGCCCTGATGGACGGCGACATGCGCATCGAGAGCGAATGGGGCCGAGGCACCCAGGTCACCCTGTGGTTGCCGGCATCCAGATCTGGTTCAGGTTCTTGAAGCCCCAGGTGGCGGGCAGCTCGCGCGAGACGATCTGCTCCGTGCTGCGGCTGAGGTCCACCAGCTCGGGCGTGATCGGCTCATTGGCCTTGGTCGAGAAGAACACCTTCACGACCGGTGTGAGCAAGGACGTGGGGCACTGATCCACCACCACCGCCAGGCGCCCTGACTGCAGCTTGACCAGCGAGCCCGTCGGGTAGATGCCGATGCTGCGCACAAAGGCCTGAAAAATGCGGTCGTCAAAGTGCCCCTCGCGCGACCACTGCGCCATTTTCTGGATGGATTCCGCCGGATCCCAACCGCTCTTGTAGGGCCGGTTGGAGGTGATGGCGTCATACACATCGCAGACCGCCCCCATGCGGGCAAACAGCGAGATGTCCTCGCCCTTGAGCCGGTGCGGGCAACCCAGCCCATTGACCTTTTCGTGGTGGTGCAGGCACACATCCAGGGGAATGGGGCCCACGCCCTTGGCTTCCAGCAGCATGCGGTGACCGGCCTCCGGGTGCGAGCGCATGACGGCAAACTCGCCCTCGGTCAGCTTGCCCGGCTTGTTGAGCACCTCCAGCGGCATGGCCGACTTGCCCAGGTCATGCACCAGGCCCGCCATGCCCGCCTCGCGGGTGTCCGATTCGTTCAGCTTGAGCTGATGCGACAGAGAGACCATCAAGGCACACACCGCCACCGAGTGCATGTAGGTGTAGTCATCACTGGTCTTGAGGCGCGCCAGGCTGACGATGGCCCCGGGGTTGCGCGCCACCGACTGCGCAATCTCTTCCACCACCGGCAGGCAATGCTCGGCATCGATGGCCTTGCCCATGCGCGCATCCTGAAACATGCTCTTCATGGCCCCGCGGGCCTGGAACACGATGCGATGGGCGCGTTCGAGTTCGTCCTCGAAGCTCACGCGGATGGGCGCGATGCGTACCGGTGCTGGTGCAGGGTCTGGTGCAGGATCAGCCACCACGTCAGAGGCCTTGTCGTCCACCAGAGACTTCGGCTCGGTCGCCCCTGAGGCCGCCACCACAGCAGGCCCCACGACGTCCAGACCGCGCTGCGTGTCGATGACGACCTCGGTCACGCGGCTGGACTGAAGCTGGCGCAACTGGCGGGCATCGTCCAGCTTGAACGATGACTTCCAGAACGGGTGATCGATCCAGGATCCGCACACTTCGTGCACGAACATTCCGAGTCGCAGTTGTTGGATGGTGATCTTTTTGAGCACAGTGGTTTATCGACGCCCGAGGGGTGAAGTTGAGACGCCCGACGGTACTCTGTCACACTGGCAGTCGATTGTGAACGCGCCCCTGACCGCCGCCCCATGGACCGCCACCTGCTCCTGCGACTGATGCCCCTGCTGGAGGCCGCCCTGCGCCTGCCTGCGGGCGAGCGCGAGGCCTGGTGCCAGCAACAGCGCCTGTCCGCGGCTGACCTGCAGACCCTGAAAAAACTGCTGGCCGAACGGCAGGACGCCACCGCCCAGGTTCAGCACGAGCTCGCCCTGCCCGATGACGACGCCTTGCCCGAGCCGGTCAGCGACCTCCAGCCCGGCCACCTGATCGGCCCCTGGCAACTGCAGCGAGAACTGGGCCAGGGCGGCATGAGTGTGGTCTGGCTGGCCCATCTGCCGGACCAGCCCGACCCGCCCGTGGCCCTGAAGATCCCGCATGCCGGGCCGGGACAGGGCCTGCTGGCGCAGCGACTGCAGCGCGAGCGCAGCATCCTGGCCAGCCTGCAGCATCCCCACATCGCCCGCCTGCTGGACACCGGCACCACCCCCCAAGGCCTGCCTTACCTGGTGCTGGAGTACGTGGAGGGGCAAAGCCTGCTGGCCCACGCCAACGCCCGCGCCATGGGCGTGGGCGCGCGCCTGCAGCTGATGCAGCAGGTGCTGGAGGCCGTGCAGCACGCCCACAACCAACTGGTGCTGCACCGCGACCTCAAACCCGCCAACATCCTGGTCACCCCCCAAGGCCAGGTCAAGCTGCTGGACTTTGGCATTGCCAAGCTGCTCAGCGGCACCACAGCCGAATCCACCGCCCTGACGCGCCAGGGCGGCCACGTGCTGACCCCCGACTACGCCGCCCCGGAGCAAATCAGCGGCGGCCCCCTGAGCACCCGCACCGACGTGTACGCCCTGGGTGTGATCCTGTACGAACTGCTCACGGGCTGCCGCCCCTACCGATTGCCCCGAGGCAGCCGCGGCGCGCTGGAGCAGGCCATCCTGAGCGCCCAGGCCGAGCCGCCCAGCCTGTGCTGGTCAGACACCAGCGACGACGCGCCCCACCTGGCCCAGGCCTTTGGCAGCACGCCCCGTCAGTTGCACCAGGCCCTGAGCGGCGACCTGGACGTGATCGTGCTCAAGGCCCTGCAAAAGCAGCCCGACCGCCGCTACCCCACGGCCGACGCCCTGGCGCAGGACCTGGCGCGCCACCTGCGCAACGAGCCCATCCAGGCCCGAGGCGACAGCCGCTGGTACCGCGCGCGCAAGTTCATGGCCCGACACTCGCTGGTGCTGGGCGCCACGGCGGCGGTGATCGTCTCGCTCAGCGTGGGGCTGAGCATGGCCTTGTGGCAGGCCCGCCAGGCCCGGCTGGAGGCGGCCAAGGCCACCGCCATCAAGGACTTCATGGTGGGGCTGTTCAAGGCCAATGACCTGGACCAGGTCGACGCCCCCCGCAAGCGCCAGCAAAGCGTGCAGGACCTGCTGCAAGACAGCGCCCGTTCGCTGGGTGGCCAGGGCCTGAGCGGCCAGCCACAGGTGCGCGCCGAACTGCAAGGCGTGGTGGGCACCCTGCTGCACGACCTGCAACTGAGCGATGCAGCCATCCAGTTGCGCCAGCAACGCGTCGCCCTGCTGAGCCAGAGCGGCGCCAGTGGCGCGGCGCTGGTGCCCGCCTGGCGCGACCTGGCCGACAGCCAGGACCTGCGGGGTGATCTGGTCGGCATGCGTCAATCGCTCCAGAGCGGCCTGGCCTGGTGCCAGCGCCACGGCATGAACCCCCTGCCGGATTGCCAGGGCATTCAGGTGCTGCTGGGTCGGCTGGACCTGGTCGAGCACCACACCGCCGATGGACGTCGCCGCATTGAAAGCGCGAGCCAGATCCTTCAGGCCATGGCGCCCACGCACGAGCGAACCGCCGAAGCCTGGTCGGCCCTGGGTGAGCTGCGCCAGGAAGAAGGGCGCCTGGACGAGGCCTACGCGGCGCACACCGCGGCCATGCGCATTTTTGCGGCGCAGTGGGGCGAGCAGTCCACCCGACTGGCCCGGCTCAGGTTTGACCTGGGCAGCAACCTGTGGGCCCAAGGGCGACTGAAGCTGGCCATCAAGGAGATGTCGGCCGCATTGCAAGCCAACCGCATCACGCTGGGCCCCGACCATGTCAGCACCGCCCGGATGGAACTCAGCCTCGCGCGGCTGCAGCACAGCATGGCCCCTGGCGCCGCAAGCCGCCAGGGCATTGAACATGCGGCCAAGGTCATCCTGGCGCAGGCCACCCAGATTGATCCCGACATGGTGTTCAGCGCTCGGGTCGCCTTGCTGGAAACCGCTCTTCTGGACGGCCGGCTCCAGGATGCCGGTCAGGCGCTGACTCCGTTGATGGCCCTGCGAGCCGAGAGCCACGCACCCTACACCGAAGACCGCCTGGCCGCCCTGTTGCACGCGTGGTACCTGCAGGACATCGGCCAGTATGCCCAGGCCCGCGCCCGACTGGCCGAGTTGCTGGACAAGGCCCGACAACACAAGACGCCCGACAACCCGGTGATCACGGACCTGCTGGAACGTCTGGCCACGGTGGACCTGGCCGATGACCAACTGTCGTCGGCCTTGCGTGCATTGGCAGACCCCCGCCTGAGACACAGTGGCGCCAGGGTGATGGCGCTGATCGAGCAAGGCCAGTCCGCGCAGGCCTTGCCCCTGGCCCAGGCCTGGCTGGCGCGGGTGCAACAGCAATCCGCAGAGGGCGTGCAACTGCACCTGACGATGCAGGCCCGCACCGCTCTGGGCATGGCGCTGCTGGGCAGCGGGCAAGCGCGTGCCGCACTTCAGGTGCTGGAGCCCGCCCTGAAAGCGGTGGCCTCAGGCCACCCGGGCAGCCCTTTGTTGATCCTGACCCGGGTCCGCGTGGCGCGCGCCCTCATGGCCTTGGGTCAGCAGGACGATGCCCGCCGCCAACTGCAACAGGCACAACAAGGGGTGCGCCTGGAGCCCGACATGCCACCCCACGTGCGCAGAGTGCTGGCTCAGGCAGAGCAACAGTGGCGCCAGAGCAACCCAAGCCCCCCCTAGTCCTAGGCGTGGTCAGGTCATGACGCCCCCTGAGCCCTGTCCTTCTGAGCCCCCACGTGGCAAGCTTGAGCACCTCACATCACCTCACCTCAGGACCTGCTCATGAAACAACGAGTCTCGTCACCCACGATGGCCGCCTGGCTGGTGTCCGGCGCCACTGCGCTGTGCGGCACCGCGGCGCACGCCGTCACGGCCGCCCCCAAACCCGAGATCACCGCATCGGCCGCCAAGTCGGCCCTGATCAAGGCTGCCCCCAAGCCCATCAAGGCGCCCGTCAAGACCGGCGGCGCCACCGTGCCGGGCAAGGGCGATGAAGTCCAGATCCGCGTGAGCGGCCCCAAGCCGCCACCCCCGCCCCCCATCATGCCCAACCCTGAAAACAAGGCCGGGCAGATCGTTCCTCAGAACCTGAAGAACCTGCCAGGCAAGCAAGTCGGCCAGTGATCCGGTGGAGGGCAGTACCTGGAAGATGGCACCCATGAAGTACCGACGTTTGACACGCCTGGGGTCATGGGCCCTGGCTGCCTTCAGCCTGGGCTCATGGGTGGCCTCGGCGCACGGTCAGGCCACAAGCCCGGCCTTGCCCGAGATCACGGTCACTGGGACCCGACTGCCCAGGATCGAGCAAGAGGGCATCCAGCCCATGGTGGTGCTGCGCCGGGCGGACATTGATCGCTCGGGCGCCAGCACCACCGCACAACTGCTGCAAAGTCTGCCCGTCCTGCATGGCGGCACCCTGGAAACTGCCTCGGTGGGTCCCGCCACCTACGGTTTTGCCGGGGCGTCGATTCACGGCCTGGGCGAGGGCTACACCCTGGTGCTGCTCAATGGCCAGCGCCTGCCCAGCTTTGGAGGTCAGTCGCCCACCGGTTTTGCCGCGGCCCCTGACCTCAACACCCTGCCCTTGAGCGCCATCGAGCGCATCGAAATCCTGACCACGGGCGCCTCTTCGATCTATGGCGCCGATGCGGTGGCCGGGGTGATCAACATCATCACCCGCCGCGGGCAAGCCCACAACGAAGCACAGGTGGACCTGCGCGTGCCACGTGCAGGCGCCCAGGAGTGGTCGCTGAGTGCCAGCACCGGCGTGGGCAGCCTGGCACAAGATGGCCAGCACCTCGGACTGGCCATCGGCGCGCTGCACACCACAGCGCTCACCGGGGGCGACCGGCGCTTTGCCAGCACCACCGAGATCGACTTCACCCACGAGGGCCAGCGCTATCGGCGCTCCGGGGCCCTGCTCAATGTGTCACCAGCCAACCTGGTCGACGGGGATGGCCAGGTGTTCAGCCCGTCTCTGGCCGCAACCGGCCAGTGCCGCCCCGGCTTGATCGTCAAAGGTCAGGCCTGCGCCTACGACTACGCCCGGGACATCGACCTGATCCCTGAGCGCTCACGCCGACAAGCCCTGCTGAGCTACGACTGGCAAGGCGCACAAGGCTGGCACCTGGCCGCCGACTGGCTGGTGGCTCAGGCCGACACCCGGGGGCGCACCACCGCCATGCCCTTGAACCTGCCGATGTTCGACGTCACCGACACGCTGGCCCGGCTGGATGACCTGGGCCGACGCCAGTCGGACGATCGCTCCTCCTTGAGCCACCTGGGGCTGCGCCTGGAGGGGCAATGGGCCGACTGGCGCGTATCCAGCGCCTTGACCCACAGCCGCAGCAGTGCCCGCAGCCGCATCGCCAATGCCGTGGGTGATTTCAGCATCGATGCGCTGGTCGGCGCCGGCCTGTACGACCCCTTGCTGGGCCCCGGGCAGCAAAGCGAGGAAGGCCGCCAGGCCCTGCAGGCCATCAACTACCGCGGCCCCTGGAATGCCGGTCGCATCGACCAGGACAGCCTGGATGTGCAAGCCCACCGCACCCTGGCCACCCTGCCAGGCGGCACCCTGGACCTCAGCCTTGGCGCT
>DAORJC010000151.1:0-7505 GCA_035438885.1 Aquabacterium sp. | reverse complement strand
GGCGTGGCCTACGACGTGATGCAGGACTACGCCAAGGTGGGGTATTTCACCCGCATCCTGGCCATGATCGAGACCTCGTTCATGTTCCCCCGCGTGATCCACCGCTTCACCGAGCAACTGCTCAAGGCCGACGGGTTCACCTGGTGGCAGCGGCGCAAGCTGCAGGCCAAGGGCCTGTGGTGGGTGCTCAAGCCCGGTGGCCTGATCGCACCCATGGTCAAGCATTACTTTCCGTACTACAAGGTCGGCTTCCATCCCTGGCAGGAAACCGAACAGCCCGGGTACGAGGAATGGCTGGCGGCCTTCAACCGGCACCGCGACCCCGTCGAGGCCAGCGAGTTGATGCGCGCCGCGCTGGCTGGTCGCTGACTTGCCCCGTCGCCTTGTGACCCTGCGGCCATCGCGATAGTTGGTTAGACTTCGGCACACCCTCCCTGGGTGTGCCGATTTCATTCATGCGTATACCTCTTCCTCAAGCCATGCTCGATGCCCTGGGCATCAAGCCCGTCCCGCTGTTCATGTTGTCCAGCTGGATCAAGGCGTCCGCCAAGTGCGGGGTCAACGTGCAGCCGCTGTTCAAGGAAGCGGGCATCAAGATCGACATCATCCGGCTGGAAGATGCTCGGGTCTCGCCCCTGCAGTTGATCTCGGTGCTGGAGCAGTGCGTGGCCATGTCCCAGGAGAAGTATTTTTCGCTGGTCCTGGGCGACACCTTTGCGTTTGAATCACTGCCTGAGTTCGAGACCCTGCTGACCACCAGCGCCACCCTGCGTGAGGCCCTCAAGGTGGCCGACATGGCGCGCCGGGTCATCCTGCCCTGGGTGTCGATCGAGCTGGAAGAGGTGGGTGACCTGGCCCGGGTCAAGGTGGGTCTGGACATGCCGGTGCCCCACCTGGATCGCTTTGGCCTGCCTGTGCACCTGGTCACGCACGCCATCCTGGCCACCATCCGAAAATTCGGGCGCAACCTCAAAGGTTCTGACGATGGGTTTGTGGGCGTCGAACTCAAAGGCCCGCCCGGCAAGTTTGCCGACCAGTTCGAGCCATTTTTCAACCGGCCCGTGACTTTCAATGCTGCCTCTGATGCCTTGTTGTTCGAGCGCCGGATTCTGGACGTGCCCCTGGAGGGCGCCTTTCCAGCGCTGCATGAGCAGGCGCACTTTCTGGCCGAGCAACGCCTGGGCAAGGAAGCCAAGCGCCAGGGTGTCGCCGCCGAGGTGGAAGAGCTGATCCTGCGTGAGCCCGATCTGCTGGCCGTGGGCATCGAGGACATGGCCGAGCGCTTGAGCCTGCACGCCCGCACCCTGCAGCGTCGTCTCAAGGACGAGGGCGAGAGCTACCTGGCCGTGCAGGCGCGCATGCGCCATCGCCTGGCCTGCCAGTGGCTCAAGCAGGGCAGTGTGTCCATTGACGACATCAGCGCCCGCCTGGGGTTTTCAGACCGCCGAGCCTTCACGGCGGCTTTCAAGCGCTGGGAGGGCACCACGCCCAAGGCGTGGCGCGAAGCCCAGGGCTGAGGCGTCAGCCGTAGCTGAGTTCGCTGGTCTTGCCCCCGAACACTCGGTACACAAACACCGTGTAGCCGGCAATGGCGGGCAGGCTGATGGCCGTCCCGACCAGGATGATCTTGAGGGATTCCGGCGCGCTGGCCACCTGCCACACCGTGAGCTGGTCCAGCAGAACATAGGGGTACAGGCTGTAGGCCATGCCGAACCCACCCAGCACCAGCACGCTCAGGGCCAGCACCATCGGCACCCAGCACAGCTTGCCTTGCGGCCCGGCGATGCGGTGTGAATTGAGCAGTCCGCGCAGCGCCACCAGTGCCATGCCCGTCATCAATGGAATCGGCAGCAAGGCCAGCAGGTTGGGCATGCTGAACCATCGCTCGCGCACCGTGGGGCTCACGATGGGGGTGGCGATGGACACCAGCACCAGCGACAGGACCAGGCCCGGCCAGGCACTTTTGGCCCATTGCACGGCGCGTTGTTGCAGCGCGCCTTCGGTCTTGAGGATCAACCAGCAGGCCCCCAGCAGCACGTAGGCCATGGGCAGGGCCAGCATCACCCAGGCGGCAAAGGCGTAGGCCAGGGGCGCCTCGCTCAGGCCCGTCACATAGCGACCCAGCATCCAGCCCTGCGCCAGCGACGTGATCAGCGAGCCGGCAAAGAAAGCCCGGTTCCACATGGGCTTGTGATGGGCTTGCGCCTTCACCCGGAAGTCAAAGGCGACGCCCCGCAGGATCAGCCCCAGCAGCATCAGCGCCACGGGCACGTACAAGGCGCCCAGGATCACGCCATGGGCCTTGGGAAAGGCAATCAGGAGGATGCCCACGCCCAGCACCAGCCAGGTTTCGTTGGCATCCCAGAAGGGGCCGATGGAGGCCACCATCTGGTCGCGGTGGGCGTCCTGGCGGGCCAGGGGCAGCAGCATGCCCACGCCCAGGTCATAGCCGTCCAGGGCCACGTAGGCCAGCATGGACACGCCCATCAGCAGCCAGAACAGCACAGGCAGGAAGGTGTCAAAGTCCATCTCAGGCTCCTTGGGTGGTCGCGGTGGTTGCCGGGGGCTGGCCCGGCAGCCGGGCTGGGGCCAGGCTGGTGTCCAGGGGTTTGCTGGCCAGGTAGCGCAGCACGCCGATGTAGGCGATCAGCAGGCCGGTGTAGACCACCAGGTAGCCTGCCAGGCTCCAGCCCACGGTGGCAGCAGGGGTGCGGGTGACGGCATCAGCGGTACGCAGCACGCCTTGCACGATGTAGGGCTGTCGCCCGATCTCGGTCACGTACCAGCCTGCAACCGTGGCGATCCAGCCCGAAAACGTCATGCCGTGCAGGACTTGCCAGAGCCAGGTGGGCAGGGTGGGCGCGCCCTGCCATTGCCACCGCCGCTTTTGCAGCCACCAGAAGGCGGCCCAACTGGTGATCAGCATCAGCACACCCACGCCTACCATGATCCGAAAGCCAAAAAACAGGGGCTCGACGGGCGGGTGGGCCCCTTGGAACTCGTTGAGACCCCGGATCTCGCCTTGGGCATCGTGGGTGAGGATCAGGCTGGCCAGTTGGGGCACGCCGATGGCCCAGTCGTTGCGGCGCTCGGCCTCGTTGGGCCAGGCAAAAAGCAGCAGGGGCGCACCACGCTCGGTCTCCCAGACGCCCTCCATGGCGGCAACTTTGGCGGGCTGGTGCTTGAGCGTGTTCAGCCCGTGCATGTCACCTGCCAGGATCTGCAAGGGGATCAGCACGGCGGCCAGCGTCACGGACAGCCGCAGCACCTTGGGTGTGCCGGCATGGGCGTGTCCCCGCAAGGTTTGCCAGGCGGCCAGGCCGGCCATCAGGAAGGACACCGTCAGGCCCGAGGCCAGCAGCGTGTGCGTCAGTCGGTAGGGCAGGCTGGGGTTGAACACGATGGCCCACCAGTCGGTGGCGTGCAGCTCGCCGTTGATCACCTCAAACCCCTGGGGCGTGTGCATCCAGGAGTTCAGGCTGAGGATCCAGAACGCGCTCATGGTGGTGCCAAAAGCGACCAGAAAATTGGCGGCCAGGTGAACGCGTTCGCTGACCCGGCCATGCCCGAACAGCATCACGCCCAGGAAGGTGGCCTCCAGGAAAAAGGCCGTCAGGACCTCGTAGCCCAGCAGCGGCCCGGCGATGTTGCCGGCTTTTTCCATGAAGCCCGGCCAGTTGGTGCCGAACTGGAAACTCATGGTCACGCCACTGACCACGCCCATGGCAAACGTCAGTGCAAAGACCTTGGTCCACCAGCGCCAGGCGCCCAGCCAGGCAGTGTCACCGGTGCGCAGCCAGCGCCACCGCATGAACAGCAGCACCCAGCCCAGCGCGATGCTGATGGTGGGGAACAGGATGTGGAAGGTGATGTTGGTCGCAAACTGCAGGCGCGACAGCATCAGGGTGTCGAGGTGTTCCATGGCTCATTCCTCCCGCCCGACAACCTTGAGGTTGTTCGTGAAGGCCAGCAGCTTGCCCACCTTGGAACCCAGCTTCATCAACTGCGACAGGGTTTTGGGGTCCATGCGCTGAACATCGTCGAACCAGGTCATCATCAGCTCGATCAGGTCGTGCATGCCCTGCATGCGTTCCTGGGCGATGCGGTCGTCGTCATTGCCTGGGGCCTCCAGCAGTGCGCTGCGCAGCATGGTCAAGGTGGGCTCGACCTCACGGCGGCGGCGCTCTTCGGCCAGGGTGCGGAAAACTTCCCATGCATCCGAGGGTGCCTCAAAATATTCCCGCCGGTCACCGGCCTGGTGTTTGAGGCGAACCAGTCGCCAGGACTGCAACTCCTTGAGTCCCATGCTCACGTTCGAGCGGCTGAACTCCAGGGCTTCAGCAATGTCGTCCGCATTCAGAGGGCGCGGCGACATGTAGATCAGGGCATAAATTTGCCCCACGGTTCGGTTGATGCCCCAGCGACTGCCCATCTCCCCGAAGTGGGAGACGAACCCGCGGACCAGTGGCGTCATGGTGTTCATGGCGATCTTTCGGTTGCTTGTCATTGCTCTGCGTCAACTCTATCCTGAGTTTTCAGGAATTACTGAAAATTGGAGAAAGTCCGAGCTGTCTCAAGGGTTGGCATCGCCCTGGGGGGGCGTGGTGGGCGCACGGTGGACTGATACGATAGCGTCCGAATTTCAAAATTGGAGAGGCTTTTGGCCAAAGCAATGCATCTGGCGCAGTGGGCGCTGGCGACGATCCTTTTGCTGATCGCGTTTTGGACCATCCGCAGGACCACGCAATTCAAACAGTCCCAGGATGACCTGATCAGGTCCCTGCCTGCCGGGCCGTCGCAGCGATGGTTTCGGGTCAATGTGGCCCGACCTGAGTACTTTGCCCGTCGGATCAAGTTGCTGGGATTTCAGGCGCGTGGGGTGCTGATCGATGAAGGCACGCAGGTCCGCCTGCTGGCCATCTATCCCGACGGTGCGCGCCTGGATCAGGCCTATCCCAAATCTGACCTGGGTCTGACCTGGGTGGGCAACCAGGGGCTGTCCAGCGCCAACATGCACTGGTTTGCTGTGGGGCATGGTGATCAGCGCCAGATGGTGTGTGCCGACACGGGGTTCAACGCGCTTCAGTCGCGCGAGGCCGCCGCCGACATCTGCCGCATGATCGCGCCCGACTTTCCCCTGCCCGGGGTGGCCCGCAAAGAGTTCGCGCTGGAGAAGAACCGCACATCCCTGGCCGTGATCGTGGCGATGCTGGTGCTGCTGGCTTTTGCCCTGATCGACGGTGTGATCCTCAATCGCAACGAGATGCTCGACCCGGGGCCCTGGTCCATGTACGGACTGATCCTGGGCCCGTTGCTGGCACTTGTGGCGTTTTTCCGCCTGGGCCGTGCCAAGGTGCCGGCACGCGAGTCGGTGGGGTTGGCCTTGCTGTTGTTGCTGGCCTTGTCGGCGGTTCATTTCCCCTTGGTCAAACGGGTCGATGAGGTGCTGATGCTGGCCTCCGGCGGCGTGCAGACACACCGCTATGTGCTGGGGGCCGATGCCCGCCTGGAGGCCCTGCACAGTCGCGAGGCCCCCAAGCTCAACTTCTCAGGCGCCCGTGAATACTGGGCGCAGTTTGCCGAGGGCTCCGAACACGATTTCGAGTTCATCCACGGCCCTTTGGGCACCTGGCAACTGGTCCACGACCAGCTCGATCCTCGATACCAGGCGTTTTACACCGCTGCTCAGCGCCGCTGAGTGCTAGAGTCCTGCGCATATGTCTGAACGCCAAGATCTGCAAGGCCGGCGCATCGTGCTGGGCCTGTCCGGGGGCATTGCCTGCTACAAATCGGCCGAGCTGGTTCGCCTGCTCACACGCCATGGGGCCGAGGTGCGGGTGGCCATGACCCCGGCGGCCGAGTCCTTCATCACGGCCGTCACCCTGCAGGCCTTGTCGGGGCAGCCGGTGGTCACCAGCCAGTGGGACACGCGCGAGCCCAACAACATGCCGCACATCAACCTGGGCCGCTGGGCCGAGGTGATCCTGATTGCCCCGGCCAGTGCCGACTTCATGGCCCAACTGGCCCAGGGCCGATCGGACGAGTTGCTCAGCCTGCTGTGCCTGGCCCGCCCGCGCGAGACCTGTGATCTGCTGGTGGCCCCCGCCATGAACCGCGAGATGTGGTCACACCCGGCCACCCAGCGCAATGCCGCCCAGTTGCAGGCCGATGGCGCCGTGCTGCTGGGCCCTGGCCACGGCGACCAGGCCTGTGGCGAGTTCGGCGATGGGCGCATGCTCGAAGCAGCCGAACTGCTGGACGCCGTCATCGCGCACTTCCAGCCCAAGGTGTTGAAGGGCCGCCGCCTGCTGATCACGGCGGGCCCGACGTTCGAGCCCTTTGACCCGGTGCGCGGCATCACCAACCACTCCAGCGGCAAGATGGGCTTTGCCATGGCCCGGGCGGCCGCCGAGGCAGGCGCGCAGGTCACCCTGGTGGCCGGTCCGGTGCACCAGCCCACGCCGCCGGGGGTTCAGCGCATCAACGTGACCACGGCCCAGCAGATGTACGACGCCGTGGTGCCGGTGGCCGCCGCACACGACATCTTTGTGGCCACGGCTGCCGTGGCCGACTGGCGCCCGGCCAACCTCAATGAACACAAGATCAAGAAGGAGGGCCACAAGGCCGTGCCCACCTTCGAGCTGACCGAAAACCCCGACATCCTCGCTGCCGTGGCTGCCTTGCCCCAGGCGCCGTATTGCGTGGGCTTTGCGGCAGAGAGCGAACAACTCCTGACCCACGCCCGCGCCAAACTGGCCCGCAAGAAGCTGCCCCTGATCGTGGGCAACCTGGGGCCAGCCACCTTTGGCAAGGATGACAACGCGCTGCTCGTCATTGACGCGCACACCCACTACCCATTGCCTGCTGACGGCGGCTCTGCCGACAAGCTCACGCTGGCCCGCCAGTTGATGCTGGACATCGCTCAGCGACTTCAAGACCGACCATGACGACCACTGCCGTTGACCTCAAGATCCTGGACCCTCGCATGGCCGAGGCCTTGCCTGCCTATGGCACACCCGGCAGTGCCGGCCTGGACCTGCGGGCCTGCCTGAGCGAGCCCCTGGTGCTGCAACCCGGCCAGGTCGAACTGATCCCCACGGGGCTGTCCATGCACCTGAGCGATCCGGGGCTGGCGGCCATGATCCTGCCCCGCTCGGGCCTGGGGCACAAGAACGGCATCGTGCTGGGCAACCTGGTGGGCCTGATCGACTCCGATTACCAGGGCCCCCTGATGGTCAGTTGCTGGAACCGTGGCCAAAGCGCCTTCACGATCCAGCCCATGGAGCGCATTGCGCAACTGGTGATCGTGCCCGTGGTGCAGGCGCGCTTTCGGGTGGTCAGCGAGTTTGGTGCCGAGACCGCCCGAGGTGAGGGCGGTTTTGGCTCCACCGGCAAGGCCTGATTCAGGTCCTTGCGGGCGAGACGCCTCGCAGCCCTTCAGTGCAGCGTCGCGTCCGGCGGGACTTCGTCGTCCTGGCTGGGCGCCAGTGTGAAGATCGACTCGG
>DAORJC010000150.1:0-7536 GCA_035438885.1 Aquabacterium sp. | reverse complement strand
ACGACATCGGCAAGAACATCGTCACCGTGGTCCTGCAGTGCAACAACTTCGAGGTCATCAACATGGGTGTGATGGTGGCCTGCAAGGACATCCTGGACAAGGCCAAAGAGGTCGGCGCCGACATCGTCGGCCTGTCGGGCCTGATCACCCCCAGCCTGGAGGAGATGCAGTACGTGGCCGCCGAGATGGAGCGTGACGAGTACTTCCGCTCGCGCAAGACCCCACTGCTGATTGGCGGCGCCACCTGCTCGCGCGTGCACACGGCCGTCAAGATCGCGCCGAACTACTCGGGGCCCGTGGTCTACGTGCCCGATGCCTCGCGCGCGGTGGGCGTGTGCTCGGACCTGCTGAGCCGTGAGCGCCAGGGGGCCTACATCGATGAACTGAACCGCGACTACGAAACCGTGCGCCTGCAGCACGCCAACAAGAAGGCCACGCCGTTGGTGACGCTGGCCGAGGCGCGCGCCAACAAGGCCGTGGTGGACTTTGCGCAGTACACCCCCGAGGTCCCCAAGTTCCTGGGTCGTCGGGTGTTCAAGAACTACGACCTGGCCGAACTGGCCCCCTGCATCGACTGGGCGCCCTTCTTCCAGACCTGGGACCTGGCCGGCCCCTTCCCGGCCATCCTGACCGACGAGATCGTGGGGGCCGAGGCCACCCGCGTCTACGCCGATGCCCAGGCCATGCTCAAGAAGCTGGTTGAAGGCCGCTGGCTGACCGCCCATGGCGTGATCGGCCTGTACCCGGCCAACACGGTCAACGACGACACCATCGAGGTCTACCGCGACGAATCGCGCAGCGAAGTCCTGATGACCTGGAATCCGCTGCGCATGCAGAGCGTTCGTCCCGTGGTCGATGGGGTCAAGCGCCCCAACCGTTCGCTGGCCGACTTTGTCGCGCCACGAGCCGACCAGGGCGGAAAGAACGACTACATCGGCCTGTTTGCCGTGACGGCCGGTCTGAACATCGAGAAAAAGGAAGCCGAGTTCATGGCCCACCATGACGACTACTCGTCGATCATGCTCAAGGCCCTGGCCGACCGGCTGGCCGAGGCCTTTGCCGAGCGCATGCACCAGCGTGTGCGCCAGGAGTTCTGGGCCTATGCGGAGCATGAACAGCTGGACCACGCCGCCCTGATCAAGGAGCAGTACCGCGGCATCCGCCCGGCCCCCGGCTACCCCGCCTGCCCGGACCACCGGGTCAAGCGCCAGATGTTCGAGGTGCTGGACGCCCACGATGTGCACATGCACCTGACCGAGAGCATGGCCATGATGCCGGCCGCCAGCGTGAGCGGCTTCTATCTGGCGCACCCGCAGGCCAGCTACTTCAACGTGGGCAAGATCGGCGGGGATCAGGTGCAGGACTGGGCCCACCGCACCGGCCTGAGCCTGGCCGAGGCGGAACGGGCGCTGTCGCCCAACCTGTGAGGTTGTGCACACGCCCATGGTCTGAAAAGGCGTACTGATACAGATCCTTGCATTTGCATCGAGCCTGCATCATTTGGCCGCGGTGAGGCATGGCACCCTCGCGCCCATGTCCTCATTCCCGACACCTTTGATCCCCACCCGGCGTGCCAACGCCTGGACCAGTCTGGCGCTGGGTCTGACCCTGTTGCTGGCCGCTTGCGGGGGCGGTGACAGTGGCAGCAGCAATGAGCGGCAATACCCCTATTCGATCAAGCCGGAATCAGACGCCCAGGCGGTGCGCTTCCTGACGCAAACCACCTTTGGCCCCACCCCGGCGGACGTCAGCCGGGTGACCTCCATGGGCTACGAAGCCTGGATCGACGAGCAACTCGCCAACCCCGGGCTGAAGCTGAGCCATGTCGACATGTCGCGCGCGGCGCTGCTCACGACCAAGAGCGACCGCCCGCGCACGCTGGAGGCCCTGCACACCTGGTGGACCCTGGCCATCAACGACCCGGCCCAGTTGCGCCAGCGGGTGGCCTTTGCGCTGTCGGAGATCATGGTGGTGTCCTCCATGGAAGGCACCCTGGGCGACAACGGCCTGCTGCTGGCCAGCTACATGGACATGCTCAACCGCGGCGTGGACGGCAACTACCGGCAACTGCTGGAGAACGTGGCCCTGCACCCGGCCATGGGCATCTACCTGTCGCACCGTGGCAACCGCAAGGAAGACACCAAGAGCGGGCGTGTGCCCGACGAGAACTTTGCCCGAGAGGTGATGCAACTGTTCAGCATCGGCCTGCAGGAGCTGAACCCGGACGGCAGCCCCAGGCTGGTCAATGGCAAGCCGGTGGAGAGCTACACGTCGGACGACGTCAAGGGCCTGGCCAAGGTCTTCACCGGCTACAGTTGGTGGATTCCGCCCGACAAGACTTCGCTGGAATGGTGGCGCTGCTTTTATCGCGACAGCACCTGCAAGGACGAACGCCAGCTGACCACGTCCATGAGCAGCTATCCGCAAGAGCATTCCATCTCCGAGAAGAAGTTCCTGGGCGTGACCATTGCCGCCCAGACCACGCCCAACCCGGCAGGCGATCTGCGCATCGCCCTGGACCGCCTGGCATCGCACGACAACACCGCGCCCTTCATCAGCCGGCAGTTGATTCAGCGCCTGGTGACCAGCAACCCCAGCCCGGCCTACGTGGCCTCGGTGGCGCAGACCTTCAAGGACACGGGCGGCTCGATCAAGGCCGTGGTCAAGGCCATCTTGCTGCACCCCGAGGCCCGCATGCCCGAGCAACAGAACCTGGCGACCTACGGCAAGCTGCGCGAGCCTGTGCTGCGTCTGAGCCACCTGCTGCGCGCCCTGCCCCACACCTCGGATGCCGCCACCGCTGCCCGCACGGCCGGCATCACCCCGGTGTACCTGACCTCAGAAACCGACAACCCGGGCACCGCCCTGGGCCAGACGCCCCTGCGCTCCCCCTCGGTGTTCAATTTCTTCCGACCAGGCTACACCCCCACCCAGACCGCACTGGGTCAGCAAGGCCTGGTCGCCCCGGAGCTGCAGATCACCAGCGAGACCTCGGTGATTGGCTATGCCAACTTCGTGGCCGACATCCTGACCAATGGTTTTGGCCCCTACAACCAGACCCTCAAGCGGCGCGATGTGCAGTTTGACCTGAGCGGCTTTGACGCGCTGGCCGATGACCCGGCGGCCCTGATGGACACCGTGTCCAGGCGCCTGCTGGGCCGTGCGGCATCCGAGCCCCTGCGCACCACCGGCATCAACGCCATCGGCAAGATGCTCAACAAGACCGCCACAGACCGCCGTGCGCGTGTCCAGGGCGCCATCCTGCTGGTGGCCGTCTCGCCCGACTTCACGGTCCAACAGTGACGACCCCATCATGAGCACCTCCAGCCGTCGCGCTTTCCTCCGTCAAGCCGCTGCGTACTCCGCCTTGGGTGCTGCCGGCCCGATCGGCCTGAACCTGGCCGCCATGAGCCAGGCCTCGGCCGCGGGCACCGCGGGTGATGACTACAAGGCGCTGGTCTGCCTGTTCCTGTACGGGGGCAATGACACCTTCAACACCGTGCTGGCCACCGACACCGAGTCGTGGACGCACTACGTCAACCACCGCAACCCCCGCTCGCGCAATGCCAGCGACACCAGCACCTCGATCGCCTTGCTGGCCCCCGGCACTGCGCCCACTGTGGGCGCTGCCGCCGGATCGCCAGAGGCTCTGGGCGGCGTGCGCGCCATAGCCCACAGCGGACGTGCCGCCCATGCCGACCGCCAGTTCGCCCTGCACCCCAGCCTGGCCGGTGCCCAGGGCCTGTACCAGGCCGGGCGCCTGGCGGTGCTGGCCAATGTGGGCCCCTTGACCCGCCCATTGAGCAAGGCCGACTACAGCGATGCACGCGTGGTCAAACCCGCCAAACTGTTCTCGCACAACGACCAGCAATCGACCTGGCAGTCGTTTGCACCCGAAGGTGCCTCGGCCGGCTGGGGCGGCCGCATGGGCGACCTGTTGATGAGCCAGAACGGGCCGGGCGCTCAAAGCCCCGACCAGTTGCTGGTGCAACGCTCCTTCACGTGCATCACGCCCACCTCGGCCGCCATCTGGCTGACGGGGCAATCGGTGCTGCAATACCAGGTCAACAGCACCGGCCCGACCGGGCTGGGCAGTGGCGGCAAGATCTTCAGGGATGCGGGGCTGCTCAATGCCGTGGCATCGGTGATGAACCCGACCGCGCCCCCGAACCTGCTGGCTCAGGCACAGCAGGAACTGGTGGACCGCGCCCTGCGGGCCAGCGCCCTGCTCAGCAGCAAACTGCCAGCCTCGGGCGTGCTGCCCTGGGGCACCACCGGCGTGACCAACCCGTACGCGGACGACCGGCTCAAGTACACCAGCCCGCTGGATGGCACGCTCAAGTTCAACAGCACGGCCCTGCAACTGCAGATGGTGGCCCGGCTGATCGATGCCAATCGCGCCGGTGGCCTGAACATGAAGCGACAGGTCTTCATGGTCTCCCTGGGTGGCTTTGACACCCACGACAACCAGAACCAGTCCCATGCGGAGCGGATGGCTCAACTGGACCACGCGCTGGCGTATTTCGACACGGTGCTGGGCAGCATGCCGGGCGGTGACCTGCGCCACCAGGTGACCACCTTCACAGGCTCGGATTTCGGGCGCACCTTCACCAACAATGGCGATGGGACCGACCATGGCTGGGGCGCTCACCACGTCATCATGGGTGGCGCCGTGCAAGGCGGCGAGGTCTATGGCACCTTCCCGCGCTTCAGCACGGCCGATGCCAAGGGCGTGTTCTCCAGCCCGGATCAGCTCAACAATGGCGTGCTGTTGCCCACCACCTCGGTGGATCAGCTGGCCTACACCCTGGGCCGCTGGATGGGCGTCTCTGAGGGCAACCTCAAGGACATCCTGCCCAACCTGGGCCGGTTCGACAGCGCGGTCCACAACCTCGGGTTCATGGGGTAACCCACAGCCCGTGGTCAGCGGCTCAGCAAAGGCTTGAGGTAGCGCCCGGTGTAGCTCTCGGGGCACTCGATCAGCTGCTCGGGCGTGCCGGCCATCAGCACCTGGCCCCCACCGGAGCCCCCTTCGGGGCCCATGTCGATCAACCAGTCGGCCGTCTTGATGACATCCAGGTTGTGCTCGATCACGACGATGGTGTTGCCCGCATCGCGCAACTGGTGCAGCACCTTGAGCAGCAAGGCAATGTCGTGAAAGTGCAGACCCGTGGTCGGCTCGTCCAGGATGTAGAGCGTGCGGCCCGTGTCCCGCTTGGACAGCTCCAGGGCCAGCTTGACGCGCTGCGCCTCACCCCCTGACAGCGTGGTGGCGCTTTGCCCCAGGCGGATGTAGCCCAGGCCCACGTCCATCAGGGTCTGCAGCTTGCGGGCGATGCTGGGAACGGCACTGAAAAACGCCAGAGCGTCTTCAACCGTCAGTTGCAGCACCTCGTGGATGTTCTTGCCCTTGTACTGAACCTCCAGCGTCTCGCGGTTGTAGCGCTTGCCCTGACAGACGTCGCACGGCACGTACACGTCGGGCAAAAAGTGCATCTCCACCTTGAGCACGCCATCGCCCTGACAGGCCTCGCAACGCCCGCCGGCCACATTGAATGAAAAACGCCCGGCGCCATAGCCCCGCTCGCGGGCGGTGGGCACATCGGCCATCAGTTCGCGGATGGGGGTGAACAGCCCGGTGTAGGTGGCCGGATTGCTGCGCGGTGTGCGCCCGATCGGCGACTGGTCCACGTTGATGACCTTGTCGAACAGCCCCAGGCCTTCGATCGCATCGTGGGGCGCCGGCTCCAGGTGGCTCTGGTACAGCTTGCGCGCCACGGCGGCGTACAAGGTGTCGTTGACCAGGGTGCTTTTGCCCGAGCCGGACACGCCGGTCACGCAGGTCAGCAGGCCCACGGGAATCTCGGCCGTGACGCCACGCAGGTTGTGGCCCCTGGCGTTGACGATGCGCAGCCGCGGGGTCTCGCTGGTGACCGGGTGACGGCGGCGGGGCACCTCGATGCGCAGGACACCAGCCAGGTAGCGCCCGGTCAGGCTGTCGGGGTTGTCGATCACCTGCTGTGCGGTGCCCTGGGCCAGCACGCGGCCCCCATGCACGCCCGCGCCCGGCCCCATGTCGACCACGTGGTCGGCCGCGCGGATCATGTCCTCGTCGTGCTCGACCACGATGACGCTGTTGCCCAGGTCACGCAGGTGGCGCAGGGTGCCGATCAGGCGGTCGTTGTCGCGCTGGTGCAGGCCGATGCTGGGCTCGTCCAGCACGTACATCACGCCGGTCAGGCCCGAGCCGATCTGGCTGGCCAGGCGGATGCGCTGGGCCTCCCCACCGGACAAGGTGTCGGCGCTGCGGTCCAGGCTGAGGTAGTTCAAGCCCACGTCGTTGAGAAAGCGCAGCCGGGAACTGATCTCCTGCACGACCTTGGCCGCGATCTCGGCCTTGGCGCCCTGCAGCCGAAGCTGGCTGAAGTACTGATGGGCCTCGGACAACGTGGCACCGGCCACTTCATAGATGGCCCGTTGATCGCCGGTGACGGCATCGTGCAGTTTGACAAAACGGGCCTCGCGGCGCAGCCGGGTGCCGTGGCAATCAGGACAGGGCTTGGGCTGCTGGTAGCGGCCCAGCTCTTCACGCACCGCGGCCGATTCGGTCTCCTTGAAGCGCCGCTCGAAGTTGGGGATGAGCCCTTCAAAGGGGTGGGAGCGCTTGACCTTGCGCTTCTTGCCCGAGGGGCCATCGGCCTCGTACGTGAACTCGATGTCCACCGCCCCCGAGCCGTACAGCACCACCTGGCGGAAGTCCGCAGGCAGGGCCTCGAAAGGCTGGGACAGGTCCACCCCGTGGTGCTTGGCCACGCTCTCGAGCAGGGAGTAGGTGTAGGGGTTGCGACGGTCCCAGCCTTTGACCGCCCCGCTGCCCAGGCTCAGGCTGGGAAAGGCCACCACACGCTCGGGATCAAAGGCGATGACCTGGCCCAGGCCATCACAGGTCGGGCAGGCCCCCACGGGCGAGTTGAAGGAGAACAGCCGCGGCTCCAGCTCGGCCAGCGAATAGCTGCAGACCGGGCAGGCAAACTTGGCCGAGTACAGGTGCTCGCGGCCCGTGTCCATCTCCAGCACGATGACGCGGCCATCGGCCAGGCGCAAGGCGGCTTCCAGGCTTTCGGCCAGGCGCTGGCCCATGTCGGCACGCACCTTCAGGCGGTCGACCACCACGTCGACATCGTGCTTTTCCTTGGCCGCCAAGGTGGGCAGGTCAGTCACCTCATGGGTCTGACCATCGATGCGAAACCGCACATAGCCTTTGGACTGCATTTCGGCAAACAGCTCGGCATGCTCGCCCTTGCGCTCACGCAACACGGGGGCCAGCACCATGAGCTTGGTGTCCTCGGGCAAGGCCAGCACCGCATCGACCATCTGGCTGACGCTCTGGGCCTGCAAGGGCAACTGGTGGTCGGGGCAGAAAGGCGTGCCCGCGCGGGCATACAGCAAGCGCAGGTAGTCGTGGATTTCGGTGACCGTGCCCACGGTGGAGCGCGGGTTGTGGCTGGGGGCCTTTTGCTCGATGCTGATGGCGGG
>DAORJC010000149.1:0-7580 GCA_035438885.1 Aquabacterium sp. | reverse complement strand
CTGGGTTCGGGCTGTCGGCTGGCACAGGCCGTCAGGCCCAGGGCCACAAGCAAGGCCAGCGGCTGGTAACGCACCATTGAGAACACCTTGGTCGTCTGGGTCACACGCATCATGACGGCACCCGCTCCGGGTAAGCCTCTGTGCGCAGGCGAACGAGCGAGCGCGGCAGAGGTTTGTAGGTTTTGAGGGAGTCAGGCCATTTTTGCAGGTTTTGCATGGCCGATGACCGGTCAGGGTAGCGTCCGGCATACACCGCCAGCACATTCATGGCACCGCCGGATGCCTGGCCTGGATACACGCGGTCTTGCAGCCAGATTTCAGCGCCGGTCTGTCGAGCCATCTGCATCAGGCTCAAGGCACCTGCGGCATCGTCTGCCACGCCAATTTGAACCACCCAGAACGCCTGGTTGGGGTCGTCAAACACGGCGCGGGTGCGCAGCACGGTGTCACGCAAGGCAGGGGGCAAGGCGGCATAGCGGCCTTGCAGGTCGGAGGCTGGAGGGGCAGTCGATGCGACGGCAGGGGGTGTGGCAACGGCCAGAGGGGGTGTGGCGGCAGGCGCAGATGCCGGTGAGGTCGTGGGTTTCGGTGTGGCGGCCATCGGTGTCGAGGCAGGCACGGCGGCGATGGCGACTGGGGCCGGCAAGGCAGATGCCACAGATGCCACAGGCGTGGATGTTGGTGGGGGCGTGACGGCCGCGACCACAGGCTCAGGGGATGCGACCGAACGCTGCCCCAGGCCGTACCCCGCGGCACCGACCAGTCCCAGGGCCACCAGGACCCCCACGGCAGGCCAGGCCCAGGCTTGGCGGTGGCGTGGGGCCGGGGTGGAGGACGTCTGCCTGACGCTCGGTGCCCGACCCTGGACTTCGCCGATGGCCAGGCGAACATGTTCCGGCCCGACCTGTCGCGCACCTTGTGCAAATGCCGCCAGCAAGGCTTTGTCGGCCAGCAGATGGATGGCGCGGATGCGCCCCCCCGAGGCCTCGATGAGTTGGCTCAGCGCACGCGCCTCGAACAAGGCCCCGCCCTGCCAGCCCGCACGCCGCAAGCGGTGTTCGATGTAGGCGGCCGCCTCGGGTGCGTTGAGTGGCTGCAGTTCGAAGCGATGGACCACCCGGTCGCGCACCTGGCGCAGCTTGGGCAAGGCCAGGAGCTCGTCGAGTTCGGGTTGACCGAACAACACGATCTGCAGCAGCTTGTGCTCATCCGTCTCCAGGTTGGAGAGCAACTTGATCTCTTCCAGAGACTCTGGCTGCATGGCCTGCGCTTCGTCGATCAGCACCACGGCCCGACGACCCTGGGCATGGCGTTCGAGCAGGGCATCCTGGATGGTCAGGACCCGCGGATGCCCCTCTGTGGAAGGCGGCAGTCCCCAGTCGGCAATCAGGGATTGCAGGATCTCACGTGGGCCGAACGATGGGTTGGCCAGATAGACCAGATCGACCTGCTCGCGCGGCAGACGCTCGGCCAACATGCGGCACAGCATGGTCTTGCCACTGCCGACCTCACCCACCACCACGACGATGCCGTCCTCGTCCAGCACTGCATGGTGCAGGGCCTCCAGGATGGCGCCCCGGGCTTGTCCCTCGAAAAAGAACCTGCCGTTTGGTGTGATCCCGAACGGAGCCTCAGTCAAGCGGAAGTGTTCAAGGTAGAGGGAAGACAAGGGCGATTCTTTTCAAATCAAGAAGTTAGATGTAACTCTTGAAAATCATATTACAGGACGCGCCCGCCATCTGGAAGGTTTAGATCCCTTATCGCCCCCTAATCTTCCGTGGCATGTCCGACAGTGGCAACAGTGCGGTCAACTCACAGCGTGGCCGGGCCCGGCGGGTCAGGGTCCAGGTGGGTCATGACGCTGAGCACCGGCAGCGCCTTCATGACGCGGTCGCGAGCCATCAGGGCAATGTCGTGCCCCTGGCGCACGCTCAGGTGGCCGTTGACCGTCAGGTGGGCGTCCACCGCGATCATGTCGCCCATCTTGCGGGTGCGCACGTTGTGGACCTCGTTCACGCCGGGGGTGTCCCGCAGCAGTTGGCAGATCTGCTCGTACTGTTCTTGCGAGATGGCACGGTCCATCAGGTCGTGCATGGCATCCCAGGCAAACGACCAGCCCATCTTGCCCACCATCAGGCCCACGATCAGAGCGGCAATCGGGTCCAGGAACGGGTAGCCCATCAGGTTGCCGCCAATGCCCATGGCCACCACCAGGGACGAGGCCGCATCCGAGCGGGCGTGCCAGGCATTGGCCACCAGCATGCTGGAGCGCACTTTTTCCGCCAGCCTGAGCATGTAGCGGAACAGGGTTTCCTTGGCCACCAGGGTGCCCAGGGCTACCCACAGGGCCAGTGCTTGAACCTTGGGCAGGTCCTCGGGTGATCCGCTCAGTTTGATGACCGCCTGCCAGAGCATGCCCACGCCAACGGCCAGAAGCATCAGGCCGACGATGAACGAGGCCGCGGTTTCATATCGCTGGTGTCCGTACTGGTGGTCGTCGTCGGCGCCCTGGTGGCTGTGGCGGTTGGCCAGCAGCACGACAAAGTCCGCCAACAGATCCGACAAGGAATGGATGCCATCGGCGACCAGCGCCTGAGACTGGCTCCACACCCCGGCGATCACCTGAACCACGGTCAGCACCAGGTTGACCACCACGCTGACCAGGGTGCTGCGTTTGGCGACCTTCTGGCGCTCGGTGCTGTCTTCTTCGTGGTCGTCTTCGGGGATGGGCTGCAGGTTGGTCACGGCAAAGGGCAAGGAGCAAGGTGAGCGGCCATTGTCGGTCATCTGTGTGATCTGGCCCCTGATGCCGGACAAGTCCTGGCAGGCTTGTGGCGGCGGGTGCATTGCGCTTCACCGGCATCAGTCATATACTGTTAATTCATACAGTATATGGATCCGCCGTGACGCCCCGCCAACCCCTTCCCATGCCTGAGCACCTGGCCCCGCAAGTGTGGTGGGGCGACACCCTGGGACAGACGGCCGTTTCGGCCTGGCCCAGTGGGCATGCGCGCCTGGATGCACACCTGCCCGGGGGCGGTTGGCCCCGTCAGGCCATGACCGAAGTGCTGCAGCCGCCCGGTCTGGCTGCCGAATGGCGTTTGCTGGCGCCCGCCCTGTCGGCCCTGGTCGCTCGCGGTGCTTCCGTGCTAATGATCGGGCCTCAGCATGAGCCCCACCTGCCGGGTCTGGCCCAGTGGGGGCTGCCACCTGAGCGCGTGGTGTGGGTGCACCCGGCCACGCACACGCAGCGCCTGTGGGCGACCGAGCAGGCGCTCAAGGCTGATTCGCTGACCGCCGTGCTCAGCTGGCTGCCCCAGACCCAGCCCGAGCAATTGCGCCGCTTGCAGACGTGTGCCGCGCGTCATCAGGGGCTGTTGTTTGTGTTTCGGCCTCTGTCGGCGGCCAGTGCCTCGTCGCCCGCGCCTTTGCGCCTGAGCCTGGCACTGGATGCCGAGCAGGCCGACCTGCAGGTGCGGCTGCTCAAGCGGCGTGGCACCACGTTGAATGAATCGATTTCGGTCCAGGTGCCGGTGGCCTGGCGTCGGCTCTGGGGGCCGCCTTCAGGCGTTGACGCTCCTGGCACCTGGCCTGCTGTCCCGGTCGCCTCGGCCACACCGGCGCCCTTGCCGCAGGAGACCGTCCATGGACCGCTGGATCGCCTTGTGGCCGGGTGAGGCCCTGCCCCCTGCCCCACTGGGCTGGTGGGCCTTGCAGTTCACACCCCGTGTGGCCTTGCTTGATGGCGTGGTGGTCCTGGAGGTGGGTGCCAGCCTGCGCCTGTTTGGCGGCGAGGCCGTCTTGCTACGCCGGGTGCGCGAGGGGGCTGCCCGTCTCGGTTGCCTGGGTGCTTGCGCGGCCCCCACGCCTCGGTCCGCCAGGGCCTGGTTGGTGGCTCATCGATGGCCGGAGGCCCAGGACGATGCATCGGCCATGCCCTGGATGGCCGCCTGGCAGGCCCCTGTCCAGCCCTGGCTGGATGCGCTGCCCTTGCAGGCCCTGGCCGAGGTGGCCGTTCATGCCGAGACCCTGGCCCCCATGGGCTGCCGGACCCTGGGCGATGTCAGACGTTTGCCGCGTGCGGGTTTGAGTCGTCGCTTTGGGGCAGGCTTGCGCCAGGCCATGGACCGCGCCGACGGCACCGTGCCGGACGTGCTGGATTGGCTGAGTTTGCCCGAGGTGTTCGATGAACGGCTGGAGCTGCCCGGCCGCATTGAAGAGGCCACCGCCATGATGCACGGGGCCAGCACCTTGCTGGGCGCGCTGGTGGCCTGGCTGGCCGGACGCCAGGCAGGGGTGAGCGCGCTGACCCTTCACTGGCGGCATGATTTTCATCGGCGCGATGCCGGGCCCGGTGGGCATTGCACCGTGCATCTGGCCGAGCCCACGCGAGATCAGGCGCGACTGCAGCGACTGCTGGCCGAACACCTGGCCCATGTCACGCTGGCTGGCCCGGTGGGCGAGCTTCGCCTTGGCGCGGACCAGGTCGCCCCCCTGCCCCTGAGCAGCGACCTGCTGTTTGCCGAGCTGGGTTCTGCCGCAGCGCAGTTGCTGTCTCATGCGCCCCACGCGCCCCACGCATCCAATGGGCAAGCCCAGCACCAGACCTTGCAAGCCTTGCTGGAGCACCTATCGGCCCGGCTGGGCGCAGATCAGGTGCGCCTGGGCGAGGTGGTGCCTGACCATCGCCCGGAGCAGGCGCAGCGCTGGCGAGCCTGGTCGCCCCCATCGGCGCAAGCGCCTCGTCGGGCATCGGCCTCTGCTGCGGTGTGGCCCATGGCCTGGCCCTTGCCGACCTGGTTGAGTCCCAAACCCCTGAGCCTGGCCTTGCTGGGGCGTGCCGCACAGCGCGACCTGCCTCAGTACCAGGGGGCTTTGCGCCTGCTGGCGGGCCCACACCGGGTGGAGTCCGGCTGGTGGGATGCTGCCGGTCAGGAGGCGGCCCGTGACTACTACCTGGCCCTCAGCCCCGGGGCCGGGCTGCTGTGGATCTTTCGGGAGCGTCCGGGCCGTGAGGCCGTCACCCCGGCCAGCAGCCCCTGGTTCCTGCACGGCTGGCTGGCCTGATCAGGGCGTTGCGTCATGCTGCCGGATTACGCTGAGCTTCACTGCGCCTCCAACTACAGCTTTCTGCAGGGCGCATCGCACCCGCAGGAACTGGTCGACCGTGCGCTGGCCCTGGGTTACACCGCCCTGGCCCTGACGGACGACTGCTCGGTGGCTGGTGTGGTGCGTGCCCACCTGGCCCTGCGCGAGGCCCGCAAGCACCCCATCACGGCCATTGCGGCACTGGCCTTCAAGCTGATCGTGGGCAGCGAATTCACGGTGCGTGACCCGGCCGGGCAAGCCTTGTTCAGGCTGGTCGTGCTGGCCTGTCACCGCACGGGCTATGGCAACTTGTGCGAGTTCATCACCCGGGTGCGCCGGGCATCGCCCGACAAAGGCCGTTATCACCTGACACAGGCACAGGTCAGTGCCGCCGCGCTGAGTGGTGCGCTCGATGGTTGCCTGGTGCTGATGGCCTTGAGCCGCCCCACCCCTTCGGTGACCTGGTCGGATCACACCACAGCCACCACCGGCGAGCCCCTTGATCTGATGGCGCAGGCCCAGTGGCTGGCGCAGCACTTTGCCGGTCGCGGTGCCCTGGCCCTGTCCCAGCACCATTCGGTCGACGATGCTTGCTGGCTGCGCACCTTGCGAGCCTTGTCCCGGGCGCACGACCTGCCCCTGGTGGCCACGGGCGATGTGCTCATGCATGTGCGATCGCGCAAGCCCTTGCAGGACGTGCTGACCGCCACGGCGCTGGGCCTGCCGCTGTCTGCCTGCGGGCTGCACCTGCAGCGCCATGCCGAGCGCCACCTGCGCAGTCGCCTGCGCCTGGGACAACGTTACCCTTCGGACACGCTGCAGGCGGCGGTCGACTGGGCCTCGCGCTGTCACTTCAGCCTGGACGAGTTGCGCTACGAATACCCGCAGGAGGTCGTGCCCGAGGGGCAGACCCCGGCCAGCCATCTGCGGGCGTTGACCGAGGCCGGCGCCCTGGAGCGATTTCCTCAAGGGGTGCCGCCTTCGGTGCAGCAACTGATCGAGCATGAACTGACCTTGATCAGCGACCTGGGCTATGAAAAATACTTTCTGACGGTGCATGACCTGGTGCGCTTTGCCCGCTCGCAAGACATCCTCTGCCAGGGCCGTGGCAGCGCGGCCAATTCGGTGGTGTGCTACTGCCTGCGCATCACCGAGGTCGACCCGGCGCGCACGGCCGTGCTGTTCGAGCGCTTCATCTCGCGCGAGCGCAACGAGCCGCCCGACATCGATGTGGACTTTGAGCACCAGCGCCGTGAAGAGGTCATCCAGTACCTCTACACCAAGTACGGACGCGATCGCACGGCTTTGACGGCCACGGTCATCTCCTATCGCACCCGCAGCGCCCTGCGCGATGTGGGCAAGGCACTGGGGTTCAGCCAGGCGCAGATGGACCTGGCCACCGGCAACCTGCAGTGGCGAGAGGGCGCCGGTGCGATGGCCGAGCGCCTGCAGGAGGTGGGGCTGGACCCACAGGATCGCCGCGTGCAGCAATGGCTGGAACTGACGCGCACGCTGATCGGGTTTCCGCGCCACCTCAGTCAGCACACCGGCGGTTTTGTGATCGCCAAGGAGGCCCTGTGCCGCATGGTGCCGATCGAGAACGCCGCCATGCCCGATCGCAGTGTGATCCAGTGGGACAAGGACGACCTGGACGCGCTGGGCTTGCTCAAGGTGGACGTGCTGGCCCTGGGCATGCTGACGGCCCTGCGCAAGTCCATGGCCTTGATTGCGCAGCGCCATGGTCGGCCCTTTGAGATGCAGGACATTCCGGATGATGACCCCGCCACGTTCGAGATGATCTGTCGGGCCGACACCATCGGGGTCTTTCAGATCGAGAGCCGGGCCCAGATGAGCATGCTGCCGCGGCTGCGCCCCCAGGTCTTTTACGACCTGGTGATCGAGGTGGCCCTGGTGCGCCCCGGGCCCATCCAGGGCGGCATGGTCCACCCTTACCTGCGGCGCCGACAAGGGCTGAAGCCGGTGGACTACCCCCCGGGGCTGGAAGCCGCACTGGGTCGCACCCTGGGCATCCCCATCTTTCAGGAGCAGGTGATGCAGGTGGCCGTGATCGCCGCGGGCTTTTCGCCGGGCGAGGCCGATGCCCTGCGCCGTGCCATGGCCGCCTGGCGCCGCAAGGGCGAGGTCGACCGCTTCAAACGGCGCATCGTGCAGGGCATGACCGAGCGGGGTTACGAGCTCGGGTTTGCCGAGCAGATCTGCCAGCAGATCGAAGGCTTTGGCTCCTATGGCTTTCCGGAATCGCACGCGGCCAGCTTTGCCCTGCTGGTCTACGCCAGCGCCTGGATCAAGTGCCATGAGCCGGCGGCCTTCCTGACGGGCTTGCTCAATTCGCAGCCCCTGGGCTTTTACACGCCCAGCCAGTTGGTGCAGGATGCCCAGCGTCATGGGGTCGAGGTGCTGCCGCCCGACGTGCAGCACAGCCAGGTCGACACCGTCCTGGTGGGGCCTGCGGTGGCACAGGCTCAACCGCC
>DAORJC010000148.1:0-7632 GCA_035438885.1 Aquabacterium sp. | reverse complement strand
GCCTTCATGGGCGATGTGGTGATCGCCGAGCCCAAGGCCCTGATCGGTTTTGCCGGCCCCCGTGTGATCGAAAACACCGTGCGCGAAAAGCTGCCCGAGGGCTTCCAGCGCGCCGAGTTCCTGATGCAGCAAGGCGCCGTGGACATGATCATCGACCGCCGCGAGTTGCGCCAGACCATTGCACGCCAGTTGGCCATGCTGCAGCGCCACCCGGCGGACTCCCTGATCTGATCCTGGCCGGGCCCGCGGGCCTGCGCCACCCGACGGGCTGCTTGCGAGCAGCCCGTGCTTTTTCTGACCGAGTCCCGACCCAGAGACGACCATGCAATCACGTCACGCCACCCTGGCCGAATGGCTGGCCCATTGCGAGCGCCTTCACACGACCGAGATCGACCTGGGCCTGGACCGGGTCAGCGAGGTCTGGGCGCGCATGGGCGTCACGCTGGGCACGCCCCTGGGCCGGGAGGACGACGGCCTGGAGGCACCCGTGGTGTTCACGGTGGCGGGCACCAATGGCAAGGGCTCGACCTGCGCCATGCTCGAGACCATCCTCATGGCCGGGGGCTACCGCACGGGGGTGTATGGCTCGCCCCACCTGGTCCATTTTGAAGAGCGTTGCCGCATCAACGGTGAGCTGATCAAGGCCGAGGCCCTGTTGCCGCATTTCGAGGCGGTCGAGCAGGCCCGTGGCGACACGCCCCTGACCTATTTCGAGTTCACCACGCTGGCCATCCTGCGGGCCCTGGCCGCCGCTGGCCTGGACGCGGCCATCCTGGAAGTCGGGCTGGGTGGGCGCCTGGACGCGGTCAACATCATCGATGCCGATTGCGCCATCCTGACCAGCATCGACCTGGACCACATGGACTTTCTGGGGGCGGACCGCGAGGCGATCGGCTTCGAGAAGGCCGGCATCATGCGCCGTGGCCGTCCGGCCGTGGTGTCCGACCCCCAGCCTCCGGCCAGCGTGATCGAGCACGCCAGGCAACTGGGTGCCGACCTGTGGCTCTTTGGTCGCGACCACAACTACGCGGGCGACCGCCAGCAGTGGTCCTGGGGCGGTCGCAGCAAGCGGTTCAACAGCCTGGCTTACCCATCGCTGCGGGGCGCCAACCAGTTGCTCAATGCCTCGGGGGCGCTGGCGGCGCTGGAGGCCACCTGGCACCGCCTGCCGCTGCCCGCGCAGGCCGTGCGCACGGGCCTGGCCACGGTGGAGCTGCCCGGGCGTTTTCAGATCGTGCCGGGGCAACCCACGCTGGTTCTGGATGTGGCGCACAACCCCCATGCTGCTGCGACGCTGGCCGTCAACCTGGACCAGATGGGCTTTGTTCCGCGCACCCATGTGGTCTGGGGCGCGATGGCCGACAAGGACATGGCCGGCATGGTCGACAAACTGCGCCACCTGGTGGACGGCTGGTACTGCTGTGACCTGCCGACGCCGCGGGCCGCATCGGCTCAGCAACTGGCGGACATTGTCCGGGTCGTGACCGAGCAGCCCGGCCCTGCCACCAACCCCAAGCCGGTCATCAGTACCCACCCGGATCCGATGGCCGCCTTGCACGCCGCGCTCGCGGTGGCGGACCCGACGGATAGAATCGTGGTCTTCGGCTCGTTTTTCACGGTCGGCGGTGTCTTGCACGAGGGCTTGCCCCGTCTGAACGCCCCGCACCTGCCCAACGATGCTGCTCAGGGCTGAGTTCGTCTGGTCGTTCTCAGCCGATCTGCTGTCTGTCCTTCCTTGACGCTCGCGTCCAAGCATGCCGCTGCCATCGTTCCTTCAGCGCTTCCGTTCAGGGGCCACCGCGCCGGCCCCTCAGGCCCAGCCGATGTCCGATGCGGATGTCGAGCAGGCTCGCGTCAAGGCCCGCCGCCGCATGATCGGCATGGCGGTGCTGGTGGGCGTCGGGGTGATCGGCTTCCCCTGGTTGTTCGAGACGCAGCCGCGCCCCATGTCGCCGGATGTGCAACTGGTCAGCACGCAGCCGCCCTTGGTGCCTGTCGCGCCCGCCGTGACGCGCCCGGCGGTGGTGGCGCCCGCGCCGGTGTCGCCCTCGGTGGCTGCCGAGCCGGTCGATGGTGCGCCGACGGCTTCGGAGTCCGCCTCTCAAGAGGATGAGCCCCCGGCCGCAGACCCGGCCGCCGCCGAGAAAGCCAAGGCGGAGGCCCGCGCGGAGGCCAAGGCCCGCGCGGAAGCCAAGCTCAAGGCGCAAGCCCTGGCCGATGCAAAGGCGCGGGCAGCCGCGCAGCAGATTCGCGACGCCAAAGCGGCCAAGGAAGCCCAGGACAAGGAGGCGCAGGACAGGGCCGCCCAGATTCGCTACATCATCCAGGTGGGCGCCTACAGCGACCAGCCGACCGCACAGGCCGCTCGCATGAAGGTCGAGCGCCTGGGCATCAAAACCTACACCCAGGCGGTGGACACGCCCGGCGGCAAGAAAATCCGCGTTCGCATGGGGCCCTACACCAACAAGGCCGACGCTGAAAAAGCCATGGCCAGCCTCAAGAAGGCCGGCCTGACCGGGGCGTTGCTGACGCTGTGACCGTGGAGACCGCATTGCCGATGGGCCTGCCCCCTCAATGGACCATCGTGGACCTGGCCTTGGCCCTGGGCCTGGGCTTGTCCATCCTGGTGGGGGCCTGGCGGGGCCTCTTGACCGAAATGCTGGCCATGATGGGTTGGGCCGTGGCGTATTTCTCAGCCCAGTGGTGGGGCGCTGATGCCGCGCCCCATGTCCCCGTGGGAGACTCAGGTTCCCGCGTGAACCTGCTGGCAGGCATGATGGTGGTGTTCCTGGCGGCGTGGCTGTCGTGGACCTTGTTGTCGTGGGCTCTGCGCGCCATGGTCAGGGCGTCCGGGCTCAGTGGCACCGACCGCCTGCTGGGTGCTGTTTTTGGATTGATCCGTGGTGTTCTGGTGTCTTTGGTGGTCTACACCCTGGTCAGCATGACACCCATGACCCGTTGGGAGCCCTGGCAGGCCTCTCACGCCGCGCCCTGGTTGCGCGTGCTGATGCAAGGCCTGCGACCGGTGTTGCCCGACGAGGTCAGCCAGTATTTGCCCAAGACGGCCTGATGGCTGTGTCGGGTCGACCGATTTTGAATATTGTGAACAAGAGGTGATTTCATGTGCGGCATCGTTGGTGTGATTTCCAAGACGCCCGTCAACCAGCTGATCTATGACGCGCTGTTGCTGTTGCAGCACCGCGGCCAGGACGCAGCCGGCATCGTGACCGCAGGCCCGGATGCGCATGGACGCAAGTTCTTCATGCACAAGGCTCGCGGCATGGTCAAGGACGTCTTTCGCACGCGCAACATGCGCGCCTTGCCAGGCACGGTCGGCCTGGGGCAGGTTCGCTACCCCACCGCAGGCAACGCTTTCAACGAAGAAGAGGCCCAGCCCTTTTACGTCAACGCCCCGTTCGGCCTGGTGCTGGTCCACAACGGCAACCTGACCAACGCCCACGACCTGCGCAAAGAGCTGTTCGACATCGACCGTCGCCACCTCAACACCGACAGCGACACCGAAGTGCTGCTCAACGTGTTTGCCCATGAACTGGAGCTGGCCGGTCGCGAGCTGCCCTTGACGCCTGCGGCCGTCTTCTCGGCCGTGCGCGCCGTGCACAAGCGCATCAAGGGCTCGTATGCCGTGATCTGCCTGATCGCAGGCTATGGCCTGGTCGCCTTCCGCGATCCGTTCGGCATCCGCCCCCTGTGCTTTGGCGAGGCCAAGCTGCCCGAAGGCCCCGAGATCATGGTGGCCAGCGAATCCGTGGCCCTGGAAGGCACCGGCCACCACCTGGTGCGCGATGTCGCCCCTGGCGAGGCCCTGTTCATCGACCTCAACGGCGTGCTCCACGCCGAGCAGTGCGCCGAGAGCCCCGTGCTGAACCCCTGCATGTTCGAGTACGTCTACCTGGCGCGCCCGGACTCGGTCATCGACGGTGTCTCGGTCTACCAGGCCCGCCTGGAAATGGGCGAGACCCTGGCGCAGCGCGTCATCTCGACCATGCCGCCCTCCGAGATCGATGTGGTCATCCCCATCCCGGAATCCAGCCGCCCCTCGGCCATGCAACTGGCCCAGAAGCTGGGCAAGCCTTACCGCGAAGGGTTTGTGAAAAACCGCTACGTGGGCCGCACCTTCATCATGCCGGGCCAGAGCGCCCGCAAAAAGTCCGTGCGCCAGAAGCTCAACGCCATCGGCCTGGAGTTCAAGGGCCGCAACGTGCTGCTGGTGGACGACTCCATCGTGCGTGGCACCACCTCCAAGGAAATCGTGCAGATGGCCCGCGAGGCCGGCGCCAACAAGGTCTACCTGGCCTCGGCCGCGCCCCCCGTGCGTTACCCCAACGTCTACGGCATCGACATGCCGACCAAGGCTGAACTGGTGGCCCATGAGCGCAACAACGAAGAGATCCGCCAGATCATTGGCGCCGATGCCCTGATCTACCAGGACGTTGATGCCATGAAGCGCGTGGTGGGCAAGCTCAACCCCCACATCAAGGGCTTTGAGGCCTCCTGCTTTGACGGCATCTACATCACGGGTGATGTGAGCGCGGCCGACTTTGAGGCGATCCAGTCGCAGCGCCTGACCCAAAAGGGTGAGGACGATGCCTCCAACTCGCGCCTGGCCCTGCAAAGCCCCACCGAGTGAACGGACCCCGCACGATGGCGACCCCTGACTCCAAGAAGCGCCTGCCGCGCAAGGACCTGCCGACCGATGCCCGCATCGAGACGCTGGCCGTGCGCGAGGGCCTGCCCCCGACGCAGTGGAACGAGAACTCCGAAGCGCTGTTCCTGACCAGCAGCTTCAACCACCCGGATGCGGCCACGGCCGCGGCTCGTTTTGCCAACGAGGAAGAAGCGTTCATCTATTCGCGCTTCACCAACCCGACCACGATGATGTTCGAGCGCCGCCTGGCGGCGCTGGAAGGCACCGAGGCTGCGTTGGCCACTTCCAGCGGCATGAGCGCCATCCTGCTGCTGATCATGGGGCTGCTCAAGTCGGGCGACCACGTGGTGTGCTCGCGCAGCGTGTTTGGCTCGACCATCACGCTGCTGCAGCGTGAGTTCGGCAAGTTCGGGGTCGAGTCGACCTTTGTGTCCCAGACCGATCTGGCCGAGTGGCGCGCCGCCATCCAGCCCAACACCAAGCTCTTTTTTGCAGAGACGCCCAGCAACCCCCTGACCGAGGTCTGCGACATCGCAGCCTTGGCCGAGATGGCCCATGCCGCCGGGGCCCACCTGGCCGTGGACAACTGCTTTTGCACCCCTGCGTTGCAGCAGCCCGCCAAGCTGGGGGCTGATTTCATCGTGCACTCCGGCACCAAGTACCTCGATGGCCAGGGCCGCGTGGTGGCCGGCGCGCTGTGTGGCAGCGACGCCTTCATCAACGGCCCCTTCATGGCCACCATGCGCGGTGCCGGCATGTGCCTGTCGCCCTTCAACGCATGGGTGGTGCTCAAGGGCCTGGAGACGCTGTCCATCCGCATGGCCGCCCAGAGCGCCAATGCGCTCAAGCTGGCGCAGTGGCTGGAAAGCCAGCCCCACGTGGACCAGGTCTACTACCCCGGTCTGCCCAGCCACCCGCAGCACGAACTGGCCATGCAGCAGCAAAACGGCTGCGGTGGCGCGGTCGTGTCCTTCACCGTCAAACCGGTGGCAGGGCAGGGCGATGAGGCCTCGCGCCTGCGCCAGGGCGCCTTCCATGTGATCGACCAGACCCGTCTGTGCTCGATCACCTCCAACCTGGGCGACACCAAAACCCTGATCACGCACCCGTCGAGCACCTCGCACGGGCGCCTGGCCGAAGAACAACGCCTGGCCGCCGGCATCACGCAGGGCATGATCCGCGTGGCCGTGGGCCTGGAACACATTGACGACCTCACCGCCGACCTGGCCCGGGGTCTGGACACCTTGACGACATGACCCAAGTTCGCACCCGCATCGCCCCATCGCCCACCGGCTTTCTGCACCTGGGCACGGCCCGCACGGCCTTGTACTCGTGGGCCTACGCCCGCCACCATGGTGGCCAGTTCGTGCTGCGCATCGAAGACACCGACGTGGCACGCTCCAACCAGGACTCGGTCGTTCAGATCCTGCAGTCCATGCAGTGGCTGGGCCTGAACTACGACGAAGGCCCCATCTATCAGATGCAGCGCCTGGAGCGTTACCAGGCCGTCATCGACCAGATGCTGGCCGATGGCACCGCCTACCGCTGCTACTGCACCTCTGAAGAGCTCGACGCCCTGCGCGAAGGCCAGAAGGCCCGGGGCGAGAAAACCGGCTACGACGGCCGCTGGCGCCCCGAGCCGGGCAAGGTCCTGCCCGAGATCCCCCAGGGCGTGCCGCCCGTGGTGCGCTTTCGCAATCCGCTCGATGGCGATGTGACCTGGGACGACCTGGTCAAGGGCCCCATCACGATCAACAACCGCGAGATCGATGACCTGATCATCCAGCGCGCGGACGGCGTGCCCACCTACAACTTTGCCGTGGTGGTCGACGACTGGGACATGGCGATCACGCACGTGTTCCGTGGCGACGAGCACATCAACAACACCCCCTGGCAGATCAACATCTACCGCGCGCTGGGCGCCAGCCTGCCGCAGTTCGGTCACTTGCCCGTGATCTTGGGCGACGACGGCATGAAGCTGTCCAAGCGCCGTGGCGCTGTGGCGGTGTCCAACTACGAAGAGCAGGGCTACCTGCCCGAGGCCATGCTGAACTACCTGGCCCGCCTGGGCTGGAGCCATGGCGACGACGAGCTGTTCACCGTCGAGCAGATGGTGTCCTGGTTCGACGGCACGCACCTGTCCAAGAGCCCCGCGCAGTGGGACCCGGCCAAGCTGTCCTGGGTCAATGCGCACTACGTCAAGCATGCGGACGATGCCCGCCTGGCCGCCCTGGTGGCCAGGCACCTGCGCGAGCGCGGTCACGAGGTGGCCGACGATGCCTTGAGCGCGCATTGCGCCTTGTTCAAGGACCGCTGCGCCACCACGGTGGAGCTGGCCGACTGGCTGTCCATGTACGTGGCCGATGTGCAGGCACCTGAAGCCGAGCTGGCCGCGCAACTGACCGATGCCGTCAAGCCTGCGATCGCGGCCCTGGCCACGCGCCTGGCGACTGCCGCCTGGGACAAGGCCGGTGTGTCGGCGGCCATCAAGGAAACCTTGACCGAATTTGGCCTGAAGATGCCGGTGCTGGCCATCCCCGTGCGCCTGCTGGTGTGCGGCCGTTCACAGACGCCTTCGGTGGATGCGGCGCTGGCTTTGTTTGACCGCGACGTCGTGCTGAAAAGATTGCAGAAATTTGCGTGAGCCTTGCCAAAGGCCAAGTTATCGGTATATACTTTCAGTCTCGCTTGAACGACGTTTTGTTCGAAACAACAAAGCAGCCGGGCAATCCAAAAGCGTGGTGAAAACCAGGCTCAAGGGGGTATAGCTCAGCTGGGAGAGCGCTTGCATGGCATGCAAGAGGTCAGCGGTTCGATCCCGCTTACCTCCACCAAGACCTCACAAGGGTGCCGGTGGATCGGATGCTGGATTGTGCGAAGCGAAGCGTCGTGAAAGTGGCTGGTTCATACCGGCCCCTTCGTCTAGAGGCCTAGGACACCACCCTTTCACGGTGGCTACAGGGGTT
>DAORJC010000147.1:0-7654 GCA_035438885.1 Aquabacterium sp. | reverse complement strand
GGCGCGCATCCTGGCGGCGCTGCAGTTTGAAGAAACCACCCCCAGCGGCGTGAAGACGCCCTCAGTGCTGCCGCTGCACTACCTGTTTGCCACCCAGGACGCGCTGAGCCGCGCGGAGTTCAAAGCCATGACCGGCATGAGCGACCGCTTTGCCAGCGGCCAGATCTCTGCGCTGCTCAAACGGGGGTTTCTGGCCACCGACTCGGCCTATGGGCCGGTGCGCTTTGCCATTCCCAACCACGCGCTGCGGTTTTACTTTCCGGCGCTGTGGCCGGAGGCTGAGGCCGATGCGGTGCTGGTGGATTGAGGACGCAACAGAAACCATTGTTGACAAAAATTGGTTGATTTGATCACAATGGTTTCTGTCATGCCTGCCAAAGCCCCCCTTCTTTACCCCAACCAGCGAAAAGTCCTGGAGGCCCTCGGGCAGCGCTTGCGCGAGGCCCGACTGCGCCGTCGGTTCTCCGTGAGCCTTGTCGCTCAACGCGCCGACCTCTCCCGCCCCACGCTCAACAAAATCGAGCAAGGTGACGCCTCCGTCACCATGGGCAGCTACCTGCGCGTGCTGTCCGTGCTGGGCCTGGACCAGGACTTGGCCGCACTGGCGGCAGATGACGTGGTCGGCCGACGACTGCAAGACGCCGAACTGGCAACCCCACGCCGGGCGCCCAAGGCAACATGACGGCCGCCACACCAGAGGGACTGGAGGTCTGGCTGGACGACGCCCTGATCGGCCCCATCACCCACATCGGTCGCTTGCATCGCAGCGGCAAAGGCGCCGTGCGTTTTGAATACGCACCCCACTGGCTTCAGCACCCGATGGCCTTTCAACTAGATCCGGACCTTGGCCTCTCAGGCGGGGACTTCTTTCCCAGGGACTCCAACTTCGGCATTTTTCTGGACAGTTGCCCCGACCGTTGGGGGCAGGTGCTCATGAGGCGCCGCGAGCTGGTCGAGGCCAAGCAACAAAACCGCGCACGTCGCGAGCTCACAGCCTGGGATTTCTTTCTGGGGGTTCAGGACATCACGCGCATGGGCGCCCTGCGGTTTTCTGCCTTGCAATCGAAGCAGCAGCTCAAAAAGGGCGCATCTGTGGCATTCATCGACGGCAGTTGCCTGGCCAACGAGGCCCTGGCTGCACCGGCCCTGACACGCCTGGGCGAACTTCAGTCCGTGGCGCTACAACTGACACGCAAAAAAGTCGAAGACCTGGGCCTGCTTGAGCAGTGGTTGCGCGTGCTGGTAGCGCCTGGCGCCTCCCTCGGTGGTGCCAGGCCCAAAGCCAACCTGCAGGACGGACAGGGCCAACTGTGGATTGCCAAATTCCCAGCCGCCGACGACGAACACGACTGGGCCTTGCGCGAAATGCTGCTGCACCAATTGGCCTGCGAATTCGGTTTGAAAACCTCAGCGGCGCGGCTTGAGCGCATCGGCCCCGGTCACCACACCTTTGTCACGCTGCGCTTTGACCGCGTGGCGCACCGACGGAGATTTTTTACGTCAGCCATGGCCTTGCTGGGCAAGACCGACAGTGAGGACGCCTCCTATCTGGATATGGCAGAGTTCTTGTCGAACCACGGTGCGGCAGACCACCTTGCCACCGACCTGCGCGAACTATTCAGGCGGGTGCTCTTCAATGTGGCCACTGCCAACCGCGATGATCACCTGCGCAACCACGGCTTCTTGCGGCATCCCCAAGGCTGGCGCCTGGCCCCCGCTTACGACATGAATCCGTCGACCAAGAAGGACGACCATGTCCTGTCCATTGACGGCAGCAGCCCCTTGCCCGACATGGATACGGCCATGGCCATGGCGCCCTTTTACCGCGTCAGCAAAGCCGACGCGGCCGCAGATCTGGCACGCTTGCGCGAAGTGATCGCCACCTGGGAGCACAAAGCCAAGCGGCTGGGGCTTTCGGAAGAAGACCGGCAAGAATTGCGCGATTGCATTCGTCATGGGTGAGTTGCTGCTCATGCACCTGCCCTTCACCCCTTTGCCAGCGGCCAGATCTCCTATGGGCCGGTGCGCTTTGCCATTCCCAACCACGCGCTGCGGTTTTATTTGCTTTCCGGCGCTGTGGCCGGAGGCTGAGGCCGATGCGGTGTTGGTGGATTGAGGTTTGAAGACCGGACCAAATCAGCATCACGCTGCCATCTATGATCGCAGCATCACGGCCGGCAGTCCCCATGACCCAGACCATTGATTACTACAACCGAAATGCAGAGACCTTTTTCCAGACCACGGCCTCAGTGGATATGGAACCCCTCTATGCCCGTTTCCTGAATCTGATCGGGAGCAAAGGACTGCTGCTGGATGCAGGCTGTGGGTCTGGCCGAGATGCCAAAGCCTTCAAGGAGCGCGGCTACGAAGTAGACGCTTTTGACGCATCCATCGAGTTGGCTCAACGTGCCACCTCACACACGGGCATTCCGGTGGCTGTGATGTCCTTTCTGGATTTCAACAGCACTGAGCTTTATGACGGCATTTGGGCCTGTGCGAGCCTGCTTCACCTTCCTCAGGCTGACGTATCAACAGCCATGCAAAGGCTGTGGCAGGGTTTGAAAAGTGGCGGTGTTCTGTATGTCAGCTTCAAACTCGGCGCTGGTGAACGCATCTACGGTGAACGTCACTTCACTGACTTGGATGAGGCCTCGTTGCGCGCCTTGATTCAATCCCTTCCAGACGTCACACATACCGAGACTTGGATCACCGAAGACCGCAGACCAGACCGAAGCGAGCACTGGGTCAATGGCCTTTTTCGCAAGGCCATCACGGCATCCCAGAAGCTGACCACAGGGGGAGACGATCCCTTTTTGCCCAAGTTGGTTCACGAGATCGCGCACGCCACCGACATCGACATCAGCGTGGGCTTCATCATGACCTCAGGCTTGAGGCTGCTGATGCCCGACCTGCACAGCGTGCTCAAGCCGGATCCGGACAGCCAAAGGACTCCCACGCGCTTGCGCGTCCTGACTGGCGATTATTTGGACGTGACCGACGTGGAAGCCTGTCGATTGCTCATGCTGCTGAAGGACCATGGCGCGGACGTCCGCATGTATGAAGCACGAGAAAACAGCTTTCACATGAAGGCCTACATTTTCTCAAAGCAGCACCCTGATCGAGGCTTGATTGGCACGGCCTTCATCGGCTCAAGCAACCTCAGCAAACAGGCGCTGCGTACCGGCTTGGAGTGGAACTACAAGGTTGAGTACCCTGGTGACCCCGGATTCTTGGAGGCGAGGCAACGCTTTGACGAAGTGTTCCAACACCCTCATACCGTGGAGCTCACGCACGATTGGATTGATGCCTACGACAAGCGAAGACTGGTGATGCGCCGGCCGATGGCGCCAGGCATCGTTGAGCAAGACCCACCGCCTGAGCCAACCCCGATCCAAAAGGATGCGCTGGCCGCCCTGGCTGAATCGCGCGCCGAGAGCTATCAACGTGGATTGGTTGTGCTGGCCACAGGCTTGGGCAAGACGTGGCTCGCCGCCTTCGACACACACCAACTGGGCGCGCGCAAAGTCTTGTTTGTCGCGCACCGAGAAGAAATTCTGGATCAGGCTGCGGCAACCTTTTTGCGAATTCGGCCCAACGCACGCGTGGGCTACTACAAGGGCCAACAGCGGGACATGGATTGCGACATCCTGTGCGCGTCCATTCAGACCATTGGCAAGGACTCACACCTCGAACGCTTCGGGCAAACACACTTCGATTACATCGTCGTCGACGAGTTTCATCACGCGGCCGCACCCAGCTATCGCAGGCTGCTTGCTCATTTCAAGCCTCAATTTCTGCTGGGACTGACCGCGACACCAGACCGCTCTGACCAGTCCGACATCCTCACACTGTGTGATGACAACCTGGTTTACACATGCAGCCTGTTTCAGGGCATTGAGGCCAAACTGCTGGCGCCATTTCATTACCACGGCATCTTTGACGAAGAGGTGAACTACGCGGAGATCCCATGGCGCAATGGTCGCTTTGACCCAGAGTCATTGACCCACAAGCTGGCCACATTGGGCCGAGCCAAGCACGCGCTGAGAGAGTGGACACGGCTGAAGCAGCATCGCACGCTGGCATTCTGCGTGTCCATTCGGCACGCCGATTTCATGGCAGAGCAGTTCTGCAAAGCAGGCATAGCAGCCAAGGCCGTTTACGGCGGCTCCGATCTGGGACGAGCCGAAGCGCTGGAACAACTGAGCGACGGCAGCTTGCAGGTCTTGTTTTCGGTGGACCTCTTCAATGAAGGCATGGATCTGCCGTTGATCGACACCGTGATGATGCTCCGACCGACTGAGTCCAAGATCCTCTTCCTTCAGCAACTGGGTCGTGGATTGCGCAAAGCCGAGGGGAAAGAAAAGCTCGTGGTGTTGGACTTCATCGGCAACCATCAAAGCTTTTTGCACAAGCCACAGGCGCTGTGCGGGGTCGGCAACACCTTCAAGCAACTGGCACTCTTTGCTCGCAACACAGAGCAACAACGCTTGTCTTTGCCAGAGGGATGCTTTGTCAACTTCGATCTCCGTCTGATCAATTTCCTGAAGTCATTGGATGGCCAAGGCATTCAGAACGAATACGAGGCCCTCAAACAGTCCCTGGGACGCCGGCCTACGCTCAGCGAGGCTTACCGCGCCGGCATGTCCATGGTTGAAATGCGTCGGCAGTTTGGCAGTTGGTTTGAATTGCTCAAAGAAGTGGGCGATCTGAGCCCCTCTCAAGCCACCGTACTCAACAAGCACGCGCCGTTGCTCAAGGAGTTCGAAATCACCAGCATGAACAAGAGCTTCAAGATGGTGCTGGCCGAGGCGTTTCAAGAGCTCAACGGTTGGCAGCACCCTCCGGCGCTGCCAACACTTGCCCTCCGTTCATGGGAAGTGCTTCAACGCAGACGCCCGTTGTTGGCCGATCTGGACGGCATGTTCGATGGCCATCAAACGGGACAGGACGGGACGTGGGGCCGGTACTGGCGCGACAATCCCGTCAACGCTTGGACTGGCGGCAACCTCCGAGATCGGTCCTCGGCTCACTTTGAAGTCCGTGAGGGCCGCTTCACGCCCAAGGCGTCGATCACACAAGAGGACCTCCCAGACCTGCAGGGCATGGTCCAGGAGCTGGTGGACTTCCGGTTGGCCGCATACGAGCACCGACAAGGTTCTGACCCTGTCAGCAACGTCATTCCTTTTGTGCGCCCGGCTCGACAGGGCACTGAGCTGCCATTCTTTCCGAACATCAAAATTGCATGTGGCCACTTCAAAACCGGCCGGGCTGATGCGGAGGAATACCGCACCTTGGGCGACGGCCACGGTAAATTAGATCCTCAGAAGCACTTCATCGCACGTGCGTCTGGCCGTTCGATGGATGGCGGAAAGAGCCCCATCCGAGATGGGGACTATCTGTTGCTTGAGCGGCTGTCTCCAGGCAACGCAGGCTCCATCACCGGATCGGTCGTGGCCATTGAACGGCAGGACGAATCCGGTGACAACCAGTACCTGCTCAGGTCAGTGCTCAAGTCCCCGCAGGGCGGGTATATCTTGCGGGCGTTCAACCCAGACTACAGAGACATGGCGTCCACCGACGACATGCGGACACTGGCACGGCTGAAAGAAGTCATCGATCCTTTGGAAATGGCCGTCGGCCAATCCTTCTTTCGAGAGGACATCCCTGGCCTGTTTGGCGAGACCTTCAATGTCGGGAGCTGGAATGTCGGGCACGTGGTTTTGCATGAGCAACGCGCGCATGTCTTGCTGGTCACCTTGAACAAACAAGGCAAGTCCACCGAGCACCGCTACGTGGACCATTGGGTCGATGAACAGACCTTCCACTGGCAGAGTCAGAACAAAACATCGCCTGAGTCAAGCAAGGGGCGCAGCATCATTCACCATCAAAGGGATGGCTGGACCATTCACCTCTTCGTTCGCGATGGCAAGTTGAACAGCGGAAAGGCTGCGCCGTTCATGTACCACGGGCCAGTCACCTACCGAAGTCATGAAGGCAGTGAGCCGATGAGCGTGGTCTTTGGCGTGAGCTGATCACCACCCGCTGGCCAGGCTCAAGCCTGGGTGATGGGCCACAGCACCTGGGTGACATCACAGGCCGGCGCCAGTGCCCAGTGCTGGCAGCCGCGACTGCACCCTCGCCAAGGCTTCAGCACGTATCGCGCTCCAGTCTGATGGCTTCAACTCGCACTCGTTGGTGTTCAGTCCTTCCAAAAGCTTGGCCTCAAGCTGCTCTTCGGCCTTGCGCTGTTCATCGGCACGGATCAACTCGCACACTTACTCGCTGGGGCTGCTGTAGCGACCCTGGGACACTTGCCCGTCCACGAACTGCTTCAGCGGGTCAGGCAGGGAAATATTCATGCTTTGCATGGGCACCTCGCTTTCACCAGCACATTGTCACTTCGTCAGCGTTTCAGGGTACGCAGCGCAAACCGAACCATCTCTGGATCTCGCTCAGGCTGCAGCAGCTGGTGGGCCTGATCCAGCAGCTTGAGCGCACTCAGCACTTTCAGGAAGTTGGCAATGGCCACGCCATCGTGCCCGCCCTCCAGCGAGGCCACGGTGCTGATGCCGACATTGGCCAGGATGGCCAGATCCGCCTGGGTCAGCTCGCGCGCCCTGCGCGCCATGGCCAAGCGCTCGCCCAGGCCAATCAGGGCGTACTGGACCAGCACCGGGGTGGGCTTGGCAAGCTGCTCTTTCTTTGTCATGAGAATGATTTTGATCGACCCGTCATTCCCATGTCAATGAATCACAGCGCGCGTGCTGCTCAAACGGATGATCTGATATCCAGATATCCGGCGCTTATAACGTATGCAAATAAAATGCATTTATTCGAAATCCAGATAGATCTGCCATGCCACCACTTCACCTGCCTTTGATGACGGCCGATCAATTGGGGCTGCAGTTGTTGTCTGCTCGCAAGGCGCGCAAGATGTCGCAGGCGGTGTTGGCATCGCGGGTGGGCATCAGTCAGTCGCGCGTGTCCCACCTGGAAAACCATCCGGAAGAACTGAGCTTTGGGCAGTTGATGAGCTGGTGCTCTGCGCTGGGTCTGGAGCTGGCCATCGGTCTTCGCCCTCAGCAGGTTGAGCTCCCTGACTGCGGATGGTGACCTGGGCCGCAAGCCTCACACAGGGCCCCCCAGGTCTGATCCTTGCGTACCTCCTGGGCTCACCCAGGAGGCCCCATGCTCAGCAAACCCGCCTTGTCCCTTGACGACGCCCAGCAACTGATTCAGGCCGCGCAGGCCGAGGCGGTGCAGCAGCAGTGGCCGGTGTCGATCGCGGTGTGTGATGAGGGGGGCCACTTGTTGGCCTTTGTGCGCCTGGATGGTGCAAACCTGGCGTCAGCCAGGATCGCGCCGTCCAAGGCGCGCACCGCGGTGATGATGAAGCGCGACACCAAGCTGGTGGAAGAGATGGTCAACACCGGGCGTTCGGCGTTTTTGTCGGCCCCCGATCTGGCTGGCATGCTCGAAGGGGGCGTGGCCATCCTGGTGGAGGGGCACTGCGTGGGCGCGGTCGGGGTGAGCGGCGTCAAGGCGCCTCAGGACGCGCAGGTGGCCCAGGCCGGCATCAAGGGCTGGCTGGCGGCGTCACAGGATACTTCTGCGCATTGAGGACGATCTTGTCCTGCGCCGCGGCCATCAGGTC
>DAORJC010000146.1:0-7695 GCA_035438885.1 Aquabacterium sp. | reverse complement strand
CGATCACCGGGATCAGCGTGCGTTTCAAGGCAGGGCCCTTTCGATGCGGCGGGAGCCGCACCTCCTGGCTGCCATTCTGGTCGAATCAGGCCGCCGTGGCACGGACGATTTCAGCCGCCTCCACCATGGCCTGCAGGGCCGCACGGGTCTCGGGCCAGCGCCGGGTCTTGAGCCCGCAGTCCGGGTTGACCCACAGGTTGCGAGCGGGCACCACCTCGGCCGCCTTGCGCAGCAGGTGCACCATGGCCTGGGTGGTGGGCACCCGGGGTGAGTGGATGTCATAGACGCCCGGCCCGATCTCGTTGGGGTACTTGAAGTCCCCAAAGCCCTGCAGCAGCTCCATGCCCGAACGGCTGGTTTCGATGGTGATCACATCGGCATCCATGGCCGCGATGTCGGGCAGGATGTCATTGAACTCCGCGTAGCACATGTGGGTGTGGATCTGCGTCTCGTCCCGCACTCCACTGGCCGACAGGCGGAAGGCTTTGGCCGCCCAGCGCAGGTACGGGGCCCACTGGGCACGGCGCAGGGGCAGGCCCTCGCGAATGGCCGGCTCGTCGATCTGGATGATGCCGATGCCGGCGGCCTCCAGGTCCTGCACCTCGTCGCGGATGGCCAGCGCAATCTGCAGGGCCGTGTCCGAGCGGGGTTGGTCATCGCGCACAAACGACCACTGCAGGATGGTGATGGGGCCGGTCAGCATGCCCTTCATGGGACGAGAGGTCAGCCCCTGGGCGTAGGCGGTCCAGTCCACCGTCATGGCGCGGGGGCGGGCCACGTCGCCGTACAGGATGGGTGGCTTGACGCAACGTGAACCATAGGACTGCACCCAGCCGTTGGCCGAGAACGTGAACCCGTCCAGTTGCTCCCCAAAGTACTCGACCATGTCGTTGCGCTCGGCCTCGCCATGCACCAGCACGTCCAGGCGCAGGGCTTCCTGCTCGCGCACGGCATAGGCAATCTCGGCCCTCATGGCCTCGCGGTAAGCCGACTCCGACAGGTCACCGCGCTTGAAGGCGGCACGCGCCGCACGGATCTCCGGCGTCTGCGGGAAGGAGCCAATCGTGGTGGTGGGAAAGGCGGGCAGCTGCAGCTTGCCGCGCTGGATGGCCTGGCGGGCAGCAAATCCCTGACGACGCTGGTCGGCGTCCGACGGCAGCGCCGCCAGGCGTTGCTGAACCTCAGGTCGCTTGACGCGCTCACTGGCGGCGCGCTGGGCCAGGGCCTGACGGGCCTCGCGCAAGGACGCCGCCACCGCGCTTTCGCCCTCGTTCAAGGCCCGCTTCAAGACACGCAACTCCTGGAGCTTTTCCAGGGCGCCGGCCAGCCAGGGCCGCACCTCGGGGTCGACCGTGGGGTCGCTCGACAAGGTCATGGGCACATGCAGCAGCGAGCACGACGGCGCCACCCACAGGTGTCCCTGGCGCCGCTCGGCCACCGGGGTCAGCACGGCCAGGGCCCGGTCCAGGTCCGTGCGCCAGATGTTGCGGCCATCGACCACGCCCACCGACAACACCTTGTGCGGCGGCAACCAGGTCAGGACCGACTGCAGGTCCTGGGGCGAGCGAACCGCATCCACGTGCAGACCGGCCACCGGCAGCTTGCAGGCCAGGCTCAGGCGGTCCTCCAGGGGCGAGAAATAGGTGGCCAGGAGCACGCTCAAGCCCACCGAGTGGAGCGTGTGGTACGCGCGCTCCATGGCCAGGGCCCAGTCGCCGGGCAGGTCCAGCCCCAGCACGGGCTCGTCGATCTGCACCCACTGCACGCCCTGGGCCTTCAGGCGCTCCAGCACCTGCAGGTAAACGGGCAGCAGCTCATCCAGCAGGGACAGGCGGTCAAAGCCCTCGGCGCCATGCACCTTGCCCAGCCACAAAAAGCTCAGCGGGCCCAGCAGCACGGGCTTGACCGGATGCCCCAAGGCCTGGGCCTCGGCAACCTCGTCAAACAGGCGCTGCGAGGACAGCTTGAACGTGGTCGCGGGCGAGAACTCCGGCACCAGGTAGTGGTAGTTGGTGTCAAACCACTTGGTCATCTCCAGGGCGGCACAGCCCTCGCCGTGCGACTCGGCACAGCCACAGGCCCCTTGGCCCGCAGGCTCGGCCGCCACGCCACGCGCCAGGGTGAAATAACGCGCCAGCTCGGGCGTGCCCGTCTCAAAGTCAAAACGAGCGGGCTCGCAGCCCAGCAACTGGATGTGGTGCGCCACGTGGTCATACAGGGCAAAGTCACCCACAGCGACCAGGTCCAGCCCGGCATCGCGCTGGTGTTGCCAGTGGCGTCGGCGCAGGTCGCGGGCCACCTGTTCGAGCTCGTCCACGGTGCACTCGCCGCGCCAGTGGCGCTCCAGGGCGAACTTGAGCTCCCGCTGAACGCCCATGCGGGGAAAGCCAAGAATATGAGACTTGATCATGATTTTTATCGCTTGCATGAAATAGGTTCACATGATCGGGCGAGCGCCTTTATGATTCAAACGAAACTTTTTGATGCTCTACCTGAAGGATATTCATGATCCAGTCGCTCCTGGAACTGCGCCACCTCAAGACCCTGCAGGCCCTGCGCGAGGGCGGCAACCTGTCACGTGCGGCGCAATTGCTCAACCTCACGCAGTCGGCCCTGTCGCACCAGGTCAAGGCGCTGGAGGAGCAGTACGACACCAGCCTGTTCGAGCGCAAGTCCACCCCGGTGGGCTTCACGGCGGCGGGGGAGCGGCTGCTGGCGCTGGCCGATGCGGTGCTGCCGCTGGTGTCGGCGGCCGAGCGCGACATCGTCCGCCTGGTGGAGGGATCGGCCGGGCGCCTGCGCATCGCCGTGGAGTGCCACACCTGCTTTGACTGGCTGATGCCGGCCATGGACGCCCTGCGCGAACGCTGGCCCGAGGTGGAACTGGACATCGTCTCTGGCTTTCAGACCGACCCGGTGGGCCTGTTGCATCAGGACCGGGCCGACCTGGCCATCGTGTCATCGGCCGCAGAGCCCGAGGCCGGGGTGGCATTGCACCCCCTGTTTGCCTTCGAGATCGTGGCCCTGCTGCCCAAAGGGCACGCCTTGCTGGACAAGCCCTGGCTGGCCGCCACGGACTTTGCCGACCACACCCTGATCACCTACCCGGTGCCCGATGACATGCTGGACCTGGTGCGACAGGTGCTCCAGCCCGCGGGCATCTCACCAGCGCGGCGCACCACCGAACTGACGGTGGCCATGCTGCAACTGGTGGCCAGCGGACGGGGCATTGCCGCCCTGCCGCAATGGGCGGTGGCGGGCTACCTGGCCAAGGGGTATGTGGTGGCACGGCGCATCGGCCCGCAAGGCCTGACCGGCCAGCTGTTTGCTGCCGTGCCAGAGCGGATGGACCGCAAGCCCTACGTGCGGGACTTTGTGTCGGTCATGCGCGAGACCTCGCTGCTGAACCTGCCGGGGGTGGTGCTGCTGTGACCTGCGCCAGCCCACCCCCAGGGCGACCGACTCACACCAGATCGAATCGATCCAGGTTCATCACCTTGTTCCAGGCCGCCACAAAGTCGCGCACAAACACGGACTGCGCATCGCTGCTGGCGTAGAACTCGGCAATGGCGCGCAGTTGCGCGTTGGAGCCAAAGATCAGGTCCACCACGGTGCCCGTCCACTTGACCGCGCCCGTCACCCGGTCACGCCCCTCCAGCACACCGGCCGCCGTGGCCGACTTTTGCCACTGCGTGCCCATGTCGAGCAGGTTGACAAAGAAGTCGTTGCTCAGGGTTTCAGGGCGCTGGGTGAACACCCCATGCGGCGCCTGGCCCACGTTGGCGTTCAAGGCACGCAGGCCACCGATCAGCACCGTCATCTCGGGAGCGCTCAGCGTGAGCAACTGCGCCTTGTCGATCAGCAGCTCAGCGGCAACGCCCTCCAGCCCGGGGCGGACATGGTTGCGAAAGCCATCGGCCGCCGGCTCCAGCACGGCAAAGGATTCGACATCGGTTTGCGCTTGTGACGCATCCGTGCGGCCAGGCGCAAACGGCACGGTCACGCTCTGCCCGGCCTTCTGGGCCGCGGCCTCGATGGCAGCGGCGCCACCCAGCACGATCAGGTCGGCCAGCGAGACCTTCTTGCCGCCCGACTGTGCGCTGTTGAAGTCGTTCTGAATGGCCTCCAGCGTAGACAGCACCTGGGCCAGCACCGCCGGCTGGTTGGCAGCCCAGTCCTTTTGCGGCGCCAGGCGGATGCGTGCGCCATTGGCGCCACCACGCTTGTCGCTGCCACGGAAGGTCGATGCCGAAGCCCAGGCCGTGTTGACCAGTTGCGCAATCGACAGACCCGAGGCCAGCACCTTGGCCTTGAGGGCCGCGATGTCCTGGTCGTTGATCAGGGGGTGGTCGACCGCAGGCACGGGGTCTTGCCAGATCAGCGCTTCAGCCGGCACCAGCGAGCCCAGATAGCGCGAGCGCGGCCCCATGTCACGGTGCGTCAGCTTGAACCAGGCGCGCGCAAAGGCATCGGCAAAGGCCGCAGGGTCCTGGTGGAAGCGGCGCGAGATTTTTTCGTAAGCCGGGTCAAAGCGCAGCGACAGGTCGGCCGTGGTCATCATCGGCGGGTGTTTTTTGGACGGGTCGTGCGCGTCGGGGATCAGGTGCTCGGGCTTGCAGTTCTTGGGCGTCCACTGGTGGGCGCCAGCGGGGCTCTTGGTCAGCTCCCACTCGTAGCCCAGCAGCATGTCAAAGTAACCGTTGTCCCACTGGGTGGGGTTGGGCTTCCAGGCACCTTCAATGCCGCTGGTGGTGGTGTGCACGCCCTTGCCGGTGCCCAATTTGTTGATCCAGCCCAGGCCTTGTGCTTCGATCGGGGCGGCTTCAGGCTCGGGGCCCACCAGGGCGGGGTCGCCCGCGCCGTGCGCCTTGCCAAAGGTGTGGCCACCAGCCACCAGGGCCACGGTCTCTTCGTCGTCCATGGCCATGCGGGCAAAGGTTTCGCGCACATCACGGCCCGACGCCACGGGGTCGGGGTTGCCGTCCGGGCCTTCGGGGTTCACGTAGATCAGGCCCATCTGCACGGCCGCCAGGGGGTTGTCCAGTTGGCGGTTGCCGGAGTAACGGCTGTTGGCCTTGTCGCTGGTGGCCAACCACGCTTGCTCGGCACCCCAGTAGACGTCTTCTTCGGGCTCCCAGATGTCTTCGCGGCCACCGGCAAAACCAAAGGTCTTGAAGCCCATCGATTCGAGGGCCACATTGCCCGCCAGGATCATCAGGTCAGCCCAGGACAGCTTGCGGCCGTACTTTTGCTTGATGGGCCACAGCAGGCGGCGTGCCTTGTCCAGGTTGCCGTTGTCAGGCCAGCTGTTGAGCGGGGCAAAACGCTGGTTGCCCGAGCCTGCGCCGCCACGGCCATCGGAAATGCGGTAGGTGCCGGCCGAGTGCCAGGCCATGCGGATCATCAGGCCACCGTAGTGGCCCCAGTCCGCGGGCCACCAGTCCTGTGAATCGGTCATCAGGGCGTGCAGGTCCTTGACCACGGCGTCGAGGTCCAGGGTCTTGAATGCTTCGGCGTAGTTGAACGCCTCACCCACGGGGGTGGACTGCGGCGAGTGCTGGTGCAGGATCTGCAGCTTCAGTTGCTGGGGCCACCAATGAGAGTTGGACGGGGAGCCGACCACCGTCTTTTTGAGGGCGCCGCCCGAAAAGGGACATTTGGCTTGTTCTGACATTTCGATCTCCTGTGGCTGTTTGCGATGGACTGCAAGAGCCAGTTTAGGACTGAAGCGTCGATCGTTTCTTCAAATTTTGGCAATGGCACCCATAGCGGCAACAGGCGCCGCAGCCCACGGCACCACCGAGGCAAAGCCACCCCCCGGGGTGCGGAAGTTGGTGGTCTGGCCCGAGTACAGGCGCGCGGCCAGCAACTGCACCTGCCCCGCGTAGCTGTAGGCCCGGATGTCAAACTTGAGCGGGGACACGCTGCCATCGACCTCGGTCACGCGCACGCTGGGCGGCACCACCATCTGGGCCACAAAGTCACCAGCCAGGATCTCGCCCCAGACCCGACGGGTCAGTTTGTCGCCCCGGTACGCGGCCTTGCCACCGTAGCCGCCCACGGGTTTGAAGAACCACTGCCGGCGCGAGGCCCACAGCTCGTCTGCGCGCTCGGCGGTGACCGCCACGGTCTGTGGCACCACGGCCTGCAGCAGTTGGCGATCACGGGCCGAGACGCCCCAGGTCGACAGCAGATCGTCCTGGCTGAGCGCCATCAGGTTGCGCTTGTCGGCATGCAGCGCGTGCGCCCGGGGGTGAGGCGTGACCACCACGGCGCCCGCCTCGTAGGCCTGCCGCAAGGCTTGATGCGAAGGCTCCACCCAATAGAAGTCTGTCAGCCGGTTGTAGACCAGGTCGACCACCGCACCCTGGTGCCACAGCTGGCCTCCCTGCCACGCCAGCTCGGCCGGGTCGGCAATGCGTGCATCCCATCCGTGCCGCTCGAACCGTTGCCGAAACAGCTCGAACTCCGGGGCCAGGAACTGCTCGGACGGCGCGTCGTCCACGATCAGCACCGTCTTCAAGGTGGCGTCGCCGCGCTGACAGCGCCACTCAGCGGCAAACATGTCCACCAAAGCCTGCTCCACCGCCTCAGGCCGGGGCGCGAGCGCAGGCGCGCCAGCCCCAAGCATCCCCTCACAACAGACCTGCTGGGCCCGCGCCAGCACGGCATTGAGCATGGCGCCACCGGCATTGGTGTTGACCTCGATGAGCCGGGGGGGGCCGTCTACGCCCACATGAAAGTCCAGCCCCATGCAGGCGCCCCGGGGGCCCAAGTCATGGCGAGCAATGGCCGGCGCCCGCGCCAGGGCTTGCGCCTGGTAACCGGGCAGCGACACCACACGCTCAATGGCGGCCACCACCTCCGTGATCTGTTGCACCACCGCGCTGGAGACAAACACCACCGTGGACGAGAACAGGTGCGGCCGGCTCTGGCTGAGGTCGTCCGAGAGTTGCTCACGCAAGCGGCGCTCGTCCACCGTCCGGCAAAAACAATGCTGGTTCATGTGGTCAGCGGAATCGCTGATGGACGACGTCGTGAGGTGGTCGCTCGATGACATGGCGGGCATGGGGCTTCCTGGGGAATTTTGCTGAGCAGTTCTGTCTACCTCTTTCAATATACCCACAAGGTCAAGCATCAGGACAAGGCCTGAGCGGATGGCTGGCCCCCTTACTTGATCACGATGCTGCTGTAAGCCAGCATCTGGTCGTCGCTGCCAAAGCTGACGATCACGACAATGCGCTCCCGGCCGGACTGCCTGAAGCCCGAGGCATTGAACGCATCGCCAGTGCTCCCGGGGTCAACGAACTGCGTGTCTTGATAGAGGATGGCCTCCGTTCCATCGGTCAGTGCCGCCGCCCGGTCAATGACCGTCACGAAGGTGTAGGCGGCATCTGCCGGGTGGGTCCACGACACGATGTCCCCGTTGCCCTTGCTCAGGCTGAACGAGGTGGGCCAGCTAACCTCGACCGGGAAAAGCTTGAACGTGCCGTGGGCGGCCACGTGGTAGTCAACGCAGCCTTCAATCTGGATGTGGAGCTTGCCGCCGGTGTTCTGGTAAGTGCCTTCATACAGGCCGGTGTTGCCGCTGTACTGGCCTTCATAGGGGCCGCCCACGGGGTTGCCATCCACGGTGCCGGCCCAGGTGCCGGAGATGTCTCCATCCACCTTCTTGTTGCCACTGATCGTGCCCAC
>DAORJC010000145.1:0-7758 GCA_035438885.1 Aquabacterium sp. | reverse complement strand
CGGTTCCAGCATGCTCGATTGGGTGCTGGTGCACGATGCGGCCCGCTGCTTGATCCGCCCCGAGTGGGTCTCGGCCCTGATCGATGCTTGCGAGCACGACGAGGTGGGGGGCCTGCTGGCCCTGCCCATGGCCGACACGCTCAAGGACTCGGTGACCTCGCCGGGGGACGACCACCTGCCGGTGACCCGGGTGCAGTCCACGGTCGATCGTGTGGGCAAATGGGCGGCCCAGACGCCCCAGATGTTCCGCCTGGGGCTGTTGCGCCCGGCTCTGATGTCGGCCCTGAGTGATCCGGAGTCTGCCGTCCGTGTGACGGACGAGGCCAGTGCGGTGGAGGCCTTTGGCCATCAGCCCCGGTTGGTGACCGGTGCTTTCGAGAATTTCAAGGTCACCTGGCCGGGCGACTTTGACCTGGCCGAGCGTCTGTTGCGTCAGCCTTGACGGGAGTCTTGATGGCTGCCTTGAAGGCCGCCATCACCACGGGTTTGGCCCATTCGGGCATGTCGGCCAGTGCCTGGACATGGTCGGGTGCCTTGACCTCGCCCATGGGGCTGCCTGGCTGGCGTTGCCAGTGAAGCAACAGGCGTGGCCTGGGGGCCCGGCCGTCGTGGGGCGCTGCGTCCATCGAGTTGTCGTACAGGCGCAATTCGGTCAGGTGCGGCATCAGCTCGATCAATTGCAGGCGGCTCTGGTCGAACCGGCGGCGGATGTCGGCTTCGGGGATGTCATGACCCCCTCGGCTCACCCGTGCTTTCACGCGGGCCAGGTGCTGTTCCGGGGTGCTCAGTCCCACGTACCAGATGCGTACCTCAAAGCCTTGCTCGGCCGCTTGTTTGAGCAGGTGGGCAAAACTTTTGCCACCCAGCGTGGTTTCAAAGTTGTAGTCCAGCCCTTCGGCCACGGCGCGCTGCAGCAGGCGCTTGCCTTCATGCCAGGCGGCGCTGTTGGCTTGGGTGTGGCTCAGGTGTGGGCGGGCCTGCCGGATGGCGGCGGCAGCCTCGTCGGGATTGAAATAATGGCCACCTCGGGCCCGGATCGTGGCGCCGCCAATGCTGCTCTTGCCAGCACCATTGGTGCCCGCGAGCACGAACAGGCGAGGGGCGTGGTCGGAAATGGTCAAGGCCCCGCTTTCAGCCCTGACTCAGGGCTTGTGCACCGCCAGCAAGGCCGCCTGACCGAGTTCGTCAGGCGATGCGTCAAAGGCGTCCATCATGGCATCGCGGGCACGGGGTGCCTGCATGCGCAGCAGCAGGGCATCGAACTCATGACTGAGGCTGTCCAGCGGGCGACTTTGCGCGTCCACCAGGGCCTGATACGCATCCAGGGACAGCACCACGGCGGTGGGGCGATCCCGTTTGGTGATGGCGGCCATGCCTTGACTGATGGCGGTGTCCAGCACCTTGCCGAAGCTGTTTTTGGCTTCGGTGGCAGAGAACTCAGGCACCGAGATCTCTTCACCTCGGTGGTTGCGCATTGTCAAAGCAGTCATGGAGGACGCCTCGTGTCATTCGATGAAGCCCATTTTAGCCATTTTGGCCAAAATGTCCACCCGGGCTGGCCATTCACCAGGACACTTCCTGCTCCGGGGTCGATTTGATGCGGTGGATGGACAGGTCCGCACCCTCGTATTCTTCTTCCTGAGACAGGCGCAGTCCCATCCACTTGTTCAGCAAGCCGTACACCAGAAAGCCAGCCACCAGGGCAAAGGCCACCACAGCGAGGGTGCCCACGATCTGGGTCGACAGGTTCACGCCGCCGCGACCACCCAGCGCGGTCTGGCCAAAGATGCCGGCCGCAATGCCACCCCAGGCGCCACACAGGCCGTGCAGGGGCCAGACGCCCAGCACGTCGTCGATCTTCCATCTGTTCTGGACCAGGGTGAACATGATCACAAAGATGCCGCCGGCCATGCCACCCACCACCAGCGCGCCTGCGGGGTGAAAGATGTCGGAGCCCGCGCACACCGCGACCAGGCCCGCCAGCGGGCCGTTGTAGGCAAAGCCCGGGTCATTGCGGCCCATGAGCACGGCCACCAGCGTGCCACCCACCAGTGCCATCAGCGAGTTCACGGCCACCAGGCCGGAGATCTGGTCGATGGTCTGGGCGCTCATCACATTGAAGCCAAACCAGCCCACGATCAGGATCCAGGAGCCCAGGGCCAGGAAGGGGATGCTGGAAGGCGGGTGGGCGGACACGCCACCGTCCTTGCGGTAGCGATTGCGCCGCGCACCCAGGATCAGCACGGCCGGCAAGGCCAGCCAGCCACCAAAGGCATGCACCACCACCGAGCCGGCAAAGTCGTGCATCCGTCCGCCGGTGAGGGCTTGCAGGCCGTCTTCAAAGCCGAACTTGTTGGCCCAGATGGCGCCTTCGCACAAGGGGTAGAACACGCCCACGATCACGCCGGTCGCAATCAACTGGGGCCCGAATTTGGCGCGCTCTGCGATGCCGCCCGAGATGATGGCCGGAATGGCCGCGGCAAAGGTCAGCAGAAAGAAGAACTTGACCAGGTCATAGCCGTGGTTCTGCGACAGGGTGCCCGCGCCCGAATAAAAGTCGACACCATAGGCCACGGTGTAGCCCACGAAGAAGTAGGCCACGGTGGAGACGCTGAAATCCACCAGGATCTTGACCAGCGCATTGACCTGGTTTTTCTGGCGCACGGTGCCCAGCTCAAGGAAGGCAAAGCCTGCGTGCATCGCCAGCACCATGACGGCGCCGATCAGGATGAACAGCGTGTCGGCACTTTGTTTGAAGGTGTCCATGGGAGAACTTCTTGAAAAAATGAATGCCGCACGGCTTTGGGGCCCGACGCACGGCGGTGGATGGATCTGCACCAATTCAAGCAAAACACATGCCTGAATTTGGGGCGTCACGCGTCATTTCAGGACATCCAGGTTGACTTGGTGTGCGCTTTGTTGGTGCGTTTCGCTGAAACTGCACACTGGTGGTGCGTTTTGAGCCAGGGTCAGGCGGTGCCACAATCACACGATCCAAGTTGACCTGGCGACATCCCGATGACTGTTCCTGCTTTGAGGGTTGGCGAGGGCTGGGACACCCATGCCCTGGTCGCTGACCGGCCTCTGATCCTGGGTGGCGTGACCATCCCGCACACCCATGGCCTGCTGGGGCATTCCGATGCAGATGCTTTGCTGCACGCCATCACGGACGCCCTGTTGGGTGGTGCCGCCCTGGGCGACATTGGTCGCCACTTCCCCGACACGGACCCACGGTTCAAGGGCGCGGACTCGGTGGTCCTGCTGCAGGAAGCCGCGCGTCGTGTGCAGGAGGCCGGTTGGGGCATCGTCAATGTGGATGCGACCATCGTGGCGCAGGCGCCCAAGATGGCGCCGCACATCACGGCCATGCGTGAGTGCATCGCTCAGGCCTTGGCCATCCCGGTGGAACGCGTCAACGTCAAGGCCAAGACGGCCGAGAACATGGGCCCGGTGGGCGAGGGGCGAGCCATCGAGACCCGCGCCGTGTGTCTGCTGTACGGCTTGAGCCGCTTGCCCTGATCAGGGCGCTCGCTTGAGGCGCACATGCGCCACCAGGCCGCCGCCCGGTGCATTGGCCAGCTCCAGGCCACCACTCATGCGGGCCAGGGCTTTCTCCACAATCGCCAGGCCCAGGCCGGCGCCTGAGGCTGCCGTGCGTGCCGCATCGCCCCGGAAAAAAGGCGTGGTCAGCTGAACCAGCTTTTCAGGGGCCACACCGGGGCCGTGGTCGCGCACGCTCAGGATCACCCAGGAGCCCGACCGCGTGTAGCTCACCTCCACATTGGCCACGCCGGTGTAGGTGTTTCGGCCATAGCGGCGAGCATTCTCGAACAGGTTGGTCAACACCCGGCCCAGTTCGGTCTCATCGGCCATGACCTTGGTGTCGATCGGCAGCTTGGCCGAAATCCGGATGCGCTTGGTGTCCCGGAACTGGCTGATGGCCTTGTCCACCACGCTGGAGACATGCACCGGCACCAGTTGCACATCGCCCGGACGTGCGTAGTCCATGAACTTGTCGATGATGGCATCGAGCTGGTCGATGTCATCGGCGATGTTGCGGCGAGCCTCTTCATCGGCCACGCTCATCTCGGCTTCCAGGCGCACGCGGGCCAGCGGCGTGCGCAGGTCGTGCGAGATGCCCGCCAGCATCACGGTGCGGTCTTCCTCGACCTTGGACAACTGGCGTGCCATGCGGTTGAAGCCCTGGTTCACTTCGCGGATTTCGCGGGTGATCATGGACTCGTCCAGCACCGAGTCGTACTCGCCCTCACGGATGCGGCTGGCGGCAAACGACAGCTCCTTGAGTGGCTGGTTGATCAGGCGCGCAATGATGGCCGACCCCAGGATGGTGGCCACAAAGGCAATGCCCAGCCAGATGAACCAGGTGCGACCCGTCAGGGGCTCCACCCGCGTGGGATCGGCCTGCAGCCAGTAGGGATCCTGCTCGATCTTGAAGCCCACCCACAGACCCTTGACGCCGTTGACGCTGCCGGCGATCACGGCGTCATCCCCCATGCGGGAATGCAGCTCCTGCGCAATCATGCGCGTGAAGCGGCTGTTCTCGAAGGGCTCGTAGCGGTCACTGGGCTCACGCGGCTTGAGCGTGATCGACTCCTGGTCAAAGATGGTCTTGACCAGGGTGACCCGGTTGATGCGGTCGGCGTATTGCAGCCCGGCGCGCGAGAGGTTCACCAGCGAGGCAATCTGCTGCGCCGCCTGCATCGCGCGAGGCTCGAACTCCAGCGCCCGGAAGGTTTGTACCCAGGCAATGATCCCCGCCGTCAGCAGCAAGCCCAGAAGGATGAAGGTACGCCAGAACAGGCTGAGGGCAAACCGATTTTTGGGCATGGAAGACGGCGAGGCGAGGGCAGGAGGCGAGGTTCAGATCATGGATCAGTTGCCACCGTCCGGCACAAACACGTAGCCCACACCCCACACCGTCTGGATGTAGCGAGGCTGAGAGGGGTCGGGCTCGATCATCTTGCGCAGTCGCGAGATCTGAACGTCCAGGCTGCGGTCAAAGGGTTCGAACTCGCGGCCACGGGCCAGTTGTGCCAGCTTGTCGCGCGACAGGGGTTGACGGGGGTGGCGCACCAGGGCCTTGAGCATCGAGAACTCGCCGGTGGTCAGGGCAATGGGGTCGCCCTCACGGCTCAGGCGGCGCAAGGCCAGGTCGAACTCGAAGGGGCCGAAGGTGACCGTCTGGGCTTCCTTGGCGGGCGCACCTGGGGCCTCGGGGGCAGGGCGGCGGCGCAGCACGGCATGGATGCGGGCCAGCAGTTCGCGAGGGTTGAAGGGCTTGGGCAGGTAGTCATCGGCGCCCACTTCCAGGCCCACGATGCGGTCCACGTCCTCGACCTTGGCCGTCAGCATGATGATCGGGGTCACGTCGTTGGCGGCCCGCAGGCGGCGGCAGATGGACAGGCCGTCTTCACCGGGCAGCATCAGGTCCAGCACGATCAGGTCCACGGTCTCGCGTGTCAGCAGGCGGTTCAGGGCCTTGGAGTCTTCGGCCAGCAGGACTTCAAAGCCCTCCTGGCTCAAATAGCGCCGCAAAAGATCCCGGATGCGAGCATCATCGTCCACCACCAGCACTCGGTCGGGACGCTGATTGTTGTTGGCGTTATTGGTCATGGCGTCGTCCTCAGCAAATTTGTAACAGCGGCGATTGTGACCATGTTGTCCAAGGCTTCACCAGGGTTTTGACCCGCTGTTACAAATATTGCGTCCTCATGTCCAGAACAACCCTCGTCATCCCATGCCCCCTCAGCGGCGTTAAGGTGTGACGCATTCAACGGAGTGACCATGTCTTTTTCATCGCATTTCCCCTCCCGCGCCACCCGTGGCCTGGTCCTGATGGCGGCCCTGACAGCGGCCCATGGCTTCACGCAGGCCCAGGGCGTGGTGTCGGGCGCGGCGGCTCCTCGCAACGTGGTCTCCTTGTCGGCCACCGCCACGCAGGACATCAACCAGGACCTGCTGGCCGTGAGCCTGAGCGTGACCCGAGACGGCAGCCAGGCAGCCGAGGTGCAGTCCCAGCTCAAGCAGGTGCTGGAGGCGGCCCTGACCGAGGCCCGCAAGGACGCCAAGCCGGGCAGCATGGAGGTGCGCACGGGACACTTCTCGATGTACCCCCGCTACAACACCCAAGGCAAGATCAACGGCTGGCAAGGCAGCGCCCAACTGGTGCTGGAAGGCACGGACATGCCCCGCATTGCCCAGGTGGCTGGCAAGCTGACCCAGCTCAACGTCACCGGTGTGGACTACGGCCTGTCCCGGGGCGCGCGCGAGGCCAGCGAATCGGCCCTGCTGGCCCAGGCCGTGGCCCGATACCGAGCCAAGGCCCAGGAAGTGAGCCGGGCTTTCGGCATGAACAGCTATGTGCTGGGCGAAGTCTCGGTCCAGTCGGGCGAGCCCGGCTTTGACAGCCGTCCGACACCCATGCTCATGAAGGCCGCTCGCGCCGAAATGGCCGATGCGCCGCTGCCCGTGGCGCCAGGCAAGGGCACCGTCAGCGTGACGGTCTCCGGCTCGGTGATCCTGACGCCCTGATCAGGGCGTTTCGTGCTCGACCCACTGGCCGCCCTGGCGGATCTCGCAGGGGCGAAAGTGGGTCTTGTAGGACATCTTGGGGCTCTGCTCGATCCAGTAGCCCAGGTAGACGTGCGACAGGCCCATCTCGCGGGCCTGCTCGATCTGCCACAGCACATTGAAGGTGCCATAGCTGGCGTCCGGGTCGGGGGCGTAGAAGGTGTAGACCGCTGACAGGCCATCGTTGAGGATGTCCAGGATCGAGACCATCTTGAGCTCGCCGGGCGTGCCGTCGGCTGCATCGGGCGTCCTGAATTCCACCAGCCGTGAATTGACCCGGCTTTGCAGCAGGAACTGCGTGTACTGATCGATGGAGTCCTGGTCCATGCCGCCGCCACTGTGCCGTGCGGACTGGTAGCGCAAGTACAACTGGTAGTGCTCCGACGTGAAGCACAGGCGCATCACGCGGGCATCCAGGTCCGCATGCGCCTTGAGGGCCCTGCGCTGGCTGCGATTGGGCACAAAACGATCCACCGGCACCCGCAAGGGCACACAGGCCTGACAGCCATCGCAATGGGGGCGGTAGGTGAACATGCCGCTGCGCCGAAAGCCGTTGGCCACCAGGCCGGCGTACACATCGGCATTGATGGCATGGCTGGGCGTGGCCACTTGCGAGCGCGCCACCCGATCCGGCAGGTAGCTGCAGGGGTAGGGTGCCGTGGCGTAAAACTGCAGCGAGGCCAGCGGAAGGTCTTTGAGGTGTGTCACGAAGATGTCTTCAGGTGAGACCACATCGACTCATCATAGGACCAATTGGCCGGTGCGGGCAGATCCACCACGCGCTTGAGGTGGGCCTCGAAATCAGCTCGGGGCCAGGGGCGCGCACCCATGGACGCCAGGTGATCGGTTTCCTGCTGGCAGTCGATCACCTCGATGCCATGAGCCCGGCAAAAGCACACCAGCGCCGCCAGGGCGATCTTGGAGGCATCGGCGCGGTGCGCAAACATGGACTCGCCATAAAACATGCGGCCCAGGTTGATGCCGTAGAGGCCACCCACCAGTTCCCCGTCCATCCAGGTCTCAAAGGAGTGCACCTGCCCGAGCTCATGCCAGTCGGCATAGGCTTGCTGGATGGGGTCGACGATCCAGGTGCCGTCCTGGCCCTCGCGCGGGGTGTTGGCACAGTGCCGGATCACCTGCTCGAAGCTGTGGTCGATCCGGATCTCG
>DAORJC010000144.1:0-7772 GCA_035438885.1 Aquabacterium sp. | reverse complement strand
AGCCTTCCATGGCCGCCTGCAGGGCGTTGATGGGGTCGATCTCGGTGACCCACACCTGGGCGCTCAGGGCGCGCAAGGCCTGGGCCGAGCCCTTGCCCACGTCACCATAACCGGCGACCACGGCGATCTTGCCGGCGATCATCACGTCGGTGGCGCGCTTGATGCCATCGACCAGCGATTCGCGGCAGCCATACAGGTTGTCGAACTTGGACTTGGTGACCGAGTCGTTGACGTTGATGGCGCGGAACAGCAGGGTGCCCTTGGCGCTCATTTCGTTGAGGCGGTGCACACCGGTGGTGGTCTCTTCGGTCACGCCGATGATCTGGGCGCCCTTGCGGCTGTACCAGGTGCTGTCCACGGCCAGCTTGGCCTTGATGGCGGCAAACAGGATGCGCTCTTCTTCGCTGCCCGGGTTGGCCAGCACCGACGGGTCGGTCTCGGCCTTCTTGCCCAGGTGCATCAGCAACGTGGCATCGCCGCCGTCGTCCAGGATCATGTTGGGGCCTTCGCCTTCCGAACCCTTGGGCCCGAAGTCGAAGATGCGGTGGGTGTAGTCCCAGTAGTCTTCCAGGGACTCGCCCTTGTAGGCAAAGACGGGGGTGCCGGCGGCCACCAGGGCAGCGGCGGCGTGGTCCTGCGTCGAGAAGATGTTGCACGAAGCCCAGCGGACTTCAGCGCCCAGGGCCTGCAGGGTCTCGACCAGCACGGCGGTCTGGATGGTCATGTGCAGGGAGCCCGTGATGCGAGCGCCCTTGAGGATCTGCTTGGCGGCGTACTCCTTGCGGATGGCCATCAGGGCCGGCATTTCGTGCTCGGCGATCAGGATTTCCTTGCGGCCCCAGTCGGCCAGGGACATGTCGGCGACGACACATTCGACGCCTTGGTGTTCAGTTTGAAGGGATTTGAGGACAGCGTTCATGACAAAGCTCCAGGAGTCCGGTGAAGGAATCAAAAAGCCGCCGCGTACGCAGGGAGGAGGTCTGTGAAAGGGTGCGAACACCCACGCAACTCACCCAGCGGGACACATGCGGGTGAGCGCCGTTGCAAAGTGAAGGTCCCGAGCCTGGGGTCAGAACGGGTCTGAACCTTGCAACGCTCCTCGGGACTGCGCATTTTATATCGACTCGCCCACTTGTGGGGGGTTGGCGTGCAGATGGCCATGGAGATCGGCTTCGATCAACTTTACACAGCCCCCGGCCACACCCTGAACCCCTGTCTGCAGGGGCGTCGCAGAGGCGCCATTTTGGATGGTGACATTTATAGCGCTTGCATTAGGGTTGCCCCTGTCCAGAGGGAGCCCAAGTTGAGCGTTGAATACGCACGGGCAGCACACACTGCCAACTTTGACCGAATCTCACCGAGCCGCCGACCATGAAACTTCGCGCCCCTGCCCTCGCCCTTGCCTCTGCCGCCCTGATGACCGTTGCCGGACAGGCTTCGGCCAAAAATCTGCTCTGCATCTGGGACGTGGCAGGCAAATCCGGTGACATCTACAACGCGGCCATCGACTACGCCCTGGCCATGCAGAAATCCGCCGGGGTCGAGATCACCCTCAAGACCTACATCGACGAGCGCGTGGCGGTCGAAGATTTCCGTGCCGGTCAGTGTGATGGCGTGATGGCCACATCCTTCCGCATCAAGCCCTTCAACGGCGTCTCCTCGTCGATGGACAGCATCGGCTCGACCACGATCGTTCGCAACAACAAGATCGACATGGCCGGCAGCTACGAAGTCGTGCGCCGCGTGATCCAGGCCTTTGCCAGCCCCGGCGCGGCCAAAATGATGGTGGAGGGCAACTACGAGGTCGGCGGCATCTTCCCCCTGGGCGCGGCCTACCCCATCGTGCGTGATCGCGCCTGGAACTCGGTCGAAGCCCTGTCGGGCAAGAAGATCGCTGCCTTTGACTACGACAAGGCCCAGGGCACCATGATCCAGCGCATCGGTGCACAGCCCGTGTCGGTGGACGTGACCAACATCGGCCCGCGCTTCAACAACGGCTTTGTCGACATGGTGACCCTGCCGGCGGTGGCCTACAAGCCTCTGGAGCTGTACAAAGGCATCGGCACCAAAGGCGCCATCGGTCGCTTCCCCGTGATGATCCCGACGGTGCAGATGGTGTTCAACCGCAGCAAGTTCCCCGAAGGCTACGGCGAGAAATCTCGCAACTTCTGGCTCAGCCAGTTCGACCGTGCCATGGGCCTGATCGCCAATGCCGAAAAGGGCATCCCGGCTGCCACCTGGGACGACCTGCCCCCCGAGAACGTGCCCAAGTACGTGCTGATGCTGCGCGAAGCGCGCATCGAGATCGGCAGGCAGGGCATGTACAACAAGCAGGCGCTCAACATCGTCAAGCGCGCCCGTTGCAGCGTCAACGCGGCCGACTCCGAGTGCCTGACCAAGAACGAGATCGACTGATCGATCCGGCCTCGCTGGACGAGGAAAGACACCCCGGCCCGCTTCATGCGGGCCTTTTTTTGCCTTGCCCCACCGCGGTTGAGCGGCCCGAAACCCTGGGACAATGGCGCCACTCGACCCCGCCAACTGCCCCGCCGTGACGACCCTTCAAGCCTTTGCCGCCGAAACCCGGCGCCGCCGCACCTTTGCGATCATCTCCCACCCCGACGCCGGCAAGACCACGCTGACGGAGAAGCTGCTGCTGTTCTCCGGCGCGATTCACATCGCCGGGGCCGTCAAGGGACGCAAGGCCTCGCGCCACGCCACGTCGGACTGGATGGAGATTGAAAAGCAGCGCGGCATTTCCGTGGCCTCCTCGGTGATGCAGATGCTGTACCGCGACCACGTGGTCAACCTGCTCGACACCCCCGGCCACAAGGACTTCTCGGAAGACACCTACCGGGTGCTGACCGCCGTGGACTCGGCCCTGATGGTGATTGACGCGGCCAACGGCGTCGAAACGCAGACGCGTCGCCTGATCGAGGTGTGCCGCCAGCGTGACACCCCCATCATCACCTTCGTCAACAAGATGGACCGCGAAGGCCGCGACCCCATCGAGCTGCTCGAGGAAGTCGAGCGCGAACTCGGCATGCCCTGCGTGCCCATGACCTGGCCGGTCGGGCAAGGCAAGCAGTTTGGCGGCATCGTCAACCTGCGCACCCAAAGCATGCGGCTGTTTGACGCCGGCGCCGACAAACGCGGCGCCGAAGACGAAACCGTGCCGCTGGCCGAGCGCGACAAGCTGCACGCGCGTTTTGGCCACGACTGGGAGCTGGCCGAGCAGGCCATGGAACTGCTGGCCGAAGCCGCCCCGGCCTTTGACCTGGACCTGTTCCTGGCGGCCAAACAGACCCCGGTGTTCTTTGGCTCGGCGGTGAACAACTTTGGCGTGCAAGAGATTCTGGATGCACTGGTGGACCTGGCCCCCCCGCCCCGCCCCCGCCTGTCGACGGAAAAAGACGGCTCCCACAAGGAGGTCCTGCCCGAGATGGAGAACTTCTCCGGCGTGGTCTTCAAGGTGCAGGCCAACATGGACCCCAGCCACCGCGACCGCATCGCCTTTGTGCGCGTGTGCTCGGGCAAGTACACCCCGGGCATGAAGCTCAAGGTGCAGCGCAGCAGCAAGGAGCTGCGCCCCACCTCGGTGGTGACCTTCCTGTCGCAGCGGCGCGAGGCGGTCGACGAGGCCTATGCGGGCGACATCATCGGCTTCACCACCCACGGCGGCGTGCAGCTGGGCGACACCATCACCGATGGCATCACGCTGCAGTACACCGGCCTGCCCTTCTTTGCGCCGGAGCTGTTCCAGACGGTGGAATTGGCCAATCCGATGAAATCGAAGCAATTGCAGGCAGGTTTGATGCAGTTGGGCGAAGAAGGCGCCATTCAGGTCTTCAGGCCCGAGGTGGGCGGCTCCATGTTGCTGGGTGCGATCGGCCAGTTGCAGTTTGAAGTGGTGCAGCATCGCCTGAAGGCCGAATACAGCGTCGACATCCGCCTGATGCCCTGCCGCTTCACGGGCGCGCGCTGGATCACGGCCGACACGCCCGCTGCCCTGAAGAAGTTCACCGACGAGAACGCCAGCAAGCTGGCGCTGGATGCGGCCGACACACTGGCCTACATGATGACCTCGGCCTACGACCTGCGCCTGACGGCCGAGCGCCATCCTCAGGTTCACTTCCACCCGCTGCGCGAGCACGCGGGCCTGAGCCTCTCAAGCCAGTGACTCTGGGTGGTGGTCGGCGCTGAAGTAACAGGTCATGCGCTTGCGCGGCTGGAGGTAGTCCCGGGCCTCGGGGCTGAGTTGGTGGGGCCGCAAGGCCTTGCTCACAAACGCCTCGGTGGCCTGGGCCAGGTCGATCACCCGGGCCTGGTCGCGCGGCACGGCCGGGTCATGGATCAGGACCATGGGCTTGAGCGGCTTGGCACTGTGCACCGAGACGACCATGCCCACCGTGCCATCGCCCAGTTGCACGATGGTGCCCGGCGGGTAGACGCCGGTGCAGCGCACAAAGGCGGCCATCACCCCGGGGTCAAACGCCTCGCGTTGCTGTCCGTACAGCAGTGACAAGGCCTCATGCGGGGTCATGGCCTTGGCCGGATCGGGCGGGTTGCACAGCTCGTCATAGGCGTTGACCACCGCCACGATGCGCGAAAGCAGGGACACCTGGGGGCCCTTGAGCTGGGCCGGGTAACCGGAGCCGTCGACGCGCTCATGGTGCTGCGCAATGACCTGCACCACCTCAGGGGACATGCCCAGACGTTCCGCCAGGTTGACGCCCAGGCGGCAATGCGTCTGCAGCAGCTTGCGCTCGGCCTGGGTCAGCGGATCCTTCTTGCGCACCAGCAGATCGGGCAGCTCCATCTCGCCAATGTCGTGGAACAAGCCCCCCTCGCCCACGGCCAGGATGGTCTCGCGCGAGGCCTTGAGCTCACGGGCCAGCAGCATGGACATCAGGGCCACGTTCAGCCCATGGTCATAGAGCTGCTCGGCCCCGCTCAGATCGGCCATCAGGTGGATGGACACGTCCTTGGCCGCCAGCATGTCATCGGCCATGTGGCCCACCAGTTGCTCGGCGCGGGCTCGCGCCTCCAGGGGTTTGGCCAACAGGTCGCGCCGCAGGGCTCGCACGGTGCGCGCCGCCTGCATCAGCTGTTGCTCGCACTGGACCATCTGGTCATGGAACTGCGCCAGTTGATCCCACCGCACCATGGGTGTCGCCATCTGGGGCTCGATGGCCGGCACGGGCACCGCCATCAAGCGTGCGTCTGGATCGGTCACGACCGTCTCGGGCTCGGTCGGCGGCACCACGGCAGGCGTCGGGGCGGCAGGCAGAGGCAGTGGCGCCTGTTCGCTGCGGTTGGGTGAGTAACGGATGCGCGTCAAGCCCAGGGCTTTGATCGTGTCGATCTGCGCCTGGTTCTTGATGCGAAAACTCGAGAAAGTGAACGGGTGCTCGGACCAGGCCAGGTCCAGATGCACATACACCCCGATGCACAACTGCTCGGGGGTGAGGTAGACCGGCTCGGACTCGTTGACGCTCATGGTGCCTGCCCGATCAACCCAGCAGTTGATGAACCACGCCCAGCAGTTGCCGGGGGGAGAATGGCTTGGTCAGGTAGTCGTCAGCGCCGCCGCCCAGACCGGCCTGTCGGTCCGCATCCTGCGTGCGGGCCGTCAGCATGACCACCTTGATCTGCGCCAGCGCCGGGTCGGCCTTGACCGCACGGCAGACGTCAAAGCCATCCAGAACGCCAGGCATCATGACATCCAGCAGCATCAGATCGGGATGCCATTGCTGTGCCGCTACCAGACCGGCATCGCCTGTCTCGGACTCGCGGATGTCCAGATCCTCCAGCTCCAGGGTCATGCGGATCAACTCCCGGATGTCAGCCTGATCTTCAACGATCAGCACACGCTTCATGGATAAGGCCCTTTTGTCTCGATGCTGGGGAGGCAGACTGCTCGCAAATGGCAGCCAGGACGCCAGAATAACCCGTCCCGAGGCACCATTATTCCGGGGATGTGACGACCGTACCAGACACGACACTGCCCCTTGGCTCCCATGCGTCCCATGACTGATTCCGCTCCGCGTCCCCCACCCCGTCGCACGCTCCTGGTGGCAAGCACCCTGATCGCCTGGCTGCTGGGGGTGTGTCTGACCGCCTTTGGCGCGTCGTGGCTGCACGACAAGTCACAACAAACGGCCCAGTTGCGCTTTGAACGCTACAACAGCAAGCTCGACGACCTCGTCCGCGCCCGGTTTGGCAATGCCCTGGTGGGCCTCAAGGGCCTGTACAGCACCTTCATCGCCCAAGGCCGCCCGTTGACACGAGAGGGCTTTCGGACCTGGGTGACCGAGCGCGGCATTCAGGACGACTTTCCCGGCTTGCGCGGCCTGGGTTTCATCGAGCGTGTCCCCCGCGAGGCATTGACCGCCTTCATCGCCCGGGAGCGCGCAGACGGTGCCCCGGACTTCGAGGTCCACACTTCAGGCCAGGCCGCCGACCTGCTGGTGATCAAGCTCGTCGAACCGATGGCCTACAACCGGGCCGCCTGGGGATATGACGTGGGCTCGGAGCCTGCCCGGCGCAAGGCGGCACAGCAGGCCATCGACTCCGGTCGACCCACCCTGACCAGCCGGTTGACGCTGCTGCAGGACGGGCAGCAGCGAGCCGGCTTTCTCCACTTCCTGCCGGTGTACCAGCCAGGCATGCCCACCGACACGGCAGCCCAACGACAAGCGGCCCTGATGGGTCTGTTGTACACCCCCTTGATCGTCGATGAACTGGTGGCCGGCATCGCTGACATGGCAGACCAACTGATCGACTTCAAATTGTTCGACCACGACCCTGTCCATGGGCCCGTGCTGCTCTACGACGTGGGCCGGAACGAGGGGGAAGTGGCCACCTTGCGGGGCCCCACCGCACGGCGCCAGGTCCAGACCATCGAAGTGGGCGGGCGGCACCTGACGCTGCAGACCCAGACCACCCCTGCGTTCGATGCGGACACGCGCGACCTCACCCCCCTGTGGTTTGCCATGGCCGGAACCCTGCTGAGCACCCTGATAGCCGCCACCATCTGGCTGCTGGCGGCGGGTCGAGCTCGGGCCCAAGAGCTGGCCAGCCACATGACCCACGACCTCCGGCAGGCCAAGGACCATGCAGAACATGCGCTGCGCGACAGCAAGGTGCTGATCGACACGCTGGACCGATACAGCCAGATTTCCGTGACGGACCGATCCGGCACCATCATCGATGTCAACGAAGCCTTCTGCCTGACCACCGGCTACAGCCGCGAGGAGCTGATCGGCGCCAACCACCGCATCATCAACTCCGGCCATCACGATGCCTTCTTCTGGGTCGAGATGTGGCAAACGCTCAGCGCGGGCCAGCCCTGGCATGGCGAGGTCTGCAGCCGGGACAAGGCGGGCCGCCTGTTCTGGGTCAGCAGCATCATCGCGCCCTTTGTGGGGGCCGATGGACAGATCGAGAAGTTCGTCGCCATCCGACAGGACATCACCCGCAGCAAGGCGCTGGAGCACGAACTCAAGGCGCTGACCGAAAGGTTCACCCTGGCCATCGAGGGGGGCAACGACGGGCTGTGGGACTGGATGGACATCACCCAGCAAGAGGAGTGGTGGTCGCCCCAGTTCTACCGCCTGCTGGGCTACCAGCCCGGGGAGGTGCCCGCCAGCGTGACCACCCGCGAACAGCTGCTGCACCCGGACGACCGCGAGCGAACCCTGCGCGCGATCGAGCAGGCCCTGCGCGAGGTCGTGCCCTTCGACATGGAGCACCGCATGCTCACCAAGGGC
>DAORJC010000143.1:0-7783 GCA_035438885.1 Aquabacterium sp. | reverse complement strand
CCCGCCGCGGCCACGCCGTGATGCACCTGGGCCCCCACCAGCAACACGGCCCAGCCGGCCCCCACCGCCAGCACCGGCTTGAGGATCTCGGCGGCCTTGACCTCCGGCATCTGCAGCCACTTGGGGCCTGCCGTGAACAGAAAACCGCCAAAGAACAGCGGCATGAAACCCAGGCTCATCACCAGCGCATGAACAAAGGTGCCTGGCACCGCCGCAGGACCGACGAACCAGCCGGTGGAGCGACCCAGCATCACGTGCCACCACCACAAGGCCGAGCCCCCCATGACCACCGCCGCCATCAAAAAGGACAATCGATGGGGTGCCCTCATCACCGTGCTCCAGCGCCACGGCGGGGTGTTCAACCGAGCTTGAGCTCGGGCTTGCGCGGGTGTGGTCATCGGATGTCTGCCTTTGAAGAACAAGTCTGAATGTCGGATTCTGGGGACATGACGTCAAGAGGGGCTTGAGTTGACGCAACGATGACGGATCAACAGCATGGTGATCGGCCCCGAATTCAGGACACCACGGGCACCCAGGCTGCGATAGCATCCTGAAAATGCGCGACAGGCGCCTGAAACCTGGCTCAGAAAGGCCCATGGCATGAACATTCTGCACCGCAACCATGTCCATATCATCGGGTCGGACGGTCCGGTGCTCTTGTATGCGCACGGCTTTGGCTGCAACCAGCGCATGTGGGATGGCATCACGCCCGCCTTCACGGCCACCCATCGGCAGGTGTTGTTCGACTACGTGGGCTGTGGTCAATCCGATCCAGCTGCTTTCAACGCCGATCGGTACGCCAGCCTCCATGGCTATGCCCAGGACCTGATCGAGGTCTGCGATGCACTGGCACTCCAGAGGGGCGTCACCTTCATCGGCCATTCGGTCAGTGGCAGCATTGGCATTCTGGCCTCGATTGCGCGCCCCGAACTGTTTGACCGACTGATCCTGATCGGACCCTCACCCTGTTTCCTGAACCAGCCGGGCTACACCGGCGGCTTCGAGCGTGAAGACCTGGACGGGCTGCTGTCCCTGATGGAGCAAAACCACATGGGCTGGGCAGACCATCTCGCACCGGTGGTGGCCGGTGAATCCGGAGGGGCGCCAGTGGCTCGAACCTTGTCGGACAGTTTCTGTTCCACCGACCCGGTCATGGCCCGATGTTTTGCCAAAACCACCTTCTTCTCGGACAACCGAGATGACCTGCCCAAGGTGCCGTGTCCCAGCCTGATCCTCCAGCACCGCCAAGATGCCCTGGCCCCGCTGTCCGTTGGGGACTACCTGCACAAGCACCTGAAAAACAGCACCTTGAAGGTGCTGGATGTCAAAGGCCACAGCGCACACATGAGCAACCCCCATCTGGTGATCGACGCCATTCGCACCTACCTCGCTCTTGGAACCACCGCGAACTGAACGTCCCCTCACATGATGTCCCTCCTGAATGAACTGCCTTGCGCAGTGATCATCACCGACGGCACAGGCACGATCCAGGAGGCCAACACCGCCATGGCGGCATTGACCAGGGTCTCTGTCGAGGCCTTGACCCGGCAGGTCATGGACAACCTGTTCCCCCCGGCCAGTCAGATCTTCCTCCAGACCCACGTCTGGCCCACGCTCCTGCGCGATGGCCACATCCACGAAGTGGCCCTGGAACTGATCGATGCACAGGCCCATCGAATCTCCGCGCTGGTCAACGCCCGACTCAATCGCCACGGCCCTCAGGTCCTGGTCTATTGGACGTTCTTTGTGGCGCACGAACGCAGGGCCTTTGAGCAAAAGCTGCTGGAAGCGAGAAACCGTGCAGAGGCCTCGGCACGGGCGCTGGAGCAGAACGAGCGTTTCACCCGAACGATCATGGATGCGCTTCCCGGGCTCGTTGCCTACTGGGACCAGGACCTGCGCTGCCTCTATGCCAACAAAGCCTACACGGCCAGCCTGGGCCTGCAGCGCGAAGCCCTGATCGGCCGCCACCTGGCCGACGTGATGGCCCCGGAACTGCGCCAGTTCGTCGAGCCCCACATCCGTGCCGTGCTGGCCGGGGAGCGCCAGTAGTTCGAGCGGCCGCTGATGGGCGCCGACGGGACCGCCCGAGAAACCTCCACCGACTACATCCCGGACCTCACACCCCAGCACGAGGTGCAGGGCTTCATCGTTCAGATCAACGACATCACCGAACTCAAGATTGCTGCGGCCGCCCTGCGCGCCGAAATCGCCGAACGCAAGCAGGTGGAAGCGACGCTTCAGCGGTCACAGGATTTTCTGGAGCGCGCTGGCCAGATGGCAGGCGTTGGCGGCTGGGAGGTCGACCTGAAGGCCGGGCAGGTACGCTGGACCGCCGAAGTTCACCGCATCCATGGTGAACCCCTGGATTACGTCCCGACGCTGGAGGGGGACATCTCCTTCTATGCGCCCACCTCTCGGCCCCTCATCGAAGCAGCGGTCCAGGAAGCCATTGCTCACGGCAAGGAGTTTGATCTCGAGCTGGAGATCATCCGGCGCGACGGATCGCACCGATGGGTTCGCACCGTGGGCTCTGCCGTGTGTGTCGACGGGGAGGCCGTTCGGCTCATCGGCGCCTTTCAGGATGTGACCGAGCGCAGGCGCCTCACGCAAACCCTGGCAGAGCAGCATGAACTGCTCCGTGTGACTTTGCACTCCATTGGCGATGCGGTCATCACCACCAACGCAGCCCATCAGGTCGAATGGCTCAACCCGGCCGCCGAGCGCATGACCGGATGGGCCTCCGATCAAGCCAGCGGCCTGCCTCTGAATCAGGTGTTCCAGGTGGTCAACGAAGCCACGCGCGAGCCCATCGAAGACCCGATCACCGAGCGTCTGGCACAAGATGCATCGCAGCACATTGGGCATCAGGCCTTGCTCCTCTCGCGCGACGGCAGCGAATACGGGATCGAGGACTCCGTGGGGCCCATCCGGAACGAGGCAGGCGACATCCTGGGCGCTGTGCTGGTCTTCCGAGACGTCTCCGAGCAGCGCCGCATGTCTGGCGAGATGAAGTACCGCGCCACGCACGACGCCCTGACGGGCCTGGTCAATCGATCCGAGTTCGAGACCCGCCTGCAGCGTGTGCTTCGCCAGTCGCACGAGGAGCACAGCTCGCATGCCCTGCTCTGCATCGACCTGGACCAGTTCAAGCTGGTCAACGACACCTGCGGCCACACGGTGGGCGACCAACTCCTGCAGCAAGTGAGCAAGCTCCTGACCGATGCCATCCGGGCGAGTGACACCCTGGCCCGGCTGGGCGGGGATGAGTTCGCGATCCTGCTGGAATACTGCACGACCGAACAGGCTCAACGCATCGCCCAGAAAATCTGCGACCAGATGGACGACTTCAGGTTCATCAAGGACGAACATCGCTTTCGCATCGGCACCAGCATCGGCTTGGTGCCGGTGGACATGCGCTGGCTCAGCACACCGGCCATCATGCAGGCTGCAGATGCCTCGTGCTACGCCGCCAAGGAGGGCGGCCGCAACCGCGTCCACGCCTGGTGCGACGACGATGCGACCATGCAAGCCCGCCACCACGAGATGCAATGGACCTCTCGGATCGAGCGGGCACTGGACAGCCAGGGCTTTGAACTGTTTGCCCAACGGATCGAGGGGCTGACCCAGCCGGATCATGGCATCCATGCCGAGGTGCTGCTGCGCATGAGAAGCGACGATGGTGACGTGGTCCTGCCTGGCGCCTTCCTGCCGGCCGCAGAGCGCTATCACCTGATCTCCCGGGTGGACCGATGGGTGCTGCTTCAGGTGATTCAGTGGATGAAGTCCCTGACCTCGCTGGACGTGATCGACCTGATCAACGTCAACCTCTCGGGCCAATCCGTGGGGGATCGAACCTTCCATGCGTGGACCCATGAGCAGTTGGCCGAGGCTGGACCGCAGATCTGCGCCAAGCTGTGCCTGGAGATCACCGAAACCGTCGCTGTGACCAACCTGGCCGACGCGGCCACCTTCATCAGGCAGGTTCGCGCCACTGGGGTGAAGGTCGCACTCGACGACTTTGGCGCGGGCGCCTCCTCTTTTGGCTACCTCAAGACCTTGCCGGTCGACATCCTCAAGATCGATGGTCAGTTCATCCGTGACCTGGTCACTGACCAGCTCGACGACGCGGCGGTTCGCTGCTTTGTGAACGTGGCGCAGGTGGTGGGCGTGCGCACCGTGGCCGAGTTTGTGGACAAACCCGAGGTGCTGCAACGCCTGCGAGACATCGGCGTTGATTTTGCCCAGGGATACCTGATCCATCGCCCCGAGCCGATCGACCAGCTCCTGGCTGCCGCCAAGACCTAGCCCTCACGTGCACAGGTAGACCGCGGGTCCGTCGTAGGTGGCCAGCGCCGCCAGGGCCGATTCATTCAGATCGACCACAGGCTCAAAGCCGTGCTGACGCCAGAACGCCACCGTGTCGTTGACCGACACCAGCGACAGGCCACCCAGGCCTTGCGCCTGCGCCTGTTGCCGCGCGTGGTCCACCAGGGTTCGAGCCAGGCCCCGCCCCCGCCACTCGGCGGCAATGGCCAGGTCATGCAGGTACAGCACATCGGCCTGCGGCTCATGCGCAAAGGCATCGCCCAGGCAGGAGACCTTGCCTCGCCTGGATCGGTAGGCCACCAGGTAGGCGCTCACCTCACCGTCGGCATCGACCGCCACCCAGGCGGTCTCACCACAACGCGCGTGCCGGGCCGTCAACACCTGGGCCGACTCGTTCATCGAAGGCGGGTAGCACTGCGCCTGGATGCGCAACATCGCCTGGACATCTTCGCGCTGCATGAGGCGAACCTGCACCGCCGTCATGGCCTGGCCTTCTTGAGCGCGTCGACCAGTTGGTCCACGTGCGAGGGCTGGTGCGCCGCCGACAAGGAGATGCGCAGGCGCGACGTGCCCTGCGGCACGGTGGGGGGGCGGATGGCGGGCACCCACAGGCCTTGGCGGTCCAGGGCGTTCATCACCATCAGGGCCGATTCATTGCGCCCGATCACCAGCGGCTGAATGGCCGTGGGCGAGGGCCACAGGTCCCACGGCACCTGGGCCTGACCCAAGCCCTGGACCAGTTGGTCGCGCAGCTGTTGCAGGTGCTGACGCCGCCAGGGCTCTTGCTGGATCAGGCGCAAGGAGGCGCGCAGCGACTCGGCAATCATGGCTGGCGCCGCGGTGGCAAACATGTAGGTGCGGGCCACCTGCATGACCCACTCGATCACCGCGGGGTGCCCGGCCACAAAGGCCCCGGCCACGCCGGCGGCCTTGCCCAGCGTGGCCATGTACACCAGCCGGTCCAGCCGCCCTTGCCAGGTGGGGGACACGCCCGATCGGCCCACCAGTCCGCAGTGGGCCAGCACGCCCTCGCCTTCGGCGCCCAGCACGCCAAAGCCATGGGCATCGTCCAGCAGCAACCAGGCGTCATGCCGTTCACACAAGGCCAGCAAGGCGGGCACATCGGCGATGGTGCCGTCCATGCTGAACACCGCGTCGCTGATGACCAGCTTGCGGGGGGCCTCGCTGTCGGCCAGGGCCGCCTCCAGGGCCCGCAGGTCGCCGTGCGGCATGACATGGATGTCGGCACGCGACAAGCGCGCGCCATCAATCAGGCAGGCGTGGTTCAGGGCATCGGAAAAAATCGCATCGCCCTTGCCCACCAGGGCCGGGATCAAGCCCACATTGGCGGCATAGCCCGCGTAAAAGTACAGCGCCCGGGGCAGGCCCACATGCGCGGCCAGCTCCTGCTCCAGCGCCTCATGCGCCGGGCTGTGCCCACACACCAGGGGCGAGGCCGTGGCGCCCACCCCATAGCGGCCTATGGCCTGCTGCGCGGCCTCGATCACGGCGGGGTGTTGCGACAGCCCCAGGTAATCGTTGCTCCCAAAGGACAGGCGCTGCTGGCCGTTGACCAGGTAGGTGGTGCCGCGCAGGGCCTCGTCATCGGGGGTCAACAAAGCCGGGGCCACCGCGGGCTCCACCACGCGGCGGATGCGCAGTCGATGAGCGGCCCGCCACTCGTCCAGCGCTTGTTCAAAAACTTGGGTCACTGACATCGGCCAAGGGTATCACCGAGGCTGGATCATCCGCTGCCCCACCCACACCGACACGGCCACCCCGATGGCAAACACCGGTGCCCAGGGGCTGACGTGTTCACCCAGCAGCCAGGCCGACAAGGCCATGGCCGCAAAGGGCTGCAGCAACTGCAACTGACTGACCCGCATCGGGTCGCGTGCCAGCGCGGCATACCAGGCAAAAAAGCCCAACCAGCTGGAGAACAGGGCCACATAACCGAAGGCCCACCAGGTCGAAGGATGGAGCTCTGGCCGCCCCACCGAGCCCTCGGCCAGCCAGGCCCAGGCCGCGCCAGGCAAGGTCACGGGCAAGGCCAGCACCAGCGCCCAGGACATGACCTGCGCCGAAGGCATGCGACGGGTGGCGCGGGCACCCGCCACATAGGCCACCGAAGCGCCGACCAGGCCCAGCAGCAACACGGCGTCCGGGCTGGAAACCCCCGGGCTGGCGCTGGCCTCGGCCGTGAACCAGACAAAGCCCAGCACCAGAGAGACCCCCACCAGCCCTGCCAGCCAAAAGCCCAGGCGAGGCCGATGGCCCAGCCACCACGCCGCCAGCGTGGCCGTGATCAAGGGCAACATGCCGGTCACCACCGAGGCGTGCCAGGCTGGCACCTCGCGCACGGCCCAGCCCATGCACAGCGGAAAGGCCAGCACACCGCCACCCACCACGCCGACCAACCAGCGACGGGTCTCTCGGTCGGGCCAGGGGGCCCGCACCCACCACAGGTAGATGGCCGCAGGCAGCGCCGCCAGCAGGCCACGCCCCAGCGCCACGAACAGCGGGGGCAACTGAGGCGCATCGCCGTGGCCATTGGCCAGGCGGGTCATGGGGATGGTCATGGCAAACATGAGCACCGCGATCACGCCCAGGGTTCTGGGCGTCAGGACTGGGGGTTGTGAGTTCGTGTTCATCTGTGGCAATGTACGCACCATCGCCAGTACAGACCCAATACAGATGACCGCTCTGAATTTTCGTCTGTGCTGGTCACATCACCCATACAACACCGCCCGCGCGCCATGAACAGCCCTCTGAGCCGAGACAGCGAACAGACCCTGACCGAGCAGTTGGTGCAGCGTTTTGCCGAGCGCATCGAGCAGCACCTGCTGCCTCCCGGCTCGCGCCTGCCCTCGGTGCGCGAATGCGCCAAAAGCCACCAGGTCAGCCCTTACACCGTGGTGGCCGCGTACGACCAGTTGCAGGCCCGTGGCTTGGTCGAGGCCCGCAGCCAACGGGGCTACTTTGTGCGCACGCGCGACTTGCGGCCCCCGGCGCGCTCGCATGGCCGCGCAAATGCAGCCGATGCGCCCAATGCACCGGTGCTGCCCATCGACGCCACCACGCTGATCCGCGGCATGTTCCATGAGCCCGGCAAACGCGCCATGCCCGCCCTGGGCACCCTGCCCCCGGCCTGGCTGGATGCCCCCATGCTGGGCGCCGCGCTGCGCCGTGTCACCCAGGGTGAGGGCCTGGCCGCGCTGAGCCTGCACTACGGCCACCCGATGGGCGACCAGCGCCTGCGCCAGGCCCTGTCTCGCAAACTGGACGAGTTCGGCATCAAGGCCGACGCCAGCCAGATCATCACCACCGTGGGCGCCGCCAATGCGCTGGACATCGTCTCTCGCACCCTGGTGCAGGCCGGTGATGCCGTGCTGGTGGACGAGCCCGGTTGGGCCGCCGAATTTTCACGCCTGCAACTGATGGGCGTGCGCATCCT
>DAORJC010000142.1:0-7785 GCA_035438885.1 Aquabacterium sp. | reverse complement strand
CCAACCCGCTGGTGGCCGGGCGGGGCGCGGATCGCTTGAGGGCTGCGGGCATCGACGTGACCGTGCTGTCGCCTGACCATGCCCTGGCCCAGGAGGCCCGAGCCTTGAACATCGGGTTTTTGTCGCGCATGGTCCGTCAGCGTCCTTGGGTGCGACTCAAGCTGGCCGCCTCTCTGGATGGCAAAACGGCGCTGCCGGACGGTCGCAGCCAGTGGATCACGTCCGAAGCGGCTCGCGCCGATGGTCAGCTCTGGCGCGCGCGCGCCACGGCGGTGCTGACCGGCATCGGCACCGTGCTGGACGACAACCCTCGGCTGGACGTGCGCGCCCGGCCTGTGGCGCGCCAGCCCTGGCCGGTGATCATGGATTCGCTCTGGCGCACGCCACCTGGTGCCGCTTTGCTGGCCCGGGCCGAGCCTGCCCTGGTGATGGGTCTGGACGACGCGGGCCTGCGTGAGCGTGGCCTGCCTGACGGCCCCTCTTTTCAGGATGCGGCAAGCCGACGCGAGTCCCTGCGGGCCCAGGGCGTGGACGTGCTGCCCCTGCCGGCCATGGACTGGGCGCCCGTGCTGGCCGAGCTGGCCACCCGTGGCGTGAACGAGCTGCACGTCGAAGCAGGCGCACGCCTGAGCGGGTCTTTGATCCAGGGCGGGTGGGTTGATGAGCTCTTGGTGTATCTTGCGCCCAAGTTGCTGGGCCCCGGCCGTGCCCTGGCCGATCTGAACCTCCTGCCGGACCTGGCGCATGCGCACCAGTTCGAGTGGAGCGAGGCCTCCATGGTCGGCCCCGACGTGCGCCTGATGGCCCGTCGCCCGGGTGCCCACCTGCTCTGACCGTCACAAGACCGCCACAAGAAAGACCCCTGACATGTTCACCGGCATCATCACTGGCCTGGGCCAGATCATTGACTCCCAGCCCCTGGGCGCCGACGCCAGCCATGGCCGCCGCCTGACCGTTCAAGCCCCTGCGGGCTACCTCGACGACGTCGGCCTGGGCGACAGCATTGCCCACAACGGCGCCTGCATGACGGTCACCACCCTGGACCTGCCCGCCCGTCGCTTCACCATCGACGTTTCGGCCGAGAGCCTGGAGCGCACCGTGGGCCTGACCGAACAAGGCCGGGTCAACCTGGAAAAAGCCACCCGTCCGCACGACCGCCTGGGTGGCCACCTGGTCACCGGTCACGTCGATGGCGTGGGGGAGGTCACCCGTTTTGAGCCCGTGGGCGAATCCTGGCTGTTGCGCATCCGGGCTCCTCAGGCGTTGGCGCGTTTTCTGGCCTACAAGGGCTCGATCACGGTCAATGGGGTGAGTTTGACCGTCAATCAGGTGGACGATGCCCAGGACGGATCGACCCAGTTCAGCATCAACCTGATCCCCCACACGATCGAAAACACCACGCTGGGCGAACTGCAGGTGGGCAGCAAGGTCAACCTGGAGGTGGACCTGATCGCCCGCTATGTGGAAAGAATGCTCGCTTCCGGGGCCAAGCTGGGGGCTTGATGGGGTTTGCCCCCACAGGAGGGGTGGCCCCGCCTACAATGTCGGGATGCCCATCTCCCCCATTCCTGAACTGATCGCTGAACTGGCCGCTGGTCGCATGGTCATCCTGGTGGATGAAGAAGACCGCGAAAACGAAGGCGACCTTGTCCTCGCGTCTGACCACGTCACGCCCGAGGCCATCAACTTCATGGCCCGCTTTGGCCGCGGCCTGATCTGCCTGACCCTCACGCGTGAGCGCTGCGAGCAGTTGCAATTGCCGCCCATGGTCTCGCGCAACGGCACCAAGCACGGCACCGCCTTCACGGTGTCCATCGAGGCCCGCGAAGGTGTCACCACCGGCATTTCGGCGGCTGACCGCGCCCGCACGGTGGCCGCGGCCGTGGCGCGCCACGCGCAGCCGGCTGACCTGGTGCAGCCGGGTCACATTTTCCCGCTGCAGGCGCAAGACGGTGGTGTGCTCATGCGCGCCGGCCACACCGAAGCCGGATGCGACCTGGCCGGCATGGCTGGCCTGAGCCGCTCTTCCGTGATCTGCGAGATCATGAAAGACGATGGCACCATGGCCCGCCTGCCGGACCTGGAAGTCTTTGCCCAGGAGCATGGTCTCAAGATCGGCACCATCGCCGACCTGATCGAATACCGCAGCCGCAACGAATCCATCATCGAGACTTTGGGCTCGCGCACGCTGGAGACCCCGGTCGGGCCTTTCGAGGCCCAGGTGTTCCGCGACCGCACGGGCGCCATCCACATGGCCTTGACCGTGGGCATGGCCCCCGGTTCCGTCAAAGCCGACGAGGAAGTGCTGGTGCGTGTGCACGAGCCCCTGTCGGTGCTGGACTGGCTGGATGCCGACAGCCGCACCCATTCCTGGCCGCTGCCCAAGGCGCTGGCCCAGGTGCGGGACGCAGGCAAGGGCGTGGTGGTGCTGCTCAATGCCGGTGAGGACCAGGACCGCCTCCTGGATCAGTTGCTGCCCCAGCCCCAGTCGGGTGCGCCGGCGGCCAAGGGGCAGGTGGACCTGCGCACCTATGGCGTGGGCGCCCAGATCATCAAGACTCTGGGCGTGCATCGCATGCGCCTGATGGGCAACCAGCGCCGCATGCCCAGCATGGTGGGCTTTGGTCTGGAGGTGACCGGTTTCCTGACGGCCGACGGGCAATCGCTGCCGCCGAGTGCCTGACATCCGTTGTTTGTTCTTTCATTTGTTCTTTTGAGGTTGAATCGATATGCAAGGCGCCGACAAAGGCCAAACCAACCGCCTCGATGGCCGTGATCTCCGCATCGGCATCGTTCAGGCACGTTTCAATGACACGCTGACCGGCCAGATGGCGCAGGTCTGTACCGACGAGCTGATCGCCCTGGGCGTGCAGCGCAAGCACATCCAGCACGTGACCGTGCCGGGTGCGCTGGAAGTGCCCGTGGCCCTGCAGGGCATGGCCGACAGCGAGCGTTTTGACGCCCTGGTGGCCCTGGGCTGCATCATCCGCGGTGAGACCTACCACTTCGAGCTGGTCTCCAACGAGAGCGGCGCGGGGGTCACGCGGGTCAGCCTGGACCACCACATCCCCGTGGCCAATGCCATCCTGACCGTTGAAAACGAAGCCCAGGCCGTGGCCCGGGTGGTTGAAAAAAGCCGTGATGCTGCCCGTGTGGCCGTCGAAATGGCCAACTTGCTGGACGATTTGCTGTGAACGATCGCGTGGACACCCAACCCCAAGCCCCGCGCAAGCCGGCCGTTCAGCGTGACCGGACCAAATCGGCCCGCCGCCGCGCGCGTGAGTTCGCCCTGCAAGGCCTGTACGAATGGCAGGTCAACCCGCGCGAGACGTCGTCGATCGAGGCCAACGTTCGCGAGATGGACGAGTTCCACAAGTGCGACCGGGCGCACTTTGACGCCTTGCTGCATGGTTGCGCCCTCCAGCGAGAGGCACTGGATGCCCAATTGCTGCAGTTCGTGGACCGGCCGCTGAACGAGCTGTCGCCCGTTGAACACGCGGTTTTGTGGATTGGCGCTTATGAACTGATCAACTGCCTGGATGTGCCTTATAAAGTAGCCATCAACGAGGCGGTCGAGCTGGCCAAGAGTTTTGGTGGCACCGACGGCCACAAATATGTGAACGGGGTGCTGGACCACCTGGCGCCTTTGCTGCGCCCGGACGAGGTTCGGGCACATCGATCCAGCCGGACGTGATCCGGCGCGATCAAGGAGGTTCTCAAGGGTGACGCCACAAGACGATGACGAGGCCGCTGAGCCGGTCGCACTGCAAAACGACGATCACGACGACGTGACGGCGACCCGGCCTTTGCCGGAGCCGGAAACGGCGGAACTCAAGCGTGCGTCACCTGACCAGTTGCCCACCATCGGCCATGTGGGGCGTTACGCCCTGAAGTACTGCATTGGTGAAGGTGGGCTGGGCACGGTCTATGCGGCCCATGACCCGCTGCTGTCTCGCCTGATCGCGATCAAGACCATGCAGGTGAGCCTGCCTGAGGCTGATCGTGAGCAGTTCAACGCCTTGTTCATGAACGAGGCCAAGGCTGCGGGCAGCCTCAACCATCCGCACATCGTCACCCTGTACGACGCTGGCACGGGCGGTCAGGGTGCTTACATTGCCATGGAGTTGCTGCGCGGCAAGGACCTGCGCCAGTTGCTGGCCATTGGCTGGCGCCCCACCCCCTCGCAGGCCGCGCTCATCGTGCGGCGGGTGGCCGATGCCTTGTCCTACGCCCACCACAAGGGCGTGATCCACCGGGACATCAAGCCGGCCAACATCTTCATGGTCGGGCGCACGCAGCCGCGCGTCCTGGACTTTGGCATTGCGCGCATCCGTCAGGTGGGGTCAGAGGCCTCCAACGATGGGCTGAGCCGGTTTGGCGATTTTGTGGGTGGATCGCCCTACTACATGGCTCCTGAACAGATCCGTCGTGAGCCCGTGGATCGCCGGGTGGATGTCTACGCCCTGGGGGTGATTCTGTACGAACTGCTGGCCGGTCGGCGTGCTTTTGGTGGCAACGATCTGGAGGAGATCCAGCACGGCGTGTTGACCAAGACGCCGCGTCTGGCCCATGAGGTCAACCCGGAAGTCCCCAAGGCGCTGTCCGAGATCGCAGCGCGCGCCATGTCTCGCGATCTGGTGCAGCGCACGCGCTCGGCGCGCGTCCTGTCTCAGGAGTTGCGTGAGTGGTTGGACAGCCAGTCCGACTTCAAGGGGGGCAACAAGTCAGGCAACCCCGCCAAGGCTCCGGCGGATGCGGGGGCTGGCAAGGGCGCGGCCACTGAGACGCCTTCCGGCACATCCTTTGGCGCAGCCAGGAGCGAGCAGCCCCAAGGGGTCAACCGCATGCTGGCCGTGGCGGGTGTGCTCGGCCTGGCCTTGTTGGGCGCCGGCAGCTGGTTGGCCTGGCAGCAATGGGGTGCACCCAAGTCCCAGGCAGCGCAGGCGCCGGTGAGCACATCCGTGCAAGCCCCCGCGGTCGCTGTGGCCCCGCCGGTGGTGGAGCCGGTCGCCGTGAGCGTGCCTGCCGTGACCGAGGTCGCCTCTGCGGTGGCACCGGCCCCTGAAGTCGTCGCAGCCGTTCCTGCGCCGGTCCCTCAACCTGCACCGCCGGTGCCGGCTGCTGTGGCGCCGCCCGTGGTGGCTGCGGCTCCTGCCCCGGTGGTCGTGCCTGTGGCTCCACCTGTGGTCAAACCACTGCCCACGGGCACGGTCAAGCTGGCCATCAGCCCTTGGGGGAGCGTGTTCGTGGGCCGCAAGGCCATGGGCGTGACGCCGCCTCTGACTCAGTTGACCTTGCCTCAGGGCAGGCACGTCATCACCATACGCAATGACGACTTCCCGCCGTACTCCCGGACCGTTGAGGTCAAGCCGGGGCAATCGGTTTCTGTCTCGCATGTTTTCTGAATGGCGAACCAACCATGAACCTGCCGACTTTTGCCCCATTGTCCAGACCCTGGTGGATGGCTGGTGTGTCGCTGAGCATCCTGGCCGGTTGTGCCACGGCGCCTCAGGCACCCTCGTCCACCCCGGCGTCCAAGGTCGAAGCACCGGCCGAACCTGTGGTCTCGCCCGCCGAACTGGCCCTGGCGCAAGGCCTCAAGGCCTACCAGGGCGCGCAGTACGCAGAGTCTGAATCGCAGCTCAAGCAGGCCCTTCAACTGGGGCTGGGCCTGGGGCGCGACCGGGCCAATGCGCACAAGCATCTGGCGTTCATTTATTGCACCAGCAAGCGCGAGGCGCTGTGCTCGGCCGCGTTCAAGGCCGCCCGTCAGGCGGATCCTGCGTTTGCCTTGAGCAAGAGCGAGGCAGGGCATCCCATGTGGGGACGCGTGTACCGCAAGGCCCTGCCCACGCCCTGATCAGTTGATCAGACTGACCACCAGGACTCGATCGCCCTGGCGGGCCCATTTCTCGGTCTCTTCGCTCAACAGGTGCAAGGTGCGCGGGTTCTGACGCGCCCAGCCCCCTTTGATGTGCAGCTCCGTCTGACCACGACCGGCATGCAACCGGGCCAGTCGTGGGGGCAGGTCCATGCGGGCGTGATGCAAGATGATGGCCAGTCGCAGGCACAGCACCTGGTTCATGACCACCTTGTTGCTCAGGTGGGTGGCGACCTTGCTCAACTCGCCCCGCTGGCCCAGCACCAGGTCGGACAGGCGCCGCAGTTGCGATTGCGAGAACCCGGCTGCATCGACATGGCCGAGCAGGTAGGCACTGTGCCTGTGGTGGTCGTGGTGCGAGACCATCATGCCGACTTCATGCAGGGCGCTGGCCCAACCCAGCTCACGGGTGGCTTCATCATGGGCGCCCGCCGCTTCGGGTGAGCAGCCTTCATGCAGGCTCTGCCAGAGCACGCCGGTCTGATGGCGGATGCGCTCGGCCTGGATCATGTCGACACGGAAACGCTGCTGAAGCTCGCGCACGGACAGCTCGCGAGGTTCGATCTGGCGGTGGTTTCGGACGGCCTCCAGGCGCTCTTCGAGGTCAAAGATCACGCCCTGACGCAGGGCACCCTTGGCCGGGCGCATGACCTCGATGTCAAAGTGCATGGCCAGGGTGTACAGGATGGACAGCCCACCCCCCAGCACGGCCTTGCGGTCGGGTTTGAGCCCCGGCAGGACCAACTGGTCCACATGCCCGGCCTTGATGCATTGTTCGATGCACCAGCGCAGGGCTTGTGGGGTGATGCTTCCGTCCGTCACGCCGCTGGCCTGCAAGATGTGAGAGATGGCGCCCACGGTGCCCGACGACCCCAGGGCTTCGCGCCAGTGGTGGCGGGCAAAGGGCTGGAGGGCTTCTTCCAGTTCGGCGCCGGCCTCGATCTGGGCGGCTCGGAAGGCCCCGCGGGTGAACTGACCATCGGCAAAGTGCTTCATGGACAAGCTCACGCTGCCCACGCGGAAGGATTCGGTCGTGATGGGCACACGGCCCTTGCCCAGGATCAGTTCGGTCGAGCGCCCACCAATGTCGACGACCAGGCGAGGCACTTCGCTCGGTTGCAGTCGGGCCACGCCCTGGTAGATCATCCGGGCTTCTTCGCGGCCCGAGATCACCTCGATGGGAAAGCCCAGGACCTCGTCGGCCCGAGCCAGGAAGGCATTGCGGTTGCTGGCTTCGCGCAGGGTCTGCGTGGCCACCGCGCGTACCTGTGCGGGCTTGAAGTCCTTGAGCCGCTGGGCAAAGGTGGCCAGGCACATCAGGCCACGCTGAGCGGCTTCTTCGGTCAGCATGCCGGCGCTGTCCAGGCCGGCGCCGAGGCGCACGGTTTGTTTGAGGTAGTCCACGCGCTTGTAGCGACCATGGGCAATCTCTGCAATCTCCAGCCGAAAGCTGTTGGAGCCGATGTCGATGGACGCCAGCAGGTGCGGCTGGCGAGATTCTGTGGCGCGGGTCTTGCTGGCGCGTTTGGGGGCGGGGGCGGCAGGAATCATGTCGGAGCTCATGGAACTATTGTCCTCGCATTGCGCGAATGCCTGGCAGCATGCCACGCTTGCTTGACACGGTTGTTAAGATCCTCACATGACGCTTGTGTACATTCTGTTGGCGACCTTCCTGGGTGGGGTCGTGTCCGTGGTGCTGGCTGCGGCCCTGTCGGCCCCTTTGCTGAGCTTGATCGTCAAGCACCTGGTCAGCCTGTCCACCGGTGTCTTGCTGGGCACGGCCCTGCTGCACGTGCTGCCTGAGGCGTTCAGCGCCGGGGTACGGCCAGATGCCCTGTTCCTGACCTTGCTGGGTGGTTTGATGTTCTTTTTCCTGCTGGAAAAGGCCGAGCTGTACCGGCACG
>DAORJC010000141.1:0-7874 GCA_035438885.1 Aquabacterium sp. | reverse complement strand
ATCGCCGGCAAGGTGGCCCTGGTGGCCGGCTACGGAGACGTGGGCAAGGGCAGTGCCCAGGCCCTGCGCGCGCTGTCGGCCCAGGTGTGGGTGACCGAGATCGACCCCATCAACGCCCTGCAGGCCGCCATGGAAGGCTACCGCGTCGTCACCATGGACTACGCTGCCGACAAGGCCGACATCTTTGTGACTGCCACGGGCAACAAGAGCGTCATCACCTTCAAGCACATGGCAGCGATGAAGGAAAACGCCATCGTCTGCAACATCGGTCACTTTGACAACGAGATCGACGTGGCCGAGGCCGAAGCCAAGTGCCAGTGGGAAGAGATCAAGCCTCAGGTCGATCACGTGATCTTCCCCGACGGCAAGCGCATCATCATGCTGGCCAAGGGCCGCCTGGTGAACCTGGGCTGCGGCACGGGTCACCCCAGCTACGTGATGTCGTCCAGCTTTGCCAACCAGACCATCGCCCAGATCGAGCTGTTTGCCCACAGTGACGCCTACGACATCGGCAAGGTCTATGTGCTGCCCAAGCACCTGGACGAGAAGGTCGCCCGCCTGCAACTGGTCACGCTCAATGCCCAGTTGACCGAGCTGTCCGACGAGCAAGCCGCTTACATTGGCGTTCCCAAGCAAGGCCCTTACAAGCCTGACACCTACCGCTATTGATCGGCAGGTGTGCTCGACGCGAGGGTGCACGGCCTCACGGCCTGAACGCCCTCGCGTTCATTTTTTCCTTGTTCCCTCATTGATGACTGCTTCTGCATTGCCTCCCCTTTCGGCCTTCAAGGACCTGTTTGACCCTGCCCTGTGGGCGCAGGGTGAGGGCTGTGCCCGTCTGGGGCGTGCCGAGGTGCTCGAGCTCAATGCCGACGACCCCTCGCCGGGTTGGTGGTCCCTCGAAGCCGATGTGCAGAGTGACCTGGGCGAGTTCCATGAGGTGAGCCTGCAATTCAAGGCGCTGCCCTCGGGCCGCCTGTTGATCGAATCTGAATGCGACTGCGGAGCGGGTGCGCTGTGCGAACACGCCGCCGCCGCCGTGATTCAGGCTTGCGAAGAAGGGGTGGTCGAGACCTCCGCCCCAGCGCCCCAGCCAGCTCGGCAATGGCCCTGGGCCATCGCGGCCAGCACCCCGGCCAGCCCGGTGCGTGCCGAGCACGAGCCTCTTGAGCGCTGGTTGCGCGCCAAGGATGTGGTGCGTCAGCGCCAACCGGCCGCGCCCCGCATGGTCGAGCCCCAGCGCATGGTCTATGTGCTGAGCTCCGAGCCGCATGAGCCCCCCGGCCCGGCCGTCAAGATGCCCGGTGCGGGTGTGCCGCGCTGGCTGTGCCTGTGGCCCGCCCGTGTGCGGCCTTTGAAAAACAAACCCGACCAGTGGGGCAAGCCCAGCCTGGTCAAGAACCAATACGGCCGCCTCTTTGGCGAGAGCGAGGGCCATGGCGAGGTCTTCCAGCTCCTGCGACGCTGGTTGATGGGTCAGGCCACGGCCACCCACAGCTGGGGGCAGGTCCAGGAGGGGCTGACCCTGGGGCCGGCCTCGGCCGTGCAGGACGCCATCGGTCTGCAGGTGCTGCAGACGGCCCTGGCCACGGGCGATGTCGTGACCCTCGATGCCAAGGGGCAGATCGAGGCCACCTGGCAATGGGGTGAGCCCCGCGAGGTGTCCTGGGTGTGGCAGCAGGTGCCGCCGGCCGCCGCCGGCCAGGCCGTGCGCTGGCAGGTCCGCGCCGACCTGGGTGACGAGCACAGCGTGTTCCACCTGGGCGCGCCCGCCTTTTACCTGGACGCGCAGACCCACACCGTGGGCCTGGTCCCCGTGCGCCAGAGCCTGGCCCAACTGGCCGACTGGCTGACCTTGCCGCCCCTGCCCGAGGACTGGATGCGCGAGCGCGCGCCCCGCCTGCTGTCGCTGGCGCCGCCCCTGCCGGCCGAGGTGGTGGGCGACCTCTCCCGGGTTGTGCAGGGCGTGCTGCCGGTGCCCCACCTGCACGTGGCCCGTGCGCCAGCGGGCTCGGCCAGCCTGTTGGCCCTGCACCTGAGCTTTGACTACGATGGCCTTCGTGGCCTGTGGCCCATGGACGCCCCGGCCGAACAATGGGTGGACACCCCCGCAGGCCGCGTCCTGCTGCACCGCCAGCCCGAGGCCGAGGCGCAGTACCTGAGCCCCTTCATGACCTTGGGGTACATGGCAGGTGCCTTGTCGGACGCCCCGGAGGTCTGGACAGCCCGCACCCTGCCGGGGCAGACGGCCATGGAGGCCTCGCCCCGTCTGCGTGACCAGGCCTTGTTGTCCGATGACTTCAAGCTGTTTCGCGACAAAGGTTTTGTCGTCACCCTGGACCGCAGCCTGACCGAGCGCATGCGCGAGGCCACGGCCCTGGACATGGGCCTGACGGCCCAGTCGCCCGACGGCACCGAACTGGTCGACGAAGAGGCCACCAGTGCCCGCTGGTTCAACCTGTCGCTGGGGTTCGAGATCGATGGCGAGCGGGTCAACCTGCTGCCCTGGTTGCCCCAGTTGCTGGACCACGTCAGCCGCCACCCCGCCCGTGAGGGCGACGACCGCCTGTGGCTGCACGCCGAGCCCGACCAGTGGTGGCACGTGCCCGTGGGCCCCCTGCGGCCCTGGCTGGCCACCATGATGGAGCTGCTAGGCGAGCGGCAGGACTGGCGCCGTGCCGATGAACTGCGCCTGAGCCGCTTTGAAGCCATGCGCCTGGCCGCGGCCGATGAGCCCACGGCCGCCTTGACGCTGTCGGGCGCGCAGGCGTCCTCGCTGACCGACATGGTGCAGGCCCTCAAGCAGGGCGCAGGCGTCGAGCCCGTGGCCATTCCCGAAGGCCTGCTGGCCGAGCTGCGTCCGTATCAGCACCAGGGCCTGGCCTGGCTGCAGTTTCTCTCGCGCCACCACCTGGGCGGCGTGCTGGCCGACGACATGGGCCTGGGCAAGACACTGCAGACCATCGCCCACCTGTGGGTGGAAAAGCAGGCCGGACGCTTGAGCCAACCCGCCCTGATCGTGGCGCCCACCAGCCTGATGGGCAACTGGCGCAGCGAGCTGCAGCGCTTTGCGCCCGGTCTGAGCACCCTGATCCTGCACGGCGCCACGCGCAGCGAGCGTTTTGAAGACGTGGCCCGCAGCGATGTGGTCGTCACCACCTACCCCTTGCTCAGCCGCGACCAGGAGATGCTGGTGGCCCAAAGCTGGTCGGTGGTCGTGCTGGACGAGGCCCAGACCATCAAGAACACCAAGACCCAGGCCGCCAGCGTGGTCCAGTCCCTCGATGCGCGCCAGCGCCTGTGCCTGAGCGGCACCCCGATGGAGAACCACCTGGGCGAGATCTGGAGCCTGTTCAACTTCCTGATGCCGGGCTACCTGGGCAGCGAAGGCCGGTTCCGCCAGCTGTTTCGCACCCCCATTGAAAAGCATGGCGACGCCGAACGGCTGACCCAGCTGCGGGCCCGTCTGGCGCCTTTCATGCTGCGCCGGACCAAGGGCCTGGTGGCTGCCGAGCTGCCGCCCAAGATCGAGACCATCGAGCACGTCACCCTGGCGCCCGCACAGGCCAAGCTGTACGAGACCATCCGCCTGACCACCGAGGCCAAGGTCCGCGAGGCCCTGAACCACCAAGGCCTGGCGCGCTCGCACATCACGGTGCTGGACGCCTTGCTCAAGCTGCGTCAGGTCTGTTGTGACCCGCGCCTGGTGCCGCTGGAGGCCGCCCGCCGTGTCGATCAGTCGGCCAAGCTGGACTGGCTGGTGCAGAACCTGCCCGAGATGATCGCCGAGGGCCGCCGCGTGCTGCTGTTCTCGCAATTCACCTCCATGCTCAGCCTGATCGAAGAGCAACTGCCCGCGCTGGGCGTGACCTGGACCAAGCTGACCGGCCAGAGCACCAACCGCGAGGCCCTGATCGAGCGCTTCACCTCCGGGGAGGTGCCGCTGTTCCTGATCAGCCTCAAGGCCGGCGGCGTGGGCCTGAACCTGCCGCAGGCCGACACCGTCATCCACTACGACCCGTGGTGGAACCCCGCCGTGGAAGACCAGGCCACCGACCGCGCCCACCGCCTGGGCCAGACCCAGACCGTGTTTGTGCACAAGCTGGTGGCCGAAGGCACGCTGGAAGAGCGCATCCTGGCGCTGCAGACCCGCAAGGCCGAACTGGCCCGTGGCCTGCATGGCCAGGCGGGTGCCACCTCGTCGGCCCTGACCGAGGCCGACCTGGACTGGCTGCTGCAGCCCCTGTCGGCCGGCCTGGAGTCGGGCATGCCCAGCCACCCGCCGGCTCTGCAAAAGGTGATCTGAGATGGCGTCCACCCTCCGTGCCGATCAACAGATCCTGGCCCTGGGGCTGGCCCCCACGCGCTCGGCCGCCCAACGCCTGGTGGACCAGGGCGCCGTGGAGTGGCAAGGCCCCAAAGGCTGGACCCCGGTGCGCAAGGCCGGTGAGTCGCTGCCGCCAGGCACGGCCTTTCGGGTGCTGGACGATGCCGAGACTCGCTGGGTGTCTCGCGCCGGCCTCAAGCTCGAAGGCGCGCTGAGCCAGTCGCCCGATCTGAGCGTGACCGGTCTGACCTGCCTGGACGTGGGCCAGAGCACGGGCGGCTTCACCGATGTGCTGCTGTCCCGTGGGGCGGCCCGCATCATCGGGGTCGACGTGGGCCACGGCCAGGTCCACCCCAAGCTGCGCACACACGATCAGGTCGTGGTCCTGGAGGGCCTCAACGCCCGCCACCTCACGCCCGGTGACCTGGGCGATCACCTGCCCGAGGGCGGCTTCCCGCTCATCGTGGGCGACCTGTCCTTCATCTCGCTCACGCTGGTGCTGCCGGCCTTGCGCGCCTTGCTGGCGCCCGGTGGCCAATGCCTGATGCTGGTCAAGCCACAGTTCGAACTGCAGCCCGCCCAGATCGGCAAGGGCGGGCTGGTCAAGGATGCGGCCAGCTACGCCGATGTGGAACAACGCATCCGACAGGCCTGTGCCGAGCTGGACCTGAGCGTGCTGGCCTACTTTGACAGCGCCATCGCAGGCGGCGATGGCAACCGAGAATTCTTTGTCCGGGCCCAGGCCCCGATCCAGTGAAAGACCCCCTCATGACCTTCGAGACTCAGCCCATGAGCACGCCCCTGCCGATCAGCCTGGAGTTCTTTCCGCCCAAGACCCCGGAAGGCTTTGACAAGCTCACGGCCGTGCGCCAGCAGTTGTATGCCCTCCAGCCCCAGTACTGCTCGGTGACCTACGGGGCGGGTGGTTCCACCCAGGACGGCACCATCCAGACGGTGCGCGCCATCCTGAACGAAGGCTTTGATGCGGCCCCGCACTTCTCGTGCATCGGCGCCAGCAAGGCCAGCGTGCGCGAGCAACTGCAGCAGTTCAAGCAAGACGGCATCCGGCGCCTGGTGGCCCTGCGCGGCGACCTGCCCAGCGGCTACGGCGCCTTTGGCGAGTTCCGCTACGCCAGCGAGCTGGTGGCCTTCATCCGCGAAGAAACCGGCGACCACTTCCACATCGAAGTCGGCGCCTACCCCGAGATGCACCCCCAGGCCCGCAACCCGGAGGCCGACCTCCAGGCCTTCGTGACCAAGGTCAAGGCCGGTGCCGACGTGGCCCTGACGCAGTACTTCTTCAACAGCGACGCCTACTTCCGTTTTGTGGAAGACGCCGACCGCGAAGGCGTGACCATCCCCATCATCCCGGGCATCATGCCGATCACCAACTCCACCCAGCTGATGCGTTTTTCGGATGCCTGTGGCGCCGAGATCCCCCGCTGGATCCGCACCCGCCTGGAAGGCTTTGGCGACGACAAGGCCTCCATCCAGGCCTTCGGTCTGGACGTGGTGACCGACCTGTGCGAGCAACTGCGCTGCGGCGGCGTGCCCGGGCTGCACTTCTACACCATGAACCAGGCCGGGCCGGTCAAGGCCATCTGCGAGCGCCTGGGATTGCCCGCTTGAAGGCTGTCGCGGAGGCTTCGCCTCCCGCTCGCCGGTCAGGTGCCAGTACCCCCCCGATCCCGGGCCTTGGGGTATTTGACAACGTATATTTTCAAATATAAAGTGCGCACCATCGTTGTCACATGACGTGATGGCGTTGGCACCTGACCTCGAACACGGAGACCTTTCCATGGCTGAACACTTTGACGTCTTGATCGTGGGCGCCGGCCTGTCCGGCATTGGCGCGGCCCGCCACCTCAAGAGCCAGTGCCCCGGCAAGACCTTTGCCATCCTGGAAGGCCGTGACAACCTGGGCGGCACCTGGGACTTGTTCCGCTACCCCGGCATCCGTTCCGACTCGGACATGTACACCCTGGGCTACAACTTCAAGCCCTGGACCGAGCCGCAGGTCATCGCCGACGGCGACCGCATCCGCCATTACATCCAGGAAGCGGCCCGCGAGAACGACCTCCAACGCCACATCCGCTTTGGCAGCAAGGTGGTGTCGGCCGACTGGCGCAGCGACACCGCCACCTGGACGGTGACCGTGCAGAAGAAGTCGGGCGAGACCGTGCAGTACACCTGCAACTGGCTGATGATGTGCTCGGGCTACTACAACTACGAACAAGGCTTCACGCCCGAGTTCAAGGGCCGGGACGACTTCAAGGGGCAAGTCATCCATCCCCAGTTCTGGCCTGAGAACCTGGACTACAGCGGCAAGCGCGTGGTCGTGATCGGCTCTGGCGCCACCGCCATCACCCTGATCCCGTCGATGACGGACAAGGCCCAGCACGTGACCATGCTGCAGCGCACGCCCAGCTACGTGATCTCGGTGCCGCAGTTTGACCCGATGGTGCGCCTGTTGCTCAAGTTCCTGCCCGAGATGACCGTCTACAAGATGAGCCGGGCGCGCAACAACTTCATCACCCAGTGGATCTTCAAGCTCTCGCGCAAGTACCCCAACTTCATGCGCAAGGTGCTGCTCAAGCAGGTCAAGGCGCAGGTGGGCAAAGACTTCGACATGAAGCACTTCACGCCGCCCTACAACCCCTGGGACCAACGCCTGTGCGCCGTGCCCAATGGCGACATGTTCAAGGCGCTGCGCAAGAAGAAGGCCTCCGTGGTGACCGACCACATCGACCGTTTCACTGACAAGGGCATCTTGCTCAAATCTGGCCAGACGCTGGAAGCCGACATCATCGTGACGGCCACCGGCCTGAACTTGCGCCTGTTTGGCGGCATGACCCTGTCGGTGGATGGCAAGGCCATCGAGATGAGCCAGCACATCTCCTACAAGGGCGTGATGTTCAGCGACATCCCCAACTTCTCGAACGCGCTGGGCTACACCAACGCCTCGTGGACGCTCAAGGCCGACCTGATCGCCGAGTACGTGTGCCGCCTGATCAAGCACATGGACCAGACCGGCACCCGCATCGCCGTGCCCGAACGCAAGGACCCGAACATCAAGACCGGCCCGCTGCTGGACATGACCTCGAACTACGTGACCCGTGCCGAGGCCTACATGCCCAAGGGCGCCGACCGCGCGCCCTGGAAGCTGTACCAGAACTACGCGCTCGACATGGACCAGCTGCACAACGGCAAGCTGGAAGATGGCGTGATGACCTTCCGCAAGGCGCAGGCGATCTGAGCCTGGGCGGCCCCATGCGTCCGCATGTGGCCGCCGTTCCATTTGCATGAATACGGCAGACTGCCGTACACTCTGTGCAAGGAGATGACCATGCGATCCAGCGCCCTGACAGCCCGACTCGAAGCCCGCATCAGCACCGACCTGCATGGCCTGCTCAAGCGCGCAGCAGAGTTGCAAGGGCGCACCATGACTGATTTTGTGGTGGCAGCCGTTCAGGACGCCGCACAGCGCGCAGTGGAACAAGCCGAGGTCATCCGTCTGTCGATGGCCGATCAACAGTGTTTTGCTGAT
>DAORJC010000140.1:5743-7963 GCA_035438885.1 Aquabacterium sp. | reverse complement strand
TCCCTGTTCAACCTGTTCAGCAGCCTGCTGAGCCTGTTTGGCATGGGCAGCAACGACGACTGACCTTTCTCAATTCCGTCTAGGCATCGATCATGGAAACCGTGGCACCCCTTTGGCTCTGGCTGGTCTTTTCAGCCTTCGTTCTGGCGGCTTTGTTCGTCGACTTTGTGGTCCTGAAAAAGCAGGGCGCGCATGAGGTCGGCGTTAAAGAGGCGCTCAACTGGTCCCTCTTGTGGGTCGGGTTGAGCTTGGTGTTCAACGGGCTTTTCTGGTGGGCCGTTCGTGACACCACGGGGTCGACCGAGATCGCCAACACGCGGGCCCTGGAGTTCCTGGCGGGCTACCTCATCGAGAAGAGCCTGGCGGTTGACAACATCTTCCTGTTCCTGATGATCTTCACCTACTTCTCGGTGCCGCCGGCGTACCAGAAGCGGGTGCTGATGATCGGCATCGTGGGTGCCATCGTGCTGCGCACGGTGATGATCCTGGTCGGTGGGTGGCTGATTGCCCAGTTCCACTGGATCCTGTATGTGTTTGGCGCCTTCCTGATCCTCACCGGCATCAAGATGTGGTGGGCCGCTGACCAGGAGTCCGACCTGAACGACAACCCGGTGCTCAAGCTGCTGCACAAGGTCATGCCCGTCAGCAAGTTCTACGACGGCGAAAAATTCTGGACCATGCAGAACGGCAAGCGCATCGCCACGCCGTTGCTGATGGTGGTCGTCATGGTGGGCATCACCGATGTGATCTTTGCGGTGGACTCGATCCCTGCGATCTTTGCCGTCACCAATGATCCCTTCATTGTGCTGACCAGCAACATCATGGCCATCCTGGGCCTGCGTGCCATGTACTTCCTGCTGCAAGCTGCAGCGGCCAAGTTCCACCTGCTCAACTACGGTCTGGCGTTGATCCTCGTGTTCATCGGCACCAAGATGGTCATCGTGGATTTCTACAAGATCCCGATCGTGGTGTCGCTGGCCGTGGTGATCGGCATCCTGGTCGTCACCATGATCTGGAGCGCCAAGACCGCCCCCAAGATCACTCGCCGCAGTACCTGATTGTCACCACACAAGGAGTCCTCCATGAAATGTCCTACCTGCAACGATGTCGCCCTGGTCATGTCTGATCGCCAGGGCGTCGAGATCGATTACTGCCCCCAGTGCCGCGGGGTCTGGCTGGACCGCGGTGAGCTGGACAAGCTGATCGAGCGCAGCGCCACGGCGGCCCCGCCACCGCCGGCCCCACAGGCCTACCAGCAACCCCGCCGTCCGGACTTTGTCGACTCGGACCACCACCATCAATCGGGCTACGGCAAGCGCAAGCACAAGTCGTGGCTGAGCGACATCTTTGATTGATCAGACCGAAGCGAGCGTCGGCTCAGAACTGCACCGTGTGGCGGTAGCCGCGGTAGCGGAACGTGGCCGACTTGAGCTGGATCTCCTGCAGCACCAGGTCGGGCGACACGGTGTCGCCCTCATGGAAAAGCTGGCCATTGATGATCAGCATGCGGTTGGCGGGGTTGTCCGAGTGCATGGCCCCGCCAAAGTTCATCTTGGGGATCTGTCCGCGCATCGACTCCGGCAGTTTGCCGGCCGGCTCCACGGGCGCTGTCGTGTCGGGCGATGACTCGGTGAGGCGCGGCGCCGTCTGGCGTTCCTGACGGGCCGCGGGTGTCGCTGTGGCTGTGGCCTCGGCGTGTGCAGGGGCCGCCTGCAGGGGTGGGTTGCGTCGGCTCACCGGCTCCGGGGCGGGCGCTTCGGGCACCGGCAGCGGTTCCTGCATTTGCATGGGTGCCGGCGCAGGCGTTGGCGCGGGCATGACCTGCGCAGTCGGGGAGGGCGCCACCGCTGGCATCGACGTCGGCACTTGCGCTTCGGTGCGGGCTGGTTCGTCCGGGTGCCAGGTGGCCCACAGCAGCACGCCGATCAGCAGGACGCCCATGGCCATGATGATCCAGATCAGCAAGGGGTTGCCGGGGGCCTCTGGCGGTGCGCCAAAATCGGTCGGCATGTGCTGGTCGTGCAGACCGGGCACCTGGCCGTTGCCGCGTTGGGCTTCAGCCTTTTTGAGGGCATCAAGGATGTAGGACACGGCCGGGTGACTCCGTTGTCAGGTGCGGTTCGTCCACACCGGTGAGGCGGTTGATCTGCATGAAGGTCATGGCGCCGGCCATGCCGTCAGGTTTGATGCCCTGGGAAACCTGAAAAGCCGACAGGCGGG
>DAORJC010000140.1:0-5726 GCA_035438885.1 Aquabacterium sp. | reverse complement strand
GGGCCTGCAAGGCGTCGTCCAGGCGCTGCCCTGCAGGCGGCGCGGGCTCCTGGCGCAAGCGTGCCAGTTGCGTGGCCAGCCAGTCAACCGCAGGGCCCTTGGCACCCAGGGTCAGCCGCTGTTGATAGCCCTCTGGCGCGCGCCACAGGGTCATGAAGTCCCCCCGCCAGCCCACGCTCAAGGCACTCAGCGACACTGTCTGCGCCTGGGTGCCCAGCACCACGGTGGCCCAGTCGGGGCCCAGGTGGGTGAGCACGCCATACACGGCGCGCCCCTGCTCGTCGCTCATCACCAGCATCACGGGGCGTCCCAACTGGCGGATCAGGGCCAGGCCATTGCTGCTCTTGAAGCACTGCAGCCCCTGTCGTGCCGCTGTGACGCAGGGGTCCGGTCCCTCCAGGCGGATGCCCCAGCGTTGAGACAGCAACTGCCAGGCCGGGGCTTCTTCACGCGGGGTGTCGGCTGGCAGCGCGGCCAGTTGCAGTTGGGTGGACACCATGACCGGCGAGGCTTGTGTGGGCGCCTGGGCAGGCTGGGGTGACGAAGGCGGGGGGAGCACCGCCGCGGGAGGCGTGGCGGCTTCTGTGCGCGGGCTGGCCGGTAGCAGTCGCCCCCAATCCGATCGTTGTCCGGCGGTCAGTACGCCGGCGCTGACCGTCAGAACGCCCATGCCGATCAGGGCCCAGACCCAGACGGGCCAAGGCGCCGTGAGGGCGGCGGAGGCCGACTGGCGCAGCGGCTTGGGCAGCTTCTCCAGCCCGAACACCTCGGTCGCGGCCTGGTCGACCACGGCTTTGCTGATGGTGTGCTGGCCTTGAGCGTAGGCGCCCAGCATGGCCCGGTCGCACAACAGGTTGATGCGGCGGGGCACGCCACCGGTGAGCTGATGAACCCGTGCGGCGGCGGCCGGGTCGAACAGGTTGCTGTCCAGGCGCCCGGAGATGCCCAGGCGGTGCTTGATGTACTGCGCCGTCTCCTTGGCCGATAGCGCATCGAGGTGAAAGCGCGCAATCACCCGCTGGGCCAGTTGCTCCAGCTCGGGTTTCTTGAGGATGTCGCGCAGCTCTGGTTGCCCGATCAGGATGATCTGCAGCAGCTTGCGCTCGCTGGTCTCCAGGTTGGTCAGCAGGCGCAGTTGCTCCAGCACCTCGGGCGCCAGGTTCTGGGCCTCGTCGATGATCAGCACATTGTTCTGCCCCACGGCGTGCGTGCGCAGCAGGAACTCATTGAGCGCGTCGATGTGGCCCTTGGTGGTCTCCTTGCCACCGTCGGTCGTCAGCCTGGGGATGCCGAACTCCTCGCACACCGATCGGAGCAACTCGGGCACGGTCAGCTTGGGGTTGAAGATGTAGGCCACATTGCAGCGCCTGGGAATCTGTTCCAGAAACGCCCGGCAGACCGTGGTCTTGCCCGCGCCGATCTCGCCGGTCAGCAGGACAAAGCCGCCCCCGCCACCCACGCCATACAGCAGGTGGGCCAGGGCCTCACGGTGGCGCTCGCTCATGAACAGGTAGCGAGGGTCAGGGGCGATCGAAAAAGGCTCTCGCTTGAGGCCAAAGTGGGTCGCATACATCCTCACAGGATACCCGGGCTCGGGGACTCCGATACACTGGCCCATTCCGTCAAGCCCCGTGTGATTGCCCCTTCGGCCCTGCCAAGCCTTCGTAGATCCGAAGTGCCGAGCCCGTTCGATCTGAACAACTGCTCGCCGCAAAGCGCCGATCCATGCCCGCCCCTTGAAGGCGAGCACGTCCACGAGGCTTGGTCATGCCAGGTTATGAAGTCAAACAGGAGTCCATTGCCTTTCAAGGCGTGGACGACCTGATCATCCGCTCCTTGCTGGATCGCCAGCAGTATGCCGACCCCCTGGGGGAGGCTGAAGCGCTGGGCATTTCATCGGCCACCTGGCCGATGTTTGGCCTGGTCTGGCCCTCCGGTGTTCAACTGGCCCTGCACATGGCCCAGCGTCCGTGGCTGGCCAACGAGCGGGTGCTTGAAATTGGCTGCGGCCTGGCCCTGGCCAGCATGGTCTGCCACCGCATGGGCATGGACGTCACGGCCAGCGACTGGCACCCCCTGGCCAGCGACTTCCTGCTGGAGAACGTGCGCCTCAATGACATGGCCCCCCTGGCTTACCGTCATGGTGACTGGTCGGCCCCCAAGGATGCGCTGTCGATGGTTCACGGTCAGGCCCGTGTGAGTGGCCGCTTTGACCTGATCATGGGCAGTGACGTGCTGTACGAACGTGACGACGGGGGCTTGTTGTCGCAGTTCATCGGGCGTCACGCCCAGCCCATGGCCGAGGTCCTGATCGTCGACCCCAACCGGGGCAACCGCTCGGCGTTCAACAAGCGCATGTCGGCCATGGGCTTTGGCCTGGACGACCACGCCATTCACGTCAAGCAGGTTGGCGGTGAGGACTACCGCGGCCGCTTGCTGCAGTACGTGCGCAACTGAGGTCGGCGGATCAAGCCTGCGCCAGCCAGCGCTGGGCCAGCTTGACCCACAAGGTGGCCCCCAGCGGGATCAACTGGTCGTTGAAGTCATAACTGGGGTTGTGCAGCGTGCAGGGTCCCAGGCCGTGCCCCCCTTCGCGGTGCACGCCATCGCCATTGCCGATCACGAAATAGGCCCCTGGTTTGCCCTGCAGGAAGAAGCTGAAGTCCTCGGCCCCCATGGTGGGCTCGAAGGTCTGAACCTGGTCGGGGCCCACCACCTCACACATCACCTGCCGGACAAACTCGGCCTCGCGGGTGTGGTTGATCGTGGGCGGGTAGTTGCGGTGGAACTCGAAGTCCACCGTGGCGCCAAAGGCCGCGCACAACTGCTCGCTCATGGCGCGCATGCGCGCTTCGATCAGGTCCAGCGTGTCGGTGGTGAAGGTGCGCACGGTGCCCCGAATGGTCACGTCATCGGGAATCACGTTGGTGGCCTCGCCCGCCTCGATCATGGTGACCGAGATGACGCCAGTTTCCACGGGCCGCACATTGCGCGTCAGGATGGTCTGGAACCCCTGTACCAACTGGCAGGCCACGGGCACCGGGTCGATGCCCAGGTGCGGCATGGCCGCATGACAGCCCTTGCCGCTGATGCGAATGCGGAACTCGTTGCTGGAGGCAAAGCACGGGCCGTCCTTGATGGCGAACTGGCCCACGGCCATGCCGGGCCAGTTGTGCATCCCGAAGATCGCGTCCATGGGGAAGCGCTCGAACAGGCCGTCCTTCATCATCTCGCGGGCGCCCCCTCCGCCTTCTTCAGCCGGCTGAAAGATCAGGTAGACCGTGCCGGCAAAATTTCGGTGCGTGGCCAGGTGCTGCGCGGCAGCCAGCAGCATGGCCGTGTGTCCGTCGTGGCCGCAGGCGTGCATCTTGCCGGGGTGCTTGCTGGCATGCGCAAACTGGTTGTGCTCGGTCACCGGCAGGGCGTCCATGTCGGCCCGCAAGCCCAGGGCCCGAGGGCCCGGGCGGCCACGGATGACGCCCACCACGCCGGTGGTGCCCAGGCCGTGGTGAACTTCAATGCCCCAGTGCATCAGGCGCTCGGCCACCAGCTTGCTGGTGCGGACCTCTTCAAAGCAAAGCTCAGGGTGAGCGTGGATGTCGCGACGCAGGGCCTGCATGCCCGGCGCATGGGTCATCAGATCGGACAGCAGGTGTTCTGGCAGGACGTGCGTGACGGCGGACATGGGACAACGCTCGGGGTCAGAGGTGAGGGAAGGTATTTATAGTGCAGCTTTTGACCACAAGGCACAAGCCATGAGCGACATCAAGCTTCAACAATCACATGCCCTGGGTCTGGACAAAGCCCGCGAGCTGACCCGGCAATGGGTGGACGATGCGACCCAGAAGCTTGGCCTGAGCTGTCAGGTGACCCTGGGGGATGAGCAGGACACCGTCACGTTCGAGCGCTCGGGCGTCAAAGGCACCATGCAGGTGTCGGGCTCCAGCTTTGACCTGCAGGTCAAGCTGGGCATGATGATGTCGGCCTTCAAGCCCATGATCGAAGCCGAGGTCACCAAAAACCTGGATCGCATGATTGAAAAAGCCTCAGGCTCATCACAAGCTTGAGGCTTTTCAGGGTGGGGTGTGTCCCCCCGGACAACGCTGGGGGCTCAGCCCTTGAGCGAGACCTTGAGCGACTCGATCAGGTCGATGTAGCCCTGTTGGGCGGCATCTTGCGTCTTGCCCTTCAGGGCAGCCCAGGCGTCAAACTTGGCGCGGCCCACAAAGTCCATCATGCCGGGGCGCTCGCCCGTGGCATCGCCGGTGCTGCCTTGCTTGAACAGGGCATACATCTGCAGCAGGGTGTTGTTGTCGGGCTTGGCGGGCAGGAGCTTGGAGTCAGCCAGGGCTTGGTCGAAGCGTGCTTTCAGATCGGACATGAGGGTCTCCTACGGTCATCAGTATTGTGTGCGTGAGCCTCGGATCTTAACCGTCCACCGGGTCCAGCCACCACGGGTCTGAACCCAGGTGATCCCCCCTGCTCAGGTGGTCGTTCAGGTGTTGTCGATCCTGCGCGTTCAGGGCCTGGGCGATCAGGCCCAGCGAGAGGGTCACGCGCCGATCAATCACGTCGTCATCGGTGCCTCGCAGCCGCTCTCGCGGATCCAGTGCGCCGTCCAGCCCCATGGCGCCGGTCAAGGTCGCCAGCATGGGGCCCACCCACAGCTTGAGTTGCGCCTCGCTCACGCCGGGCTCTGCCCAGGCCTGTTGTTTCAGCTCCGCCAGCAGGGTCGCGCCTTGTTGGCGGAGCAGGCGGGGCAGGGCCTCTTCCAGCTCGCGGTGCCTGGAGACCAGGTCACTGAGGTCTCGGAACAGGAAGCGGTAGGCCCAGGCCGCACGGGCCAGGTGGGCGGCCTGATCGGCCAGACTGCGAAGCGCTGGGCTCACCTGAGACAGCCAGGCTGTATCAGGCTCCGACTCGCCGGGTGCGGGTGCGGGTGCGGGGGCGGAGGGCGTGCTCAGCAAGGCCGCCTGGTAGCGCAGGAACAGGCCGTGGATCAGGGCGTCCCGGGTAGGGTGGTGGTAAAACAGGTTGCCCGGGCTGATGCCCAGTTCGCCGCACAACTGGCTGGTCGAGACATTGGGCTCGCCAAATCGGTTGAACATGACCAGCGTCACATCCAGGATGCGGTCGAAGGTTCTGCGGGGCTTTTTGGGGGGCATGAGCGAAGGGGCCGGTGACTTCTTACAATCGTAGCCTCCATGAGTGCCATCTCCTTCCAGAACATCACCAAAACCTATGTCAGCGGCGGCCGAACGGTTCAAGCCCTCCATGACGTGAGTTTTGACATCGCCCAGGGTGAATTTTTTGGTTTGCTGGGGCCCAATGGGGCTGGCAAGACCACCCTGATCAGCATCCTGGCAGGCCTGGCCCGCGCCACCTCCGGCCAGGTCACCGTGCAAGGCCACGATGTGCGCCGTGATTACCAGGCCGCCCGCCGTGCCCTGGGCGTGGTGCCGCAAGAGCTGGTGTTCGACCCGTTTTTCTCGGTGCGCGAGACCTTGCGCAACCAGAGTGGCTACTTCGGTATCCGCCGCAACGACGACTGGATCGACGAGTTGCTGACCCACCTGGGCCTGAGCGACAAGGCCGATGCCAACATGCGCCAGCTCTCGGGTGGCATGAAGCGCCGGGTGCTGGTGGCACAGGCGCTGGTTCACAAACCGCCCGTGATCGTGCTGGACGAGCCCACCGCGGGTGTGGATGTGGAATTGCGTCAGACG
>DAORJC010000139.1:0-7972 GCA_035438885.1 Aquabacterium sp. | reverse complement strand
CGACGGCAACGTGCACACCAACATCCCCGTCAACAGCGACAACTACGAGATGTTGCAAACGGCCCATGAAGCCGTGGCACGCATCATGACGCTGGCGCGCTCGCTGGATGGCGTGATCTCGGGTGAGCACGGCATCGGCATCACCAAGCTGGAGTTCCTGAGCGAAGCCGAGATGGCGCCGTTCACGGCCTACAAGGCCAAGGTCGACCCCGAAGGCCGCTTCAACAAGGGCAAGCTGCTGCGCGGCACCGCCCTCACCGGCCTGGGCGATGACGTGCACGCCGCTGACCTGACCGAGGCCTACACCCCCAGCTTCGGGCTGATGGGCCATGAATCGCTGATCATGCAGCAGTCGGACATTGGCGACATCGCCACGTCCATGAAGGACTGCCTGCGCTGCGGCAAGTGCAAGCCCGTGTGCGCCACCCACGTGCCACGCGCCAACTTGCTCTACAGCCCACGCAACAAGATCCTGGCCACCTCGCTGCTGATCGAAGCCTTCCTGTACGAAGAGCAGACCCGCCGCGGTGTGTCCATCAAGCACTGGGAAGAGTTCGAGGACGTGGCCGACCACTGCACGGTCTGCCACAAGTGCCTGAGCCCCTGCCCGGTCAAGATCGACTTTGGCGACGTGTCGATGAACATGCGCAACTTGCTCAACAAGATGGGCAAGAAGACCTTCCGCCCGGCCGGTGCGGCAGGCATGTTGATGCTCAACACCAACAACCCGCAGACGATCAAGATCGTTCGCAGCGCCCTGGTGGATGTGGCCATGCCCTTGCAGCGCCTGGGCAATGACGTGCTCAAGGTGCTGGCCCGCAAGCAGACGGATGCGCCACCCGCTTCCGTGGGCACTGCATCGCTCAAAGAGCAGGTCATCCACTTCATCAACAAGAAGATGCCGGGCGGCCTGCCCAAAAAGACCGCCCGCGCCTTGCTGGACATCGAGGACAAGGACTACGTCCCCATCATCCGCGACCCTAAAAAGACGACGGCCGACACCGAAGCCGTGTTCTATTTCCCGGGTTGTGGCTCTGAGCGCCTGTTCAGCCAGGTGGGCCTGGCCACGCAGGCCATGCTGTGGCACGCCGGCGTGCAGACCGTGCTGCCGCCGGGCTACCTGTGCTGCGGCTACCCGCAGCGCGGGGCCGGCCAGTTCGACAAGGCCGAGAAGATGATCACCGACAACCGGGTGCTGTTCCACCGCGTGGCCAACACGCTGAACTACCTGGACATCAAGACGGTGGTCGTCTCGTGCGGCACCTGCTACGACCAGTTGCAGGGCTACCAGTTCGACAAGATCTTCCCGGGCTGCCGCATCATCGACATCCACGAGTACCTGCTGGAGAAGGGCATCACCCTGCAAAACAAGGGCGCGTACCTGTACCACGACCCCTGCCACACCCCCATGAAGCTGCAGGACCCCATGAAGACCGTCAAGGCCCTGCTGGGCGACGGCGTGATCAAGTCGGACCGCTGCTGCGGTGAGGCCGGCACGCTGGCCGTCAGCCGCCCGGACATCTCCACGCAGATCCGCTTCCGCAAGGAAGAAGAGATCCTCAAGGGCGAGGCCGAGTTGCGCGACAAGGGCCTGATCGGCGCGAAGGACAACGTCAAGGTGCTGACGTCCTGCCCGGCCTGCCTGCAAGGCCTGAGTCGCTACGGCGAAGACACCGCCAATGGCCTGCTCGAGGCCGATTACATCGTCATCGAAATGGCCAAGCAGATCCTGGGCGAGAACTGGATGCCGGAGTACGTGGCCAAGGCCAACACCGGCGGCATCGAGCGCGTGCTGGTCTGAGCATGGGTCAGAAGGACTCAACCCGGATGGCGGGCTGCGAGTTGTGTGAACGCGATGGGGGCCTCCTGATCGCGAGCACCGACAGGCTGCGCATCATCCGGGCGGACGATGCCGATCACCCCGCGTTCTACCGTGTGATCTGGACCGACCATGTGGCCGAGTGGACCGACCTGGTGCCGGCCGATCGGTCACTGCTGATGCAGACCGTGGCCAAGGTCGAGACCGTGCTGCGGGAGCAGTTGCACCCCACCAAGGTCAACCTGGCCAGCCTGGGCAATGTGGTGCCCCATCTGCACTGGCATGTGATCGCCCGGTTTGATTGGGATGCACGCTGGCCAGCCCCGGTGTGGGCGCCCAAGGCCCGTGAGGTGAGCCATGCCGAGCAGCGCCTGAGCGTGCCGTTGCCCGATCTGGATCAGGCGGTGGCACGCGTGCTCAAGCGCTGAGGCCGACGATTTACTTGTAGATGCCACCGCAGACCACGGTGTCGTCGAGCTTTTCGCAATACATGCTCTTGGGCTCGATCTTCTTGGTCTCTGGGTTGGTGAACTTGTAGTCCTGCCAGAAGGTCGCGTTGGTCTTGGCCATGTCGACACGCTCCTTGACAAAGAGCTTGCCGTCGATGTCCTTCAAGTCGATCAGGTTCTTGCCGATCATCTTGCTGTTGGCGCCGTGGGCGTGCACCGTGCCATCCAGCCCGTAGACCACCAGGTACAGATCACGGTCGTGATACTGAACCGAAGCCTTGTCGCTGATCTCTGCATAGGCCTTGTCCTTGGGGCCCGCCTTGATGGCTGCGACACCCTTCTTGACCATGGCCACCGCCTCGGTCTTGCCGGCACCGCCATCGGCGGCGTGTACGGCCGCCAAAGAACTACCGAACAACATGGCCACGGCCACCAGCAGGGAACGCTTGTTCATGACTTTCTCCATTTCAGTCAGTCCACCAGACCCATGTCTGAACTCATCAGCATGCTCTCGATGTCCAGCAGGATCACCATGCGCTCGCCCACCTGCGCCAGACCACGGATGAAGGTGGCGTCGATGGCTGAATTCATGTCTGGTGCGGGCCGCACCGACTCAGCCGAAATTTCCATCACATCGCTGACCGAATCCACCACCGTGCCGATGGTGCGCTGACCGATGTGCAGGATGATCGAGACGGTGAAGCCGTTGTACTCGGCCGAGGAACAACCAAAGCGCATGCGCAGGTCCACGATGGGCACGATGGTGCCTCGCAGATTGACCACGCCCTTGAGGAAATGGGGTGCATTGGCAATGCGGGTCGGGTTCTCGTAGCCCCGAATCTCCTGCACCTTCAGGATGTCGATCCCGTACTCTTCGTCACCCAGACGGAAGGTCAGGTACTCACGTGCCAGAGCTTGCGCCTGCACATCGATCTTTTCCATCATGCCCATGTTGCTCTCCTGATCAGTGGCGCGAACGACGCACCAGCGAGGCCACATCCAGGATCAGAGCCACACGGCCATCACCCATGATCGTGGCACCCGACACATCATTGACCTTGCGGTAATTGGTTTCCAGGTTCTTGACCACCACCTGTTGCTGGCCCAGCAGTTCGTCGACCAGCACGGCCACACGGCCACTCTCGGCCTCGACCACGACCATGATCCCGCTGGTGTGCTCCCAGTCGAAGCGCGGCACCTGGAAGACCTTCTCCAGCTCGATCACCGGCATGTACTCGTCGCGGACCTCGACCACCCGGCCCGAGCCGCCCACGGTCTTGACCATCTCGGGGCTGACCTGGAAGCTCTCGACCACTGAGGACAGCGGCAGGATGTAGACCTCTTCGCCCACACCCACACTCATGCCATCCATGATGGCCAGGGTCAGCGGCAGTCGAACGGCGACCCGCATGCCGTAGCCTTCGGCCGAGTCGATCTCCACCGTGCCACCCAGCGACGTGATGTTCTTCTTGACCACGTCCATGCCCACGCCTCGGCCAGACACGTCGGTCACCTCATCAGCGGTGGAAAATCCTGGGGCAAAGATCAGCGACCAGACCTCGGAGTCGGTCATGGTGTCCGGGGCCTCGATGCCCTTCTCTCGCGCCTTCTTGAGCAGCTTCTCACGCGACAGGCCACGGCCGTCGTCACGCACTTCGATCACGATCGAGCCGCCTTGATGAGACGCGGCCAGCGTGATCGTGCCCACCTCGGGCTTGCCCTTGGCCAGGCGGTCAGCCGGCATCTCGACACCGTGGTCGCACGAGTTGCGCACCAGGTGGGTCAGCGGATCGGTGATCTTCTCGACCAGGCCCTTGTCCAGTTCGGTGGCTTCACCCAGGGTGACCAGCTCGACCTTCTTGCCCAGCTTGTTGGCCAGGTCGCGCAGCATGCGCGGGAAGCGGCTGAACACCGTCGACATCGGAATCATGCGGATCGACATGACCGCTTCCTGCAGGTCGCGGGTGTTGCGGTCCAGGTCGGTCAGCCCCGACATGAGCTGCTGGTAGACCACGGGGTCCAGCGAGCGACTGTTCTGCGCCAGCATCGCCTGGGTGATGACCAGCTCGCCGACCAGGTTGATGAGCTGGTCGACCTTTTCCACCGACACGCGCAGGGTGGACGCTTCCATGCCGGCAGCCTGGGGCTTGTCGACCTTGGCCACCGGCTTGACCGCCACGGGAGCAGGCTGCACCGGAGCGACCATCACTGGCGTGGCGGGACCTTGTTCAGGCGCGCCGGGCGCGTTGTCAAAAAAGCCATAACCGAGATCCGACTGAGCGGCCAAACCGTCCTCGCCCCAAGGCAGGAACTTGACGTCCTCTCGGGCCACATGGAAGGTGAACAGATCCAGAATCTCAGATTCATCCGTGGACGTGACGACCTTGAAGCGGCGCACGCCCGGGGCATCGGCCAGATCGGGCAAGGCCTCGGCCTGTCCCAGGCCCACGACCTCCTTGAACAGCTCCAGCAGGCCATCGACCTGAGCCGGGTCACCCAGCGGGCCCACGCGCATTTCAACCGTGCGTTGCCCTTGCGTGGCAGCCACACCCGATGCGGGCTGAGCAGGGGCGTCGGCGGCAGGCACCGATGCACGGGTGGCCACAGGCGCCACGTTCACGGGCGCCGCCTCACCGGAGGCCATGGCCCGGATGCGGGACAACAGGTCCGTCGTGTCCACCACCACACTGCCGGAGCCTTGATGGCGGGCCAGCATGGCCTTGAGCGCATCGCCTGATTGCAGCAACACATCGACCATGTCCGCCGTGGGGGCCAGTTCGTGGCGGCGCAGTTTGTCGAGCAAGGTCTCCATCTGATGCGTCAGCTCGGCCACATCGGCAAAACCGAAGGTCGCCGCCCCACCCTTGATGGAGTGCGCGCACCGGAAGATCGCATTGAGCTCCTCGTCGTCGGCCGCGCTGACATCCAGCCCCAGCAACTGCTGCTCCATCTGATCCAGGTTCTCGCCCGCTTCCTCAAAGAAGACCTGGTAGAACTGACTGAGGTCGATGCCCGCCGATGCCTGATTGCTGTCCATGCTTGTTTCTGCTGCCATGAGGGGCTCCCGAAATCCTGTTGCTGTGTTCTTGTCTTGGTGTGACCCTGGAGAGGTCTCAGCTGATGACCTTGCGAATCACTTCGATCAGCTTGTTGGGATCAAAGGGCTTGACCAGCCAACCGGTGGCGCCTGCCGCACGGCCCGCCTGCTTCATCTGGTCGCTGGACTCGGTGGTCAGGATCAGGATCGGCGTGCCTTTGAACTGGGGCGACTCGCGCAGCTTCTTCGTCAGGCTGATGCCGTCCATGCGGGGCATGTTCTGGTCCGTCAGGACGAGGTCAAAACTGCGCCCCCCGGCTTTCTCCAAGGCGTCCTGCCCATCCACCGCCTCCACCACGTTGTAGCCGGCGCTCTTGAGGGTGAACGACACCATCTGGCGCATCGAGGCTGAGTCATCAACGGCGAGGATCGAATGCATGGTTATCTCCGAGGAAGCATGTATCTGGTAAATCAGGCAAAACTGCGACCCAAACACGATTGACCGGTTTTTCGGCAGTTACGGCGTCATTCTTTAGAACAACTCGACGGAACCGGCGTCCATCTCGTCCTGCGTGACCGGGTTGGGCTTGAGCGGCCCGTCCTCGACCACCGCGTCGCCGTCGGGGTCATCGCCCATGGCATCGCGAGCGATCTGATCCGCGCAATTGCGCAAGCGCTTGTTGGTGTGGATGATCAACTGCGAGGCCATGTCCTGGAACTGCAAGGCCGTGACCGCCTTGTAGAGCGTCTGCAAGGTCGCCTGAAGCGAGGGCGAGTCATGCTTGCCCTCGTCAATGGCGGCACCCAGTTGGTGCGCGGCCCCCTGAAAGCCATCGATCAGGACCACATACGCATCGTCAATGAGGCGCTGAAGGCGCTCCAGATCGTTGCTCACCGTCATCAGGTGGTCCTGCAGATCCGCCGCCATCAGCAGCGATATTTCGCGCGGGACGGGGTCTTCAGGCTCTTCGTTGGTCTGCATCGCGACTCCACTCAACCGTTGATCACGGTGTTTTCGGCACTTTCACACCGGCATAAACCCCAAGCGTCAAATCTCTTCAAGGGGGACGACCGGTTGATAGAATTTTTCACATTGCTACATGCCAAGTAGTACCGATCACACGGTAAAACTGAGGCCATATCCATTGATCGAGAATTGCCAGTGCCCTTTGACGACGCCCATGACGACGACAAGAGCCCGCCCCCGACGTTGCGGGTGCTGCACCTCGAGGACAACGATGCCGACCATGCCCTGGTCGTGGCCCACCTGCGCCGAGGGGGCATTCAGGCCGACGTGCACCGGGTCGACAACGAGGCCGACCTGACCGACGCCCTGTACGACGACTGGGACCTGATCCTGTCGGACTACAACTTGCCCGGCTACTCGGGCCTGGCCGCCCTGGACAAGATCCGATCGATGGGCAAGCTGGTGCCCTTCATCCTGGTCTCAGGTGAGATCGGTGAGGACATTGCCGTGCAGGCCATGCGCAATGGCGCCAACGACTATCTCCTCAAAAGCAACCTGGCCCGCCTGGCGCCCGCTGCCCTGCTGGCGATCGAGGCCAACCGCACCCGCATTGCCAAACAACAAGCCGACCTGGCCTTGAGCCACTCCCGCCAGCAACTGCGCGAACTGGCCCAGCACCTGCAAGCGAGCATCGAGCAAGAGCGCGCCGCCATCGCCCGGGAGATCCACGACGACGTGGGCGGCGGGCTGACCGCCGTCAAGTTCGACCTCTCCTGGATCCTGCGCCACAGCCCGGCAGACTCCCCCGTGGCCGAACGGGCTCGGCAGGCGCTGGAGGCGGTCGCCATGGCTCACGAGGCCAGCCAGCGCATCATGCACAACCTGCGGCCCGCCATCCTGGAGCAAGGCCTGATTGCCGCCCTGCAATGGATGACCGACCGCTTTGCACGCCGCACCGGCATCGGCATGTTCTTTCGCACCAGCGACGAATCCCTGGACCTGCCCGCCGGCGTGCCCCTGGTGGCCTACCGCTTTTGCCAGGAAGCGCTGACCAACGTGTCCAAACATGCCCATGCCGACCGCGTCAGCGTCGACCTGACCGTCGCCGGTGGCGTGTTCTCGCTGGAAATCAGTGACGACGGCCGGGGCCTGAGCCAGGAAGACCTGGCCAAAGCGCGATCCTTCGGCATCCGCGGTTTGCGCGAGCGGGCCGAAACCGTGGGCGGCTGGGTGGACATCAGCAGTGGCGCACAAGGTACAACCTTGATCCTGTCGGTGCCTCTTTCCGGCCCTGAGAATGGATTCATTGACCCATTGGGGCCAGAATTGGGCATGGACTCTGCACTGAGCGAGCTTGATGACCCGGACGACCCCACCATCTGGGCCCAACCATGACCAAAGTCATTCTCTGTGACGACCACGCCCTGATCCGCCGGGGCATCCGAGACACCCTGCTGGATGCCGACGACATCGAGGTCGTCGGCGAAGCGAGTGACTACGGAGAGTTGCGCGCCCTGCTGCGCGACAAGAGTTGCGACGTGCTGGTGCTGGACATCAACCTGCCCGGCCGCAGCGGCCTGGACGTGCTGCACGTCCTCAAGGAAGAGGGCATGCCCGTCAAGGTGCTGGTGGTCTCCATGTTCCCGGAAGACCAGTACGCCATGCGGGCCCTCAAGGCGGGCGCGAGTGGCTACCTCAAC
>DAORJC010000138.1:0-8008 GCA_035438885.1 Aquabacterium sp. | reverse complement strand
GAATAGGGTGTTGGCCCTGCCCCCTTGAGCTGGACCTCCAGGGGGCCATGCGGCGTGTCGACCTCGCCCAGCAGCAGCGCCCGGCCGTCCCCCAGTTGCCCGGCCCACTGACCGAACTGGTGGCCGCTGTAAACCGTGGCCATGGGGCGCATGCCCGGCCACAGGGCATTGCCGCTGAACACCTCCAGCGCGGCCGCACCCTCGTCGGCCGTGGTCTGCCACCAGTCGGCGGGCCACCCCAGGGCCCCTGCAGCGCCCTCGCTCAAGGCCGCCCAGCTCAGGTCCGGCAGGGGCACGCCAGGCTGAGGCGTGGCCAGCCGGGCGCCATGGGTTGACTCGACCTGGTCATGCAGGTCCGCGTAGCGGTTGACCCAGTTCAGGGTGTGGGGTGACAAGGGCATGGGCGTGATGCTGACACACCCACCCATTCCGGTGTCGGATAGGGGCCTCTTTGGGCCGATCCAGGCCGCTGGTCGCCGCTGGTGTGCCCTAAGATGCCCGGCTGTCACCTCACTCACGGAATCATTGTTGTGGATCCAGTCCTGTTCCTCAAAGCCGCCATCATGGGCGTGGTCGAAGGGCTCACCGAGTTCCTGCCCATCTCCAGCACAGGACACCTGATCCTGGCCGGGTCGCTGCTGGGTTTTGGCGATGACATGGGTGCCGACAAGGCCAAGGTCTTCGACATCGCCATCCAGACTGGTGCCATCTTTGCCGTGGTGCTGGTGTACTGGCAGCGGCTGCTGAGCACCGTCAAAGGCCTGGGCAGCGAGCCCCAGGCTCAACGCTTTGCCATCAATGTGATCGTGGGCTTCCTGCCCGCCGTGGTGCTGGGCCTGGCTTTTGGCAAGCTGATCAAGGAACACCTGTTCACGCCCACCGTGGTGGCCACCACCTTCATCCTGGGCGGGCTGATCATCTTGTGGGCCGAGCGCCGCGCCAAGGGCGCCGGCCCCAGCCGCGTGGTCACCGTGGATGACATGACGGCGCTGGACGCGCTCAAGGTCGGTCTGGTGCAATGTCTGGCGCTGGTCCCCGGCACCAGCCGCTCTGGCGCCAGCATCATTGGCGGCATGATGATGGGCCTGTCGCGCCATGCGGCCACCGAGTTCAGCTTCTTCCTGGGCATCCCCACCCTGATCGGCGCCGGGGCCTACAGCCTCTACAAAGAGCGCGAGATCCTGTCCATGGCCGATGCGCCCCTGTTCATCACCGGCCTGATCCTGGCGTTCATTTCTGCGTGGATCTGCGTGCGCTGGCTGCTGCGCTATGTGTCCACCCATGATTTTGTGCCCTTTGCCTGGTACCGGATCGCCTTTGGCCTGCTGATCCTGATCACCGCACACCAGGGCTGGATCGTCTGGGCTGAATGACCCCGATGCCCTCCATGCCCACACTGAGGCAGCAGGCCCTGGCGCTGCTGCTGACCACGGACACCGATGCCAAGGCGCGCGGCACCCAGGCCCTGGACCTGAGCCAGGCCGTGGGTGCTGACGAGGTGCTGGCTGCGCCCTCAGGCATTCCCGGCCGCCCCGCCCTGCCCTTGCTGGTGCCGCACACCGAGCTCAAGACCCGCTCCGTCCGGTCTCGAGAGGGCCATGCAGCCCTGATCCATGCGCTGGCCCACATCGAGCTCAATGCGATCGACCTGGCGCTGGACCTGAGTTTTCGTTTTGAGGGCATGCCCGAGGCGTTCTACCGCGACTGGCTGAAGGTCGCCCAGGAAGAGGCCTTGCACTTCACCCTGCTGCGCGATCACCTGCGCAGCCTGGGGTTTGACTACGGCAGCTTCCCGGCGCACAACGCCTTGTGGGAGATGGCCGAGAAAACCAGCAGTGACCTGCTGGCACGCATTGCCCTGGTGCCTCGCACGCTGGAGGCTCGCGGGCTGGATGCCTCACCGCCCATCAAGGCCAAGCTCTTGACCATCGATGACCAGCGCGGTGCCGAGATCCTGGATGTGATCCTGCGGGACGAGATCGGCCACGTGCATGTGGGCAACCACTGGTACCGGCACCTGTGCGAGCAAGCCGGTCGTGACCCCATCTCGACCTACCGGGAGCTGGCACGCCGTCACGGCGCACCCCGCCCAAGGGGCCCCTTCAATCTGGAGGCCCGACGGGCGGCTGGATTCAGCGAAGAAGAACTGATCGCCTTGAGCGAACCCGGGGATCGGCCCGCCGCGTGACCCGCCCCGAGCGCCACTCAACCACGCGGGTGGTGCTGGGCGTGCAGTTGTTTGAGCCGCTCTCGTGCCACATGGGTGTACACCTGCGTGGTCGAAATGTCGGCATGGCCCAGCAGCATCTGCACCACGCGCAGGTCAGCGCCATGGTTGAGCAGGTGTGTGGCAAAGGCGTGCCGCAAGGTGTGCGGTGACAGGTGTTGGGTGATGCCCGCCAGCACGCTGTATTTCTTGATCAGCTTCCAGAACATCTGACGGGTCATGGGCCCGCCCCGCCCGGTGACAAACAAGGCCTCGCTGACCTGCCCCCCCAGGATGGCCGCACGGGCCTGACTGGCATAACGCGCCATCCATTCACCGGCCTCCTGCCCGAAGGGCACCAGGCGCTCCTTGCTGCCTTTGCCGGTCACGCGCACCACGCCATCCGGCATGGACACGTGCACCGCCTTGAGCTCGACCAGTTCGCTCACGCGCAAGCCGCTGGCATACATCAGCTCGATCATGGCCTTGTCGCGCAGGCCCAGGGCGTCATCCACATCCGGGGCGGCCAACAAGGCCTCCACCTGCACTTGCGTCAAGGTGGCGGGCGTGCGCACGTGTTGGCGGGGCGCATCGAGCTTGAGCGTGGGGTCGACCTGAGTCAACCCCTCACGCAGGGCCCACCGGAAAAACCGACGAAACACGCTCAGGCGGCGTCCGGAGGAACTGGGCGACGAACTGGCGTGGCGCGCCAAGGTGTAGCCCAACAGATCCAGCGCTTGCGTCTGGACCAAGGTACGGCCGGTTGATTCGAGCACCAGCCAGTCGGCCAGCGCCTGCAGGTCCCGACGATAGGCCGACAGGGTGTTGCTGCTCAGGCCGTCTTCCAGCCAGAGCACGTCAATGAATCGATCCAGGTCAGGATCCGCCACGCAGCAGACCTTCCTTCATGCGGGGGTCCACCGGCTTGTCACCAATGAAGATCTTGAGCAAGGTGCGATAAAAGTCCTCACCCTCCACCGGCTGCCCCACAGCGCGGTTGTTCAGCCTGAGCTGCAGGCCTTTGCCGGGCAGCCAGTCCAGGTCCAGGGTGTCGCCAACCTTGAGGGTGCCCATGCCATCCACATGGGCAATGAAGGTCTTGACCCGATCAGCCATCTGGGCCTGGACACGCTCGGACTCGTTCTTGCGAACGCCTTTGGCAATGGCCTTGGAGAACTCCTGGCTGGGTGCCTCCAGCATCATCTTCAGGCGCAGGCGCTTGGGGCCCTGCATGGCCATGGCCTGACCGGGATCCCGCGTGGGCGCGGCCAGGTAAAGGCCCGCCACAAAGGCCTTGATCCAGGCCACGCCCCGCAAACCCAGGCCGTTGAGCCGCAGGGTGCGATCGGCCACCACGGCCGTGTCGTCAAATCGCTGCCCTTCCAGGCGAGCGGCCTGGGCTTCACCCTCATCGGACAGCCCACCCACCCCCAGCGCGCCGGACATCAGCGCGAGCAAGGTCACCACACACAGGCCTCGGCCGGTCTGGGCCACACCGCGAATCAGGATGCGCGCTGCGTTCAACATGGGTCACCGCCTTGTCTGGATGCGGTCACGGAACATCCGCTCCCGCTGATCTCATAACGGTTGGGGCGACCGGCTGGCTGACAAGGTCGGGTTTGCCCGAAAATTTCAGGCCTGCTTGTCCCCCGCCGTGCAACCCTTGGCATGAGACACGCCCTTGAGGTAAGCACGGCGAATGCCACCGGCCGTGATGGCCGCCGACACCTTCTTGGAGTATCGCTCTGCACCGGTCAGCTTGCGAACCCAGGAGCGGAAAGGCACGATGCTCTGTGTGGTGTTCTTGAGGGCCGAGACTGAGGCGTTTTCAACCTGCACGGCGCCACGCTCCAGCAACGAGGGGCTGTTGGCCGATGGCGGCGCATCCAGGTCCAGACCCAGCACGGCGTCCAGTGACTGGATGGACTCGGTCAGTTGTGCGCAGGTGCTCTCTGCAGGGGGGGCGGCATAAGGCGCTGCAGCCGCGGCCTGAAGAACCTCGGGGATGCTGGCCTGGACCAGGTTGAGGTCGTTGAGCGGTGCGATCACGGCCTCACCCACCTTCTCGGGGGTGCTCTTGCCGGCCTCCGGCTTGGTGGCACAAGCGGCCAGGCACAAGGCGGGCACCACAATGATCCAATTTTTCATGACCCAGTCATCTTTCCATGCGTGAAGAAGGCGCCATCTTATCCAGCCTGAGGCCCTCCTTCACTCGTCAAGAAGGGTGAAGGCTCGCATTCCCGAGGTGAGTCCGTGAGCAAGTGGGGCGCCCATGAAAAAAGGGCCGCGTCCGGCAGACGCAGCCCTTCTTCATCACGCCGCCCTGGCCGCAGCCAAGGTCAGCAACGCACAGATCAGGCGCTGCGGTTGCGCTTGCGGTCCGATTCCTTCAGGAATCGCTTGCGCACCCGGATCGACTTGGGCGTGATTTCGACCAGTTCGTCGTCGTCGATGAAGTCAACGCCGTATTCCAGCGTCAGGTCGATCGGCGGCGTGATCTTGATCGCATCTTCCTTGCCCGAGACACGGAAGTTGGTCAGCTGCTTGGTGCGCGTGGCGTTGACCACCAGGTCATTGTCACGGCTATGGATGCCGACGATCATGCCTTCATAGACGGGATCGTTGGGCTTGACGAACATGCGGCCACGGTCGTCCAGCTTGCCCAGGGCGTAGGTGAAGATCTCACCATCGTCCATGGAGATCAGCACGCCGTTCTTGCGGCCACCGATCTCGCCCTTGTGCGGCTCGTAGCCATCAAAGATCGAGGCGATCAGGCCGGAACCACGGGTCAGGTTCATGAATTCGTTGCTGAAGCCGATCAGGCCACGCGCAGGGATGCGGTACTCCAGGCGCACGCGGCCATGGCCGTCCGGCTCCATGTTGATCATGTCGCCCTTGCGCAGACCCAGGGCCTGCATCACGCCACCTTGGTGGATTTCTTCCACGTCGGCCGTGACCAGCTCCATGGGCTCGCACTTCTCGCCGTCGATTTCCTTGAACATCACGCGGGGCTTGGACACGGCCAGCTCATAGCCTTCGCGGCGCATGTTTTCCAGCAGGATGGTCAGGTGCAGTTCGCCGCGGCCACAAACTTCAAAGATACCGTCTTCATCGGTTTCCTTGACGCGCAGGGCCACGTTGTGTTGCAGCTCCTTTTGCAGACGATCCCAGATCTGACGGCTGGTCACGTACTTGCCTTCACGACCGGCCAAAGGCGAGTTGTTCACGCAGAAGTTCATGGTCAAGGTCGGTTCGTCGATCTTGAGCATGGGCAGCGGCTGTGGGTTCTCACGGTCGGTCACCGTCACGCCGATGTTGATGTCTTCGATGCCGTTGATCAGCACGATGTGGCCAGGACCAGCTTCGGTCACTTGCACGCGGTCCAGGCCCTGGAACGTCAGCACCTGGTTGATGCGGCCATTGATGGTCTTGCCACCTGGGCCTTCCATCACGGCCACGTTCATGCCGGGCTTGATCGTGCCCTGGCTGATGCGACCCACGCCGATGCGACCCACGAAGGTCGAGAAGTCCAGCGCCGAGATCTGCAGTTGCAGAGGTGCAGCCGGGTCGCCCTTCTGAGGCGGCACGTGCTTGAGCACGGTGTTGAACAGGGCCGACATGTCTTCGCCCCACTTCTCGCCGGGTGCACCTTCGACCAGCGAGGTCCAACCATTGATGCCCGAGGCGTACACCACCGGGAAATCCAGCTGTTCATCGGTCGCGCCGAGCTTGTCGAACAGGTCGAAAGCGGCGTTGACCACGGCATCGGGCTTGGCACCGGGCTTGTCCACCTTGTTGACCACGACGATGGGCTTGAGGCCCAGGGCCAGGGCCTTCTTGGTCACGAAACGCGTCTGAGGCATGGGGCCTTCTTGCGCATCGATCAGCAGCACCACGCCGTCGACCATGGACAGCGCGCGCTCGACTTCACCACCGAAGTCGGCGTGGCCTGGGGTGTCGACGATGTTGATGTGCGTGCCTTCCCAGCTCACGGCGCAGTTCTTGGCCAGGATGGTGATGCCGCGTTCACGTTCGATGGCGTTGTTGTCCATCACGGTGTCGACGACTTTTTCGTGCTCGGCGAAGGTGCCCGACTGACGCAGCAGTTGGTCGACCATGGTGGTCTTGCCATGGTCCACGTGGGCAATGATGGCGATGTTACGGATTTGAGTGCTCATGGGAGGCTCTTTGCTTGAAACTTGAAAACGGTCTGAATTCGGGTGGTCGGATCGGGGCTCAGGCCAGCATCTGGCTCTGCACCTCGGCGGGGCTCAACAAACGGGTGGGGATCAACTCCCCGCCCGTGACGTGAGCGCTGCCCAGGAAAACCTGAGGCCGACGATCCCGGTTGGCAGTTGGGTTGGGGCCATACACGCGCATGGCCTGGCAATCAGTCAATGTCGTGCGACGACGCAAACCCGTCAGGAACCTGGCCGCGTCTTCTTCAGACAGGCAGGTCTCGGGCCAATGCGTCACCAGCACATCCACGGGCTGGATCAAAGCGTCACGCTCGCTCTCGGTCATGGCCTGCAAGGCCTCCAGGGTCACGGCGGCGTCCAACGTGACCTGACCACAAGCAGTGCGGCGCAGCGCCTTGAGGTGGGCACCACAACCCAACCGACGGCCGATGTCCTCGGCCAGCGTGCGGATGTAAGTGCCTTTCGAACACCGCACATCCAGCACGAGCACCTCATCCTGCCAATCCAGAATGTCAATGCCGTGAATGGTGATGCGGCGTGCTTCACGCGCGATCTCGATGCCCTCGCGGGCGTATTCATACAGGGCCCTGCCCTCGTGCTTGAGCGCCGAGTACATGGGGGGCACCTGGTCGATCTCTCCGGTCAGCGCCGCGCAAGCCGCTTCGATCTGGGCACGGGTGGCCTGAACGGGCAAGGTGTCCAGCACCTCGCCTTCGCGATCGCCTGTCGTGGTCGTCTGACCCAACTGCAGCGTGGCGGTGTAGCGCTTGTCAGCCTCCAGAGAGACCTGAGAGAACTTGGTGCCCGCACCAAAGCACAGGGGCAGCAAGCCCGTGGCCAGGGGGTCCAGGGTGCCGGTGTGACCGGCTTTTTCTGCCCGCAGCAGGCGCTTGACCTTTTGCAGGGCATCGTTGCTGGACCAGCCCAGCGGCTTGTCCAGCAGCACCACCCCATGCAAGGCACGGCGCGGCATCCGCGCAGGACGCACAGGAAGTCCCTGTGCCTGCTCGGGCTGCGGCTCGTTCAAAGCCATGGTGGGGGCAGTGCTCACGTCGGTCACAACGTCATTCCTTGGCCTTGTCGGCCACGGCCTGGGTGATCAGGGCGCTCATTTCGGCCGCACGCTCGGTGGTGCGGTCAAAGTGGAAATGCAGCGTGGGCACGGTGTGGATCTGCAGGCGCTTGAACAGGCCATTGCGCAGGAAGCCTGCGGCTTCGTTCAGGGCCGTCTCACAGGCCTGCGAATCGCCCACCAGCACCGAGAAATAGATCTTGGCGTGCGCGTAGTCAGGCGTCACTTCCACGGCATTGAGGGTGACCATGCCGATGCGAGGATCCTTGAGGTCGCGGATGAGCTCGGCCACATCCCGCTGGATCTGGTCGGACACGCGGTTGCCGCGATTGGGGGTAGAGCGTTTATGGCGCATGGTGGTTTCCTGCTGTCGTCTCGCGGGGAGCCTTTAAACCACAAACCCCGCCTGGGTTCAGGCGGGGTTGTGTGGTGGGGCAACCCGTGCGCTTTTTACAGCGTGCGGGCGATTTCCTTGATTTCGAAGAACTCGAGGACGTCGCCTTCCTTGATGTCGTTGTAGCCCTTGATGTT
>DAORJC010000137.1:0-8078 GCA_035438885.1 Aquabacterium sp. | reverse complement strand
CCACGTTGGTGGCCTGGGCCGTGGCCCTGCTGCTGGGCATGGGGGCCACGCCGGGCTGGTCGGCGCCGCCCGCCGAGCCTGAAGCCGTGCCCCCACCGGCCCTGCGAAGCAGCTCCGAGCTGGCCATGCCCGTGGGAGGCCCACTGGCGGTCGACCTGCCGGTCTATTTCGAGGCCGACAACATGGAGGGCATCTCGGGGGACCGCACCCGGGCCACCGGGGCCGTGCGCCTCAGGCGCGGCGACCTGACCCTCAAGGCCGACGAGGTCTCGCACACCAAGACCGACAACCAGGTTCAGGCCGTGGGCCATGTGCAGATCACGCGCCGGGGTGACGTGTTCAGCGGGCCGGAGCTCACGCTCAAGCTCGACACCCTGACCGGGGAGTTCATCAACCCCACCTATCGCTTTGCCAAGACCGCAGCGGGCGGCCAGGCCGAGAAGATCGAGTTCCTGGGCCCCAACCGCGTGCGCGCCCTGGGATCGACCTATTCCAGTTGCACCCCCAGCAACACGGGCGAGACGCCCGACTGGGTGTTGAGCACCTCCAGCGTGACGCTGGACTCCGAAATCAACGAGGGCCGGGCCGAAAACGCCGTGGTGCGCTTCATGGGCGTGCCCATCCTGGCCGCCCCGGTCCTGACCTTCCCGCTCACGGAGGCCCGCAAGTCCGGCTTCCTGCCACCCAGCTTTGACGTGGACAGCAAAAGCGGCTTCGAATTTGCGCAGCCCTATTACTGGAACATCGCCCCCAACCGCGACGCCACGATCACGCCCACCCTGTCCACACGACGTGGCCTGGGTCTGGCGGGCGAGTACCGATACCTTTACACCCAGGATGCCGGCACGCTCAAGGCCGTGGCCCTGCCCAAGGACCGCGTCGCCGACCGTGAGCGGGGCCTGATGGACCTGCAGCACCAGGGATCGGCCGGCAACAACAGCCTGGCCCAGTCGACCCACTACGACATGCGCCTGCGCCGTGTCTCTGACGACGACTACTGGAAGGACTTCCCTCGCGGCCTCAATGACGTCACCCTGACACCGCGGTTGCTGGGCAGCCACCTGAACTTCGAGCGGCAGATCAACGCACGCGCCTGGGGCCTGGGGCCCAACCAGAGCAAGGTCTACGCACGCATCCAGGGTTGGCAGACCTTGCAGGACCTGGACCCCGAGGCCGACCCCAACGCCCGCATCATCTCGCCCTACCGCCGTGAACCGCAGGTGGGCCTGAGCAGCCGCAGCGCCTCGGAGTCCGGCGTGGTCTGGGGGGTGCAGGGCGAGTTCAACCGCTTCACCAACGAAGACCGAGACCGCATCAAGGGCAACCGGGTCCATGCCATTGCCCATGTGGAGCGTCCCTTTGGCGAGGCCGCCTGGTACGTCACACCCAAGCTCAGCGTCAACGCTGCCAGCTACTCCCTCGATGCCGACGTGGGCGATCTGTCCCGGCAGGAACAACGGGTCATTCCCACCGTGAGCCTGGACAGCGGCATCGTGTTCGAGCGCCATGCCCAGTGGTTCGGACGCGACCTGATCCAGACGCTGGAGCCTCGCCTGCTCTATGTCTACACGCCCTTTCGTGACCAGTCGGCCCTGCCCCTGTTTGACAGCGCGCCGCGCGACTTCAACCAGTACAGCATCTTCAGCGAGAACGCCTTCACGGGCGTGGACCGCGTGTCCGATGCCAACCAGCTCAACCTGGGCCTGAGCACCCGCCTGATCGACCCCACCACCGGCGCGGAAACGCTGCGCCTGGGCATCGTGCAGAAGGTGTTGTTTGCCGATCAGCGCATCACCCCCGACGATGGCGCGCCCATCACCCAGCGCCTGTCCGACCTGCTGCTGCTGGGCTCGACCTCGGTCATCCCCCACTGGAGCCTGGACGCCACCTTGCAGTACAGCGCCCAGAACAGTCGAGTGGAACGCTCGCTGCTGGGGGCACGTTATTCGCCCGGCCCCTGGCGCACCATCAGTGCCAACTACCGCTACAGCCGCGACAACAGCGAGCAGGTCGACCTGGGCTGGCAGTGGCCGCTGTCTGGCAACACCCCGCCCCTGACCGCCGATGGCCGCACCCGCCACGATGCCTCCTGCGGGGGCGCCTGGTACAGCGTGGGCAAGCTCAGCTACAGCGTGCGAGATCGGCGCCTGAGCAACGGCCTGCTCGGCTTCGAATACGATGGCGGCTGCTGGATCACCCGCATCCTGGCCGAACAGTCGGCCGTGGGCAATGGCGCCAGCACGCGCCTGTTGTTCCAGCTGGAACTCATCGGCCTGTCTCGACTGGGCACCGGCGCCCTGCGGACCCTGACCAACAACATCGTCGGCTACCGCCCCTTGCGCGACGAGAACAACAGCCTCATCTCCGGGGCTCCCACCGAATCCAATGCCTACGATGACTGACCTCTCACACGCGCCCACCCCCCTGTTTCGCCGGCTCCTGACCGTCACGGCCCTGGCAACTGCGCTCACGTCGGGCCTGGCTGGCTGGTCCACCCCGGCTCACGCCCAGGGCATTCGCCTGGTCGATGCCCCCCAGGTGGCCCCGCGCATCCCTGGCACTCGCAGCCTGAGCACCGACCTGCAACTGGCGGGAAAGCAGATCACGGCCGATTACATCCTGGCGGTGGTCAACTCCGAGCCCATCACCCACACCGATGTCGACAAGCGCGTGGCTCGCATCATGGACAACGCGGGCCGCAACACGCGCCTGCCGCCCCCGGAGGTGCTGCGCCAGCAAGTGCTCGATGCCCTGATCAACGAGAAGATCCAGATGCAGCACGCCAAGAGCATGGGCTTGAACGTGAGTGACAGCGAGGTCGACGCCGCCGTGGGCAACATTGCCTCGCAAAACCAGATCTCGCTGGCCGAGCTGCAAAGCCGCATGAAGTCCGATGGGCTGGACTACGACCGCTACCGCAACAGCCTGCGTGAGCAGATCCTGCTGGAGCGCGTGCGCGAGCGCGAAGTCAACAGCCGCATCATCATCAGCGATGCCGAGCTGGACCAGGTGCGAGCCCAGGCGGCCGCCGCTGGCCGGGATGTGGACGTGAACCTGGCCCACATCCTGTTGCTGGTGCCCGAGGGCTCGCTGCAGACCACCGTGAGCGACACCCAGGCGCGAGCCGAAGAGATTCGTCAGCGCATCATCAGCGGCGCCAACTTTGCGGACCTGGCCAAGCAGTTCTCGCAAGACACCAGCACCAAGGACAAGGGCGGCGCCTTTGGCATGCGCCCAGCCAGTCGGCTGCCCGAGCTGTTCACCGAAGCGGTCAAGGACCTCAAGGTGGGTGAGGTGGCCAAGCTCGTGCGCTCCGGCGCAGGCTTTCACATCATCAAGCTGATCGAGCGCGAAAACGCGGCCAAGGCCACCTACACCCAGCAGCGTGCCCGCCACATCCTGTTGCGCACCACCCCGCAGTTGAACATCCAGGGTGCCAAGGCCAAGCTCAGCGACATCCGCAAACAGATCACGGGTGGACAGGCCAGCTTTGCCCAACTGGCCCGCCAGTTCTCGGAAGACGGCAGCGCCACCAAGGGCGGCGACCTGGGCTGGGCCTCGCCCGGCCAGTTCGTGCCTGAGTTCGAGAGTGCGCTCACGGCCCTGCAGCCTGGGCAGGTCTCCGAGCCCGTGGTCAGCCGCTTTGGCGTGCACCTGATCCAGCTGATCGAGCGACGCGAGGTGCAACTGAGCGAAGCCCAGCAACGCGAAGCCGCCCGTGCCGTGCTGCGCGAGCAGCGCTTTGAAGCCGCCTATGAAGAATGGGCCGCCGAGTTGCGCGCAGGCGCTTTCGTGGACATGCGCGATGAGTAAACACGGCGGCTCGGCCAACCGCACCTCCCAGGGCCACCTGGCCCGCAAGCGCTTTGGCCAGCACTTCCTGTCTGACGAGGGCGTGATCGACGACATCGTGCGTGGCATCGACCCCCGCCCGGGTCAGGCCCTGGTCGAGATCGGGCCCGGCCTGGGGGCCATGACCAACCCCGTGGTCGAGCGCAGCCAGCACCTGACCGTGGTCGAACTGGACCGTGACCTGGCCGCCCGCCTGCGCCAGCGACCCGAGCTGACCGTGGTCGAGTCTGACGTCCTGAAGGTGGATTTTGGTGCGCTGGCCGATCAGGCCGGCCAGAAACTGCGCGTGATCGGCAACCTGCCCTACAACATCTCCACGCCCATCCTGTTTCACCTGCTGGCCTGGGCCGACCGCGTGGTCGACCAGCACTTCATGCTGCAAAAGGAAGTGATCGATCGCATGGTGGCCTCGCCGGGCAACAAGGACTTCGGGCGCCTGACCGTGATGCTGCAATGGCGCTACGACATGGAGAACATCCTGGACGTGCCACCCGAGGCCTTTGATCCGCCGCCTCGCGTGGATTCGGCCGTGGTGCGCATGATCCCGTTCCCCACACCGCCTGCCGTGGACCAGCAGTTGCTGTCTGAACTGGTGACTGTGGCCTTCTCGCAGCGGCGCAAGATCCTGCGGCACACCCTGGGTGCCTGGATCGAGCAAAAGGGCCTGGACATCGAATTTGACGTGCAACGCCGTGCCGAAGAAGTGCCCGTGGCCGAGTACCTGGCCGTGGCCGCAGCCGCCTCCAAGGCCAAGGCCGCGAACGGCTGAGGCCAGCGCGTTCTGACCGCGCTGGCTACACTGCCACCATGAAGATCTACCTTGTCGGCGGCGCCGTGCGCGACCGCCTCCTGCAGCGCGACGTGGGCGACCACGACTGGGTCGTGGTGGGCGGCTCGCCGCAAGCCATGGAGGCCCAGGGCTTTGTGCCTGTGGGCAAGGACTTCCCGGTCTTTCTGCACCCCCAGACGCACGAGGAATACGCCCTGGCCCGCACCGAGCGCAAATCGGGGCGGGGCTATCACGGCTTTGTGTTCCACACCGACCCCAGCGTCACGCTGGAAGAAGACCTGGCCCGCCGCGACCTGACCATCAACGCCATGGCGCAGGACGACGATGGCCGAATCGTCGACCCCTTTGGTGGCCAGGCCGACCTGAACGCCCGCGTGCTGCGCCATGTCTCCGACGCCTTTGGCGAAGACCCGGTTCGGGTGCTGCGCCTGGCCCGGTTTGCCGCGCGTTTTCATGACTTCACGGTGGCGCCCGAGACCCTGGCCCTGATGAAGGCCATGGTCGCGCATGGCGAGGTGGACCACCTGGTGGCCGAGCGGGTGTGGCAGGAGCTGGCCCGCGGCCTGCAGGAGAGCCACCCCTCCCGCATGTTCGAGGTGCTGCGCGAGTGCGGCGCCCTGGCCCGGTTGCTGCCCGAGCTGGACCGCCTGTGGGGCGTGCCCCAGCGGGCCGAGTACCACCCCGAGATCGACACCGGGGTACACGTGATGATGGTGCTGGACATGGCCGCCCGCCTGAACGCCTCGCTGGCCGTGCGTTATGCCTGCCTGGGCCATGACCTGGGCAAAGGCACGACCCCGGCCGACATGCTGCCTCGCCACCTGGGCCATGAGGAACGCAGCGTGCGATTGCTGCGCGGGGTGGGCGAACGCCTGCGAGTGCCCAATGACTGCCGCGAGCTGGCCGACGTGGTGGCGCGCGAGCACGGCAACATCCACCAGAGCCAGGGCTTTGGTGCGGCCGCCGTGCTGCGCCTGCTGGAGCGCCTGGACGCGTTCCGAAAACCCGCTCGCCTCGATGACATCCTGCTGGCCTGCGAATGCGATGCCCGAGGCCGACTGGGCTTTGAAGATCGCCCCTACCCGCAGGGCGAGCGCCTCAAGCGGGCCTGGGTCCACGCGGCCGCCCTGCCGACCGCACCGATTGCGCAGGCGGCCATGGCGCGCGGCCTGAGCGGCCCGGCCATTGCCAAGGCCATCAGCGAACAACGCGAGCAGACGGTGGCTGCCGCACTGGACGCACCGACCTGATCTGATCTGAGCCGGAGGCTGGCACCATGAAAAAAGGCTTCTCAAGCCCCTGCATGCGCAAGGACCTGAGAAGCCGAGACGGGGACAGGCGCACGCTGCCGAATGGCAGGGCGCGCCTGTGGGGTTCACTGGCGATGATGTGACATGCCTCAGGCGCCTCCCTTGACGCCCCTGGCAGATCGAGGGTTCAGCCGATCAGTCGGCTTGCTTGCGCAGGAAGGCCGGGATTTCCAGCTCGTCCATGCCATTGCTGGCCAGGGCGTCGACCTTCTGAGCCGCCTGCGTGCGGCCACTGCGCCAGACGCTGGGCGTGTCCCGGCCGCTGAAGTCATGGCTGACGTGACCCACGTGGTGACCTGCGTGCGACGCTGCATGATGACCACCCAGGCTGGCCGAGGGGCTGACCGGGTTGTTCAGGATCGGCAGGTTGTCGGTGCCGGTGCGACCAAACATCTGCGCGGCCGTCTGCGGCGCGCTGTGCACCACGGTCATGCGTTGCTTGGCCGAGGTCAGACCGGTGGCAATCACGGTGACGCGCAACTGGTCGCCCAGGCTCTCGTCATACGCAGTGCCGTAAATGACATGCGCATCTTCCGACGCATAGCGACGGATGGTGTTCATGGCATTGCGCGACTCGGCCAGCTTGAAGTTGGACTTGCTTGCCGCGATCAGCACCAGCACGCCACGGGCGCCAGACAGGTCCACGCCTTCCAGCAGCGGGCAGGCCACGGCGGCTTCGGCGGCCTTGGTGGCACGGTCAGGACCCGACGCGGTGGCCGTGCCCATCATGGCCTTGCCAGGCTCGCTCATCACGGTCTTGACGTCTTCAAAGTCGACGTTGACCAGACCGGGAATGTGGATGATGTCGCTGATGCCGCCGACGGCGTTCTTGAGCACGTCATTGGCCTGGCAGAAGGCTTCTTCCTGGGTGACGTCATCGCCCAGCACTTCCAGCAGCTTGTCGTTGAGCACCACGATCAGGGAGTCCACATTGGCCTCCAGCTCGGCCAGGCCCACTTCGGCCTGCTTGGTGCGACGGGTGCCTTCGAACTCGAACGGCTTGGTCACGACACCCACGGTCAGGATGCCCATTTCCTTGGCCACACGGGCGATCACCGGTGCAGCACCCGTGCCCGTGCCACCGCCCATGCCGGCGGTGATGAAGACCATGTGAGAGCCTTCCAGCGAGTTGCGGATCTCGTCCACCGCTTCTTCGGCAGCGATGCGGCCGGCCTCGGGTTTGGAGCCTGCGCCCAGGCCGCTGTTGCCCAGTTGCAGGTTGCGTTCGGCCGTGGAACGGCCCAGGGCTTGCGCATCGGTGTTGGCATTGATGAACTCAACGCCTTGCACCCCTTGCGCAATCATGTGATCGACCGCGTTACCGCCGCCGCCACCCACGCCGATCACTTTGATCTGCGTGCCCATGTCGAAGTTTTCAATCATCTCGATCGGCATGTCATACCTCCTAATCTAATCAAGCAGTTGCCAGTGAATACACATCAGAAATTACCAATGAACCAGTCCCGCACCCGTGAGAACAGGGTCTGTACCGACCCGGCCTTCTGAGAGGCTTTCATGCCCCGAGTGCGCGACAGTCTTGCTTCTTCGAGCAAGCCCATGACGGTGGCCGACCGAGGGCTGGCCACCATGTCGTGGAGGGCGCCGGCGTACAAGGGCGTCCCCTTGCGCACCGGCTTCAAGAAAATGTCCTCGGCCAACTCGACCATGCCGGGCATGACTGCCGAGCCGCCGGTGAGCACGATGCCCGAGGACAACAATTCTTCGTAACCTGACTCGCGGATCACCTGGTGGACCAGCGAGAAAATCTCTTCAACGCGCGGCTCGATCACGCCGGCCAGCGCCTGGCGCGAGAGCATGCGGGGGGCGCGGTCGCCCAGGCCCGGCACTTCGACCTGCTCATTGGGGTCGGCCAGCAGTTGCTTGGCCACACCATGATCGACCTTGATGTCCTCGGCGTCCTTGGTCGGGGTGCGCAAGGCCATGGCGATGTCGCTGGTGATCAGGTCGCCGGCAATCGGGATCACGGCCGTGTGGCGGATGGCGCCACCGGCAAAGATGGCCACGTCCGTGGTGCCCGCGCCGATGTCGACCAGGGCCACGCCCAGGTCCTTCTCGTCTTCGGTCAGCACCGCGGCGCTGGAGGCGCTGGGGTTGAGCACCAGTTG
>DAORJC010000136.1:0-8119 GCA_035438885.1 Aquabacterium sp. | reverse complement strand
CCCCGGGCAGCGGACGCGACCTGCTGGACCCCCTGCCCTTTGGCTCCCAACGTGCGGCACTGAAGCTGCTGACCACGCGATACCTGGCACCCGGTGCGGTCAGCATCCCGCCCGGCCTGCAGCGCCGCCTGGCGCCGGACTACCAGGAGCGTGGCGAAGGCATGGAAGCCAGCGGGCAGCCACTGGCGACCGATTTCTCCGTGGCCAACCAATGGCTGGCGGTGCAACGGGGCGTGCTGAACACCCTGATGGCAGACGGCCTGGCCGAGCGCCTGCTGGACAACATCGACAAGACCCGGGACCGCCAGGAAGCGCCCTTGACCCTGCCCGAACTGCACCGCCACCTGCGAGAAGCCATCTGGACCGACAAGGGTCGTGATGCCAACCCTGCGTGGCAACGCAATGTGCAGCGAGAACATGTCAACCGGCTGGCCACCGCTGTGGTCCGCGGCAGCGGTCGTGCCGACGTGCGTGCGCAGTTGCGCCAGCAGGCCCGGGAACTGATGGCCCAACTGCAAAAGCCGGTGAGCACGAGATCCATGAACCGCGCCCCCGACAGCACCGCCGAAGCCCATCGCCAGGACTGCCTTGAAACCCTGAAGCGGGCCCTGAGCGCTTCCGTGCAACGCACCACACCGTGAACCCGTCCGTGACGCCTCCCTCCCTGGACATCGACCTGCGCGAACTCTTTGCCAGCACCGGCCCCCTGGCCCGAGCACTGCCCGGCTACCGTGTGCGCAGCGAGCAGATCGAGATGTCCCTGGCCATCCTGCAGGCCATGGCCGAAGGCCGCTCCGTGGTGGTCGAGGCCGGCACCGGCGTGGGCAAGACCGCCGCCTACCTGGTGCCCGCCATGCTGGCTGGCGGCAAGGTCATCGTGTCCACCGGCACCAAGGCCCTGCAGGACCAGTTGTTCAACCGCGACCTACCCAATGTGCGGGATGCGCTGGGCCTGCCCATCAAGGCCGCCTTGCTCAAGGGGCGCAGCAACTACCTGTGCTGGCACCACCTGGACCGCGCCAACCAGGATGCCACCCTGCTGGGCAGCCGCCAGGAGGTCAAAGATCTGGGGCTGATCAACCGGTTCAAGACCCTGACCAGCACGGGCGACAAGGCCGAATGCGCCTCGGTGCCGGAGACCGCGCCCATCTGGATGCGCGTGACCTCCACCCGCGAGAACTGCCTGGGCAGCGAGTGCGCCCATTACACCGACTGCTTTGTGCTCAAGGCCCGCCGTGAAGCGCAGGATGCCGATGTGGTCGTGGTCAACCATCATCTGTTCTTTGCCGACCTGATGCTGCGCGAAGAAGGCGCCCCGGAGCTGCTGCCCTCGGCCCAGACCATCATCTTTGACGAAGCGCACCAGTTGCCCGACACCGCCACCATGTTCTTTGGCGACACGGTCTCCAGCGCCCAGTTGATGGACCTGCTGCGTGACGTCAAGGCCATTGGCATGTCGCATGCGCGCGATGCCTGCCACTGGCCCGATGCCATCGCCCCGGTCGACAAGGCCCTCAAGGACCTGCGCCTGTGCTTTGACGCTGGCATGTCCAAATGGTCGCAGGGCCAACTGCCGCCCTCGCACCCGGTCTGGGCCGCCGTGGACACCCTGCGTGAAGCCCTGCGCGAGCTGCGCGACCTGCTGGAGGCCCAGACCGAACGCAGCGCCGACATGGCGCAACTGCACCGCCGTGCCGATGGCCTGATGCAGCGCCTGTGCCTGTGGGGTCACCCCGAGCGGGCCGACCAGCCCGAGCTGTGCTGGCTGGACGTCAGCCAGTTGGGCATCCAGTTGCACCGCACCCCGATCTCGGTGGCCGAGGTCTTTCGGCGTCAGCGCCTGGGTGAGGCGGCGCCAGCCACAGACGATGACGACCACGCCCCCGCCTGGTCGGACGACACCCCGCACACGGAGCCCATCGAAGCCACACCGATGCAGCCGCAGGACATGCCCCGCAAGACCTGGGTGTTCACCTCGGCCACGCTGGCGGTGCGTCAGGACTTCAAGCACTTTCAGGATGCACTGGGCCTGCACGATGCCCAATGCCACTCGTGGGACAGCCCGTACGACTACCCCACGCAGGCCATGTTGTACGTGCCCAAGGACCTGCCCGCGCCCAATGCGCCTCACTTCACGGATGCCGTGGTGGACGCGGCCCTGCCCTTGATCGTGGCCAATGGCGGCCGCGCCTTCTTGCTGTGCACCAGCCACCGCGCCGTGCAGCGCGCCGCCGAGCGGCTGCGCCAGCGCATCGAGGCCGAAGGCCTGAACCTGAGCGTGCTGATGCAGGGCGATGCACCGCGGCCCATGCTGCTGGATGACTTCCGCCGCCTGCGCCGGGCCGTGCTGGTGGGCAGCCACAGCTTCTGGGAAGGCATCGACGTCAAGGGCGATGCCCTGACGCTGGTGGTGATCGACAAACTGCCCTTTGCGCCGCCCGATGACCCGGTGCTGGCCAAGCGCCTGGAACTGCTGGAGCAAAGCGGGGGCAACCCCTTCATGGAGCACCAGGTGCCCCAGGCCATCATCGCCCTCAAGCAGGGGGCCGGCCGATTGATCCGCAGCGAGACCGACCATGGCGTGCTGATGATCTGCGACACACGCCTGATCGACAAGCCCTACGGCCGCCGCATCTGGCAAAGCCTGCCGCCGATGAAGCGCAGTCGCGTGCAGGCCGAGGCGCTGGCGTTCTTGCAGAACCTGCCCGCCAACCCGGACTGAGCCCGGGCACCGGCCTCCAGCGCGCTCAGATTTCCAGGTTGTCGATCAGGCGGGTCTTGCCCAGGCGGGCAGCGCTCAGGCAGACCAGGGGCTCGCCCCGCGCCAGGTCGTCATTGCTGGCCGCCAACAGGTCGCGCTGGCGGCGCACGGCCACGTAGTCGGGCTGCCAGCCCCAGGCGCTCAGGGCGGCCATGGCTTGTGCTTCCAGCTGCTGGACGCTGTCCTCGCTCAGGACCGCTTCACGGCGCTGGGCATGGATCTGCTCGCGCACGCCACGCAGCACGGTGATCAGTTGCACGGCCTCGGCGCGCTCCTGCTCGCTCAGGTAGCCATTGCGGGAGGACAGGGCCAGCCCGTCGTCCGCACGCAAGGTCTCGCCCCCATGGATCTCGATGGGCAGGCCCATCTGAGTCACCAGGTTGCGGATGATCATGAGCTGCTGGTAGTCCTTCTTGCCAAACACGGCGGCCTGCGGCTGCACCAGGTTGAACAGCTTGTGGACCACGGTGCTCACGCCCGTGAAAAACCCCGGGCGGAAGGCACCCTCCAGGATGTCGGACAGCTCGACCGGTGGCACCACCTTGTAGCCTTGGGGCTGGGGGTAGAGCTCGGCTTCGGACGGTGCGAACAGCACGTCGCAGCCAGCGGCCTCCAGCAACTGGGCATCGCGCTCCAGCGTACGGGGGTAGGTGTCAAAGTCCTCGTTGGGAGCGAACTGCAGCCGGTTCACGAAGATGCTGGCCACCACGGGCGCCCCCGTCCCGCCAGACAGGCCTCGGGCTTGATGGATCAGGGCCAGGTGCCCCTCGTGCAGGTTGCCCATGGTGGGCACAAAGATGGGCGCAGCGGGCGCTGCACGGCAATGCGCGCGCAGCTCGGCAATGGTGTGAATGACGCGCATGGCAGTGGGCGTGAGGGTGAATCAGCAAGCGATCAGTAAGCGTGGAGGCTCTCGTCGGGGAAACGGCCGCCCTTGACATCGGCCACATAGCGACGCACTGCGTCTTCGATCGAGCCGCCCTCCAGCATGAAGTTGCGCACAAAGCGGGGCAGCTTGCCACGGGTGATGTGCAGCATGTCGTGCAGCACCAGTACCTGGCCGGCCGTGGACGAACCGGCGCCAATGCCGATGGTGATCAGGCCCGGGTTGTCGGCCTGCACCTGGGCCGCCACGGCCGAGGGCATCAACTCCAGCACCAACATGGCCGCACCGGCCTGGGCCAGCTCGGTGGCATGGCGGCGCATGGTGTCCGCGCCGGCCTGGTCACGGCCCTGGATGCGATAGCCACCCAGGGCGTGCACGCTCTGCGGGGTCAGGCCCAGGTGGGCGCAGACCGGAATGCCGCGCTCAGTCAGGAAGTGCACGGTTTCGGCCGTCCAGCCACCGCCTTCGAGCTTGACCATCTGGGCGCCCGCCTGCATCAGCTCGACGCTGGAGCGCAGGGCCTGTTCACGGCTTTCCTGGTAGCTGCCAAAGGGCAGGTCTCCCACCACCCAGGCCGTGCGATTGCCGCGGGCCACACAACGGGTGTGATAGACCATGTCGGTCATGCTCACCGGCACGGTGCTGGTGTGACCCTGCACGATCATGCCCAAGGAATCACCGACCAGGATGCAGTCCACGCCAGCGTCATCGACCAGGCGGGCGCTCATGGCGTCGTAGCTGGTCAGCATGGTGATTTTCTCGCCCTGCTGGTGCATCTCCCGCAGGCGGTGCAGGTTCAAGGGCTTGCGGGCGACATCAGGGGTGCTCATCGGGTGTGGGTCCTCAGCAGGCGGCGTCGACCCAGATCTGGGTTCTCACCATCACAGTGTGTCGCGATTCTAGGCCAAGCGACCTTCAGGCGCTCTGGTAGGCCAGGCGAACATAGATGGGCGCAAAAGCCTCGGCCTGGGTCACCTCCAGCAGGTGCTCGCGGGACAACTCCAGCATGGCAATGAAGGTCACCACCAGCACCTGAGACCCGCGTGTGGGGTCGAACAGGTCCTGAAACTCGACAAAGCGCTGGCCTTGCAGGCGGCGCAGCACGATGCTCATGTGCTCGCGCACCGAGAGCTCTTCACGGGTGATCGTGTGGTGCGTGTTCAGCTTGGCGCGCTTGAGGATGTCCATCCACGCTTCGCGCAACTCTGACAGGGCCACATCAGGGTGGCGGGTGCGCTCACCGGGATCGTGGTGCACCTGGATGCGCTGAAAATCACGGCCCATCATGGGCATCTGGTCCAGACGCGCGGCGGCGGTCTTCATCTGCTCGTACTCGATCAGACGACGCACCAGCTCGGCCCGGGGATCCTCAGGCTCTTCGCCCTCGGCCACCTTCTTGGGCGGCAGCAGCATCCGAGACTTGATCTCGATCAGCATGGCCGCCATCAGCAGGTAGTCGGACGCCAGCTCCAGGTTGGTCTTGCGGATCTGGTCGACGTAGGCCAGGTACTGGCGCGTCACGTCGGCCAGCGGGATGTCCAGGATGTTGAAGTTCTGCTTGCGGATCAGGTAGAGCAGCAAGTCCAGCGGCCCCTGAAAGGTCTCCAGAAAGACCTCCAGCGCATCCGGCGGGATGTAGAGGTCGTTGGGCATCGTGAACAGTGGCTCGCCATACAGGCGGGCCACGGCCACGTGGTCCACGACATCAGGCCGGCCCTGATCGTCCAGCGAGACCTCGGACACAGGCGTCAAGCCTTGGTCTGGTACACGTAGGGCTTCTGGGGCACCTGGGCATCACGCCACTCGGCCTGGGCCTGGCGATCGACCTGCTTGTCCCACAGCAGGCCACGGCCTTCGCGCTGGCGGGCTTCCAGCTCGGGGTCGCGCTGCTTGAGGCTGTCGATGAACTGCGAGGCGTCAGACTTGTAGGGTTTCCAGAACAGGGGCATGGTGATCTCTCTGGGGCCAACAGGGCCCGATCTGGCATTTTACCGATCTGCCGGGGTCAAACTTCCTTGAGTTCGAGCAACTTGCCGCGCTTGACGAAATCGTTGGGCTGGCCCACCAGCCATTTGGACAATTCGTCCAGCAGGGGGGTGTCGACCTGGCGGGCGTCAAATTCCACCACCCAGCGGCTCAGGCCATCGAGGTTGTCGATCTGGAATTGCACCTTGGCCGACTCGGGCTGGGGCGTCATGCGCACCCCGGCCGTGATGTTGGCCGTGAAGTCGTAGCGCACCTCCAGCAACTTGCCGTTGTCCGGGTTGCGAACCGATTCCGGGTGACAGCTGATGCCCGCCTGCGCCAGGCGTGCATCGAGCTTTTCCATGTCGATCACGAAGTCCTTGGTCAGGCTCACGGCCTGCCCGGAGGCCAGGGTGCAGTACAAGGCCACGTGATCGGTCACGTCCTCGCCACTCAACCCACGCTTGCGGATGTCGGCGCGGTACTGGCCAAAACGCAGATCCTGCAGCACCACCTTGCTGTCCAGCGTGAAACGCCCCCGGGGCGACGGCTGCAGCACATTGAGCTGCTTGCTCAGGTCCACCCAGTAACGGAAAGTGGCCAGGCAGGCGCGTTCGGTTTCCTGCACCAGCGCCTGACGCTCGGCCTGGCTCATGTGCTGGTTGTTGCGCAGTTGGTCCGCTTGTTGTTTGAGGTTGTCCAGAAAGCTCACGTGTGCCTCGAATGTTTCCCTGATCGACCGCATCAGCATAACCCAGCGCCCCTGTCAAAAGCATGACGGCCAGCCCCACAATCGAGGGCCATGAAAGAGACCGAACTCAAGTTCCAGATCCCCGCCGAGCAACTGGCGGGCGTGCGACAAGCCTTGACCTCACCCCAGGATGCCCGCCTGGGCCCGGTGGAGACCCTTCAGCTCCACGCGGCCTACTTTGACACCGCGGCTCACGCCCTGGCCCGCCGCCGATGTGCCCTGCGTGTGCGCCGCGAAAACGACGACTGGGTGCAGACCTTCAAAGGCGCCGGCGCCGATGCCATGACCCGGCTGGAAGAGAACTGCCCCGTGCCGCCACCGACCGGGGGTCGCCTGCAGCCCGACCTGTCCGTCCACAGCCCCGAGGTGCAGGCGGCACTGGCGCAGGCCTTGAACGGACACCCCGACCAGGACGCGCAGGGCCGTCAGCCCTTGCATGCCCTGTACGAGACCCGGTTCGAGCGCCTGCAGGCCTTGCACCAGGGGCCACGTGGTCAGGTGCTGATCTGCCTGGACCAGGGCGATTTGATGGCGGGGACCTTGCAGTCACCGCTGGCCGAACTGGAGTTCGAGCTGGCCGACGGCGATGCCCAGGCCCTGATCGACCTGGCGCGATCATGGATCGAGCCTCACGGCCTTTGGCTGGACGTGCAGTCCAAGGCCATGAAGGGCACGCGACTGGCCCGGGCCCAGGCCAGCGGGCAAGACACGGTCACGGAAGTGATCGTGTTGAAAGAGGTCTGGCCTGAAGCGTCGGTGCCTGCACCGGGGTCGGAGGCCTGGTCGCCCCAGGCAGTCCGCCGCGGCCTGTCGGCTTGCCTGGATGCGGCCGCGGGCAACTGGGCCGAGGTGGCCCAGGCCAGACCCGGCTGGCCCGACGCCCTGGTCGCCTGGCTCCAGGCCATGGAGGCGCTGAGCCAAGGCGCCAGCGCATCCAGCGCGGTGCGGGCGTCATTGCCCGAGAACTTCTGGGCGCAGCACGCCCAACTGCAACAGGCGGTGCAACAGGCGCTGAGCCAGGTCCAGGCGACCACGTCGACCCAGGCCAACGCGCAACCGTCCGAGCCCGCCACCCACGCGGCGCAAGACCTGGCCCGCGCACCCCAGACCAGCGCCTGGGCCCTGGACCTGTTGTCCGCCTTGCAGGCCTGATCAGCGAATGCGCATGCCGGGCTGAGCGCCCGCCAGGGGTTCGAGCACATAGATGCCCGGCGTGCCCTTTTCATCGGCATGCGAGGCGGCCAGCACCATGCCTTCGCTGACGCCAAACTTCATCTTGCGCGGCGCCAGGTTGGCCACCATCACGGTGTGCTTGCCAATCAGGTCCTCGGGCCGGTAGGCCTCCTTGATGCCACTGAAGACATTGCGGGTGCGGCCCTCGCCCACATCCAGCGTCAGGCGCAGCAGCTTGGTGCTGCCCTCCACATGCTCGGCGTTGACGATCAAGGCCACGCGCAGGTCGATCTTGGTGAAGTCGTCGATGGTGATCGCGGGGGCGATGTCTTCGCCGCCGGGCTTGGGGGCCTCGACCACGGGCTCGGCCGGTGGCTCGAACAAGGCATCCAGCATCTTGGGGTCCACGCGCTGCATCAGGTGCTTGTAGTCGCCAATGACGTGGGCACCCAGCAGGCGGCCCGCGTCTGCCATGTTCAAGGCATCGACCTTCAGGAAAGACTCGACCTGGCCCACCAGCGCAGGCAGCACCGGCTTGAGGTAGATGCTGAGCAGGCGGAAGGCCTCGATGCACACCGTGCAG
>DAORJC010000135.1:0-8126 GCA_035438885.1 Aquabacterium sp. | reverse complement strand
CTCGTAGTTGTCGCTGTTGACGGGGATGTTGGTGTGCACGTTGCCGTCGCCGGCGTGCATGTGCAGGGCCACCCAGACGCGGCCACGCAGCACCTGCTTGTGGATGCGCTTGAGCTCGTCCAGCACGGGGGCCATGGCCGCGCCGTTGAACAGCTTGCTCAGCTCGTCGCGGATCTCTCGCCTCCAGCCCACCTTGAGGGCCCAGGTCTGCAGCAGGTTGAAGACGGTGTCGTCTTTCTCGACCTCGTGCTTGCCGTTGATGTGCTGCTCGTAGCCCAGCGCCACCAGGTGGTCGCTGACCTGGGCCAGAGGGGTGTCCAGGTGGTCGTACAGGAACTGCCAGCGCTCACGCACCAGCTTGAGCAGGGCCTGCGCCGACTGAACTTTCTCTTGCAACTGCTCGGTGCTGGGCAACTCGCTTGGGTCATCGGTCTTGCCGATGAAGCTGGCGATGTGCGCGGTGTCGTTGGCAAAGAAGGTGTCCAGCGCACCGACCAGGGCCAGCTTGTTGCGCAGGCTCAGTTCGATGTTGATGCGCTCGATGCCCAGCGTGTACTCGCCCATGCGAGGCAGCGGGATCACGACGTCTTCGTTGACCTTGAAGGCGTTGGTGTGCTTGGCAATGGCGGCGGTGCGCTTGCGGTCGGCCCAGAACTTCTTGCGGGCGTCCGAGCTCACGGCCACAAAGCCTTCGCCCGAGCGGCCATTGGCCAGGCGGATGACTTCGCTGGTGGCGCGTGCCACGCGGTCTTCATCGTCACCGACGATGTCGCCGATCAGCACCATCTTGGGCAGGCCATTGCCGCCCACATTGCGCTTGCTCTTGGTGGCGTAGCCGACGGCCTTGAGGTAGCGGTCGTCCAGGTGCTCCAGGCCGGCCAGGATGGCGCCGCCGGGCTGCGCCATCTCCTTGAACATGAAGTCCTTGATCTCGACGATCGACGGCACGCAGTTCTTGGGGTTGCCAAAGAACTCCAGGCACACCGTGCGCACGTGCTTGGGCATGCGGTGCACCACCCAGCGGGCGCTGGTGATCAGGCCATCACAGCCTTCTTTCTGGATGCCGGGCAGGCCCGCAAGGAACTTGTCGGTGACGTCTTTGCCCAGGCCTTCCTTGCGGAAGGTGCGGCCAGGGATGTCCAGCCGCTCGGTGCGGATGGGCGTCTTGCCATCGGCTTCGAAATAGCGCAGCTCGAAGCTGGCCATCGGGATGTCGTGGATCTTGCCCAGGTTGTGGTCCAGGCGCACCACCTCCAGCCATTTGGCGTCGGGCGTGACCATGCGCCAGCTGGCCAGGTTGTCCAGGGCCGTGCCCCAGAGCACCGCCTTTTTGCCGCCGGCGTTCATGGCGATGTTGCCGCCAATGCACGAGGCCTCGGCCGAGGTCGGGTCCACGGCAAACACGAAGCCTGCGCGCTCGGCCGCATCGGCCACACGCTGCGTGACCACGCCTGCGCCTGTCCAGACCGTGGCCACAGGGTGGTCCACACCCGGCAGATTGACCATTTCGACTTCGGTCATCTGCTCGAGCTTTTCGGTGTTGATGACCGCGCTCTTCCAGGTCAGGGGCACGGCGCCACCGGTGTAGCCGGTGCCACCCCCACGCGGGATGATGGTCAGGCCCAGTTCGACGCAGCCCTTGACCAGGGCGGCCATTTCTTCTTCGGTGTCCGGGGTCAGGACCACAAAGGGGTATTCCACGCGCCAGTCGGTGGCGTCGGTCACGTGCGAGACGCGGCTGAGGCCATCGAACTTGATGTTGTCGTGCTTGGTGACCTTGCGCAGCACCTTGGTGGCCCGCTCACGCAGCGCACTGACCTGGTCGAAGTTGGCGGCAAAGCGGTCCACGGCCAAGCGGGCGGCTTGCAGCAACTCGGCAACCAGTTGATCGCGGCTGGCGTCGGTGCCCGATTGCCCGGAAGGCTGGCGTCGCTTGTCGACTTCGCCCAGGCGGTGGTGCAGGGCTTCGATCAGCTGGCTGCGTCGCTTGGGGTTGTCCAGCAAATCATCTTGCAGGTAGGGGTTGCGCTGCACCACCCAGACATCGCCCAGCACTTCGTAGAGCATGCGGGCAGAGCGTCCGGTCTGGCGCTCGGTGCGCAACAGACTGAGGACCTCCCAGGCGCGCTGGCCCAGCAGGCGCTGCACGATCTCGCGGTCCGAGAAAGAGGTGTAGTTGTAGGGGATCTCGCGCAGGCGAGGTTGGCCGTCGCCATGTGCGTCGGCGACCTGGGCGGTCATGTGGGTCAGCTCGTTGGGTGCGTTCATGAGGTCGCCAAGCGCGATGGGTCCCGTGTTTGAGGAAAGATCAAAGCACCCGGGGCTGAAAGTCAGCACCCAGGCACGCTGGAAAGTCGGGTTTTCGCGCCTGAGGTGGGATTTTACCGCACCCCCCATGCCCTGATGGGGGTGTGGGCACCTTCGCGTGCCCTTATCCTGACGGTCTGCACACTCCTGCGAGCGCGAACATGTCCCTGACAAGCTGGCCCTATCCCCGCTGGGTGGCGCACCGTGGCGCGGGCAAACTGGCGCCGGAGAACACCCTGGCGGCCTTCAAGCTGGGTCAGTCCCACGGGTTTTGCATGTTCGAGTGCGACGTCAAGCTCAGCGCCGACGGGCAACTGTTCCTTCTGCACGACGCGGATGTGGCCCGGACGACATCCGGGCAGGGGCTGGCCCGTGACCTGAGCTGGGCCAGCTTGGCACGCCTGGACGCGGGCAGTTGGTTCAGCGCGGCCTACGCGGGTGAACCCCTGCTGCGTCTGGAGGACCTGGCAGCCTGGTTGCAGGCCCACCACCTGATGGTGAACCTGGAGATCAAGCCCAACCCCGGGCAGGAGGCCGAGACCGGGCAGGCAGTGGCGCTGGCCGTCAGTCGCCTGTGGGCGGGCCAATCGGTGCAGCCGCTGCTCAGTTCATTCCAGGTGCCTGCATTGCAGGCGGCCCAGGCGGCGGCGCCTGATCTGCCGCGGGCGCTGTTGCTGGAGGAGCCCCGTGCCACCTGGCTGGACGAGGCTCGTGCGCTGGGTTGCGTGGCCGTGGTGCCACACCATGCCATGCTCGATCAGGCGGTCATCGCTCAGGCCCATGCCGCGGGGCTGAGGGTGTTGACATACACGGTCAATGCGCCGGAGCGGGCCGAGATCCTCTGGAAGGCCGGCCTGGACGGTTTGATCACCGACCGGGTGGATCTGTTCGAGTTCGAGGCTCGCGAGGAGCAACTGGCCCGACGATGATCAGGCCAGGGCCTTGAGCAGCTTGTCGTGGATGCCGCCAAAGCCGCCATTGCTCATGCACAGGATCTGATCACCCGGGCGCGCGGCCTTGACGACCTTGCTCACCAGGATGTCGATCGAATCGGCCACCACGGCGCGGTCTCCCATCTCAGCCAGTGCCTCGTGGGCATCCCAGCCCAGGCCGCCGCTGTGGCAGAAAGCCAGGTCAGCATCTTCCAGTGACCAGGGCAGCAGGGCCTTCATGGTGCCCAGTTTCATGGTGTTGGATCGGGGCTCGAACACGGCCAGGATGCGATGATCCGGTGACAGCCTGCGGCGCAGGCCATCCAGCGTGGTGCGGATGGCGGTGGGGTGGTGTGCAAAGTCGTCGTAGACCGTGATGTCGCGAACCTGGCCGCGCAGTTCCAGTCGGCGTTTGACGTTGGCAAAGCGCCCCAGGGCTTCGCAGGCCACGGCTGGAGAGATGCCCACGTGCTCGGCCGCGGCAATCGCGGCCAGGGCATTGAGCTGGTTGTGCTCACCCATCAGGGACCATTCAACCCGACCCACCAGCACGCCGGCCTTGAGCACATCAAAGGCGTGAGGTTCTCCGCGCGCCCGGAAGCCTGGCACATCACCACGCACGCCAAAGTGAGCGATGTCGCTCCAGCTGCCGCGCGCCAGCACGCGTTGCAGTGCTTCCTCCCGCCCATTGCAGACCAGGCGGCCCTTGCGAGGTACGGTGCGCACGAGGTGGTGGAACTGGGTTTCGATTGCCGCCAGGTTCTCGAAGATGTCGGCGTGGTCAAACTCCAGGTTGTTGAGCACCGCCGTGCGGGGGCGGTAGTGCACGAACTTGCTGCGCTTGTCGAAAAAAGCCGTGTCGTACTCGTCCGCTTCGATCACGAAGGGATGACCTGTTTCAGGCCGCGTGGCCGCATCCGTGCGGCCCAGGCGTGCCGAGACGCCAAAGTTCTCGGGGACGCCGCCGATCAGAAAGCCGGGCTGTTGGCCCGCCGCTTCCAGGATCCAGGTCAGCATCGAGGTGGTGGTGGTCTTGCCGTGCGTGCCGGCCACGGCCAGCACATGGCGGCCTTGCAGCACATGCTCGGCCAGCCACTGGGGGCCGCTGGTGTAGGGCAGGCCGGCGTCGAGGATGGCTTCCATCAAGGCATTGCCACGCGAGACCACGTTGCCGATGACAAAGAGGTCTGGCTTGAGCTCGAGCTGGTCAGGTGTGTAGCCTTCGATCAGTTCGATGCCCAGTGAGCGCAATTGATCGCTCATGGGCGGGTAGACGCCGGCGTCGCAGCCGGTGACCTTGAAGCCGGCTTCCCGGGCCAGAGCGGCCACGCCACCCATGAAGGTGCCGCAAATGCCGAGGATGTGAATGTGCATGGGCCGATTCTAGCGGGGGGCAGAGGCCCCCCCCGCGCGTCATGCGCCAACGATCAGGCCAGGAAGCCCAGATCCTGCGACGAGAAGTTGCCCAGGTTGGGCAAGGCAGAGGCCAGCGCCGAGGCGTCGGCACCAAACCACTTGGCCAGAGTGCCAGCGTACTGGTCAGTGGCGATGGTTGGAATCAGGCGACCTTGGCCTGCGTCTTCGGCCGTGCCCAGTGCCACGGTCGGGAACTGACCGTAGATGGATCCGCCTTTGACGCCGCCACCGATCACGAAGTGGTGGCTGCCCCAGCCGTGGTCCGAGCCCTTGCCGTTGGACTGCAGGGCGCGACCAAAATCCGAACCTGTGAAGGTGGTCACCTGGTTGCTCACCCCCAGGGCGACGGTCGCGTCGTAGAACGCCTTGACCGCGTCGTTGAGCATGGTCAGGTTGTTGCCGTGGTTGTAGAGCAGGTTGTCGTGCTGATCGAAGCCGATCATGCTGGCAAAGAAGACCTGCCGGCGCAGACCCAAGCGGGAGCGCGCGGCGATCATCTTGGCGATCACGCTGAGTTGACGGCCAATGCTGGTGGCCGGAAACGGCGTGCTGACCGAGGCAGCGTTCAGTGCGTTGTTGACCGTGGAAGATGTGTCCAGCGCGAGTGTGCCGACCTTGGACCATTGGCGCATCAGCAGGTTGTCACCGCCGGCGCCCACCATTTCACTGGTGGCGGCATTGGCTCGGGTGGCGCCAAACAGATTCTGACGCATGGCGGCGCTGGCTGCGCCAAACGCAGAAACCTGGAAGGGTTCGACCCCGTTGCCCACGGTCAGGATGTTGGACGCGCCGGCTGAAATGACGAAGGGTGCGCTGCTGCCAGCGTTGAACTGCGGACCGATGTGATCGCTGATCCGGCCCAGCCAGCCCGTGCGGGATGGTGCAGAGGGCGAAGCGGTCTGCCAGGTGGCGGCCTGATCCGAGTGAGAAAACAACTGCCGAGGAACGGCGACCGTGGGGTTGCCCTTGTTCCACTGAGCCTTGGTGATGGGCTGGACCATGGGGCCCACATTGGCCACCACGGCGGCCTTGCCCTGGTTGAACAAGGTCTGGATGCCACCGAGTGACGGATGGAGGCCGAGGGCGGTACCCGTCAACGGTTTGAGTCCGGCCACCGGCAGTGCCAGCGAGGGACGGGCATTGGCGTAGCTCTGATAGGCGCTGGTGCCTGTGGGCACGATGGTGTTGGCCTGGTCGTTGCCGCCAAACAGGAAGATGCAGACCAGCGCCTTGTAGTCGTCCCCTTCGGCAGCCTGGGCTGCATTGAAGGACGCCTGGAAGGTGCTCAGGCCCAGGCCGGCTGCGCCATGGCCCATGAATTTCAATACGTCGCGTCTCAGCATGGGGTGTACCTCGGGGTGATCAGCGCTGGATGTTGAAGTCAGGGGAGGCAGTCAGCATCATCAAGGCGGCCTTCACTCGGCCTTGAGCGTTGCTGGCGGGAATGGTCTGAACGGTGGCGGCAATGCTTTGCTCGACCGCAGCCTGCAGGGGGACCCCCATCAGGTCTCTTGCCAGCGCTTTCGCCAGGGCCGTGCCATCACCAGCCAGCCCAGCATATTTGGTGAAGTCGCAATTCAGGGTGTTCTGGTCGTCGCCACCATACAAGCCATAGTCCAGCAGGTAGTGGGTGAAGTTCATGAAACCAATCAAGGTGTTGTTGTTGATCACCTGGAACTCCGGGCCTGTCAGGCCTGCCGCAGCAATCTCGCCAGCCGGCGCGAAATCGGGCTGGAAGAAATTGAACACCGAGTTGGCCATCAACGGCATCTGACCGATGTCATAGTCGTCCGACTGAATCGATTGCAACTGGAAGACCTTGCTGGGCGCCTTGCAGTCCAGCGCACGGAGCAGTGTGGCCACCTTGACGATCGGCTCCTTGGCCTTGCCCCAGTTCGGGTTGGTCAGGTGCGTGCCGTCCCAGACTTCGGGGTCGAACAGCACCGCACGGACGACGGAGCGCAGGTCGCCACGTACGCCATTTTTGTTGCTGTTGAACACCTTGGCCACGCGAGCCACGTACTCTGGCGATGGGTTGCTGGTGGTCAGCTTCTTGATCAGTTGTGTGGCCAGGAAGGGGCCCGTGTTCGGGTGGTTGAACAGGGTGTCCAGCACGATGCGCAGGCTCTCCCGCGTGCTGGTGCCGGCCGGGATGACCACCCCGGAGACAATCTTGGCCTCCAGTTGGGAGTGGTAGCTGTCATAGGGCTGCATCGGCTTGATCCAGTCACGGGTGGGGACGCCGTTGTCGAGGTCTCCTCTCCAGCGGATGTCCGAGGTGTCCGGGCCGGCCCAGCTCCAGCCAGTCAGCGCACGCGCCGTGCCCATCACCTCGTCCTGACCGTAGGTCGGGATGTCCTGGCCGTTGGCGTCCTTCATGCGGGTGCCGTCGATGTTGAGCATCCACTTGCCGATGGAAAACAACTGCATGACCTCGCGGGCATAGTTCTCGTCCGGGAGGCGGCCTGTGGCCGGGTTTTCTTTTTCGTTCTGCAGGTGAGACAGGTAATGGCCCATGGCGGGGCTCAGGGTCACGTTCTCCAGCAGCGTGCGGTAGTTGCCAAAGGCGTTGGCCGACAGCATGTCCATGTAGCCAGACAGGGCATCCGAGCGATGGAACAACACGGCATCGGTGTTGGCGCTGATCACGAAAATCTCGGACAGGGCCAGCGTCACGCGTTGGCGCAACTGGTCATTGCCCTGAATGGCCTGATACCAGACGCTCTCAATGGAAGCCCAGGCGTCGACCGATGCACAGTAGTAACAATCGGGGGGGCCGCCCCGGTCCTGGTAGGCCCAGTGGCTTTCCTGGGGCACTGCGGCGAACTGCTCGTTCATCCACTCTTCATAGCCCAGCGCCACCAGTCGGTCGATGCTGGCCTTGGTCGGGCCGAACGTGGCCTGACTGAGGAAGCGCGCGGCGGTCTCGGGCGTGGGGGGGGTGGCTGGGGCGGCTGGCTCGGTACAGGCGCTGAGCATCACCAGGGATGACGCCAGGAGGACGGAGACCATGGTACGGCGGAGGCGGCGAATCATGATGTGGTGGTGTGGCTGGCGTGCTTGATTGGACTCAAGGATGCCTTGAGTCCGTGCAAACCGAAATTGGGGTTTGTGAGCCCTGAAATCGGGTGTTCAGGAGGCAAAAGCCCGTGCAGCCGACTCACAAGTGTGACGTATGTCATCTTCTGTGTGCGCAGCACTCACAAAGCCGGCCTCGTACATGGCAGGGGCGAGGTAAACGCCGGCATCCAGCATCTGGTGGAAGAAGCGGTTGAAGCGCGCCTGGTCGGTCGCCATGACGGCCGGGTAGTTCTGCGGCAGGTGGTCAGCAAAGAAAAAGCCGAACATGCCGCCCTGGCAATCGCCCCTGAAGGGCACGCCGGCGGCCTGCGCCGCTTGAGTCAGGCCGTCGACCAGAGACTGGGTCCGGGCCGAAAGGGCTTCAAAAAACCCCGGCATCTGAATTTGCCG
>DAORJC010000134.1:0-8246 GCA_035438885.1 Aquabacterium sp. | reverse complement strand
AAGGCCAACGAGCTGATGGCGCACACCTACAGCCACCTGTATGGCCTGCCGACCACGGGCTTGCGGTTTTTCACGGTGTATGGCCCCTGGGGGCGTCCTGACATGGCGCCCATGCTGTTCACGCGGGCCATCCTGGCGGGCGAGGCCATCAAGGTCTTCAACCATGGCCAGATGCGCCGTGATTTCACCTACATCGACGACATCGTCGAGGGGGTGGTGGCCACGCTCGATCGCATCCCCGCGGGAGACGAGACGTTCAACCGCGAGCAGCCGAACTCGTCATCGTCCTGGGCGCCTTACCGCGTGTTCAACATCGGCAACAGCGAGCCGGTGGCCTTGATGGACTTCATCGGGGCACTTGAAAAAACCCTGGGGCAAGAGGCTGTCAAGAAGTTCCAGCCCATGCAGCCGGGCGATGTGGTGGCCACGTTTGCCGACACCTCGCGCCTGGAGGCCTGGACGGGGGTGCATCCCACAACCTCGGTGTTGGATGGCGTCAAGCACTTTGCCGATTGGTACCGGGCCTATTACCAGGTCTGAATACCCGGTCTGAAACTCAGCGCGGCAGACTGATCACAAAGCGGCTGCCCCCGCCTTCGCGGGCTTCGCAGCGAACCTTGCCGCCGTGGCGCTGGACAATCTGGCGCACCAGGCTCAGCCCCAGGCCCACACCGCCCGCGTGTTCGGCATGACCGGGCAGGCGGTAGAAGGGCTCGAAGATCCGATCCTGCTGGTCGGGTGGCACACCGGGCCCCCGATCCTCAATGGCAATGTCGACCTGGTGGGGCGAGATGTGCAGGCGTGCGTCGACCTGGGCATCGCCGGATCCTGATCGGCCATAGCGGCGGGCGTTTTCCAGCAGGTTGCGCACCGCGCGCCTGAGCAGGCGATCATCGGCCTCCAAATTCAAACCGGTGGCCTCAGGGCCTGCGTGCACTTCGGCGCCGGTGCGTTGGGCTTCTTCGATCAGCAGGCCGAGCAGGTCCACGGGGTGGCGGTCCAGGTTGGGGCGGGCATCGAGCCGACTGGCCAGCAACACCTCTTCGACCAGTTCATCGAGCTCGCGGATGTCTTCGTGGATTTCTTGCGTGAGCCGCTGCGCCCGCTCCGGGGTGGCATCGGCCATCATGGAGACGGCCATCTTCATGCGGGCCAGAGGCGAGCGCAGCTCATGGCTGGCGTTGGCCAGCAGGCTGCGGTGGGCCGTGACCAGCTCTTCGATGCGCTGGGCCGCCTGGTTGAAGCTGCGGGCCAGATCGGCCACTTCGTCCTGGCCTTCGACGTTCACTCGGTGCGAGAGCTGGCCTTGACCAAACCGTTCGACGCCTTGTGTCAGGGCCTTGAGTCGCCGGGTCAGGCGACCTGCCACGGGCCAGGCGGCCACGGACACGGCTGCAAAGACCAGCACCAGCATGATGGCCAGGGCGGGGGCACCGCGGGCCCAGCCCGGTGGCAGCCAATGGGCCATGGGGCTGAGCCAGGGATCCTCACGCGGGGGGACCGGGGAGCGACCGTCCATGCGGTGAGGCGCGCCGGGCATTTCCGGACCCATCATGCGGGGGGGGCCACCGCCACGCAGGATCCAGACGCGGCGGCCATCGGACAACGGGGCATTTTGCAGACGCTCGGCCAGTTCGGGCCAGCGCTCCAGCCGCTCGGTCATCACGGGCGAGGTGGCGATGCGCCGGCCCTGGGCATCGTCCAGCGCCATCGGCAGGCGCAGGCGCTGCGACCAGTCCAGCAAAGCGTCGCGTTGCAGCGCTTCCGGGGCATCGGCACCGGGCAGGCTGTTTTCAATCAGCGCGCCCCAGGCCACCGTGCGTTCGGTGGTGGCGCTCTGGGCCTGGAAGTGCTGGACCTCGCGCTCCAGGTTGCGTTGCGCCAGCCAGCCGGTGACCAGCGCAAACAACAGGAGCACGGCCATGACGGCCAGGTAGATCCGCAGCGCCAGGGTCTTCATTCAGCGTCTTGCTTCTTGGCAAACACGTAGCCCACGCCGCGAACGGTGAGGATGCGCTGCGGATTCTTGGGGTCCGATTCGATGGCCGCGCGAATGCGCGAGATGTGCACGTCGATGGAGCGGTCAAAGGCCTCCAGCGGGTGTCCCTTGAGCGAGTCCATGATCTGGTCGCGGCTCATGACCCGCCCGGGGTTGCGCGCCAGCACGGTCAGCAGGTCGAACTGGTAGGACGTCAGGTCGCAGGAGGTGCCACCCACCCGCGCCTGGCGCAGCCCGTTGTCGATCTCGAGTTGCCCGAATCGCCAGACGTCCTCGTCGACCTGGCTGGTGGCGCTGCGGCGCAGCAGCGCGCGGATTCGGGCCAGCAACTCGCGGGGCTCGAACGGCTTGGGCAGGTAGTCGTCGGCGCCGACCTCCAGACCCACGATCCGATCGGTGGGCTCGCCCCGGGCGCTGAGCATGAGCAGCGGCAGGTTGCGGGTGCGCGGCGAGCCGCGCAACTCGCGACACATGTCCAGACCGTCGCCGTCAGGCAGCATCAGGTCCAGCACCAGGGCATCGCAGGTCTGGCGGGCCAGTTGCTCACGCCCGGCAGCCAGGCTGGGCGCCGTGGTCACCAGGTAGCCGTGGCTGCGCAGGTAATCGGCGACCATGGCACTGAGCCGCAGGTCGTCGTCGATCATCAGGATGTGCTCACTCATGTCGACCATTGTGGCGTCCTTCACGATGTTCCTGGCGTTCCTGGCGTTCCTGGCGTTCCTGACGGGCTTTGAGCTTTTGCGCCAGCTGGCTGCGTTGCTCCGGGGTCAGGACCTGGGCGGTCTCCAGCATGGCGGTCATCATGCGTTTGCTCACGGTGTCATGGTGTGCGAGCATTTGCTGGCGCAGTTTTTCAGCGGCTGCCGCATCAATCTTGGGCTGGGTCAGCAGGGACATGACTTGTGGATGCAACTGGCGGTGATCGGCGTGCAGCTTGGCCATGTCCGTGCGCGCCGCGTCGGCGATCTGCTTGATCTGGGTGCGTTGGGCATCGGTGGCCTTGATGTCGTCCAGCATGCGCTCCATGCCGCGACCGCCCATGGGGAAGAAGGCGCCGCCCATCATCATCATCGGGCCGCCCATCTTCTGGGCGCCCTTCATGTCTTGATGACGGTGATGACCGTGGTGGTGCTTGCCGCCATGACGCATGCCGTGGGGGGCACCCTGTGGTGCACTGGCGGCTGGGGCCGCGGCCGATGCCGCAGTTGCAGCGGGTAAAGCCGCCCAGGCGTTCATGCCGGAGACGGTGGCCATCAGGCCGCCAGCGACCACGACGGCGCCTGCCATCCAGCGGACCGTGCGTGTGGACATCAGGGAAGAATGGGTCATTGTGCTTGCTCCTTTGGGTGTGAGCGGGGCGGGATGCCCCCTCACATGATGCGATCGTGTACCCCCCGGGTAAAGGGGGTGTGGTGGCCACGTAAAGAACTGTGTAAAGTCACTGAAGGGCGCCTGAAATCCATCATTTCCGGACGCAGGTCGCCATCGATCAATGTTGCAATTGCCCCATGCCACCCACCCTTGCCGCCTCCCCGAAGGAAGACGCCAGCGTCACGCTGGACTACCTGATGCGCCGCATGCGCCAGAAGACGGACTTTCCGGCGCTTGCGTCGTCGGTGACACGGATCCAGTCCCTGTCGGTCTCTGACACCGAGAACATCAACATCCTGTGCGACGAGCTGCTCAAGGATGTGGCCCTGACGCAAAAGTTGCTGCGGGTGGTCAACTCGGCGCGGTTTCGCAATGCCGGCATGGACCCTGTGTCCACCGTCTCGCGTGCGGTGGCGCTGGTGGGCATGGCGGGCATCCGCAACGTGGCCTTGTCCCTGATGCTGGTCGAGCACATGGAGGACAAGCACCATGCGCGTCAGCTGCAGGGCGAGTTCCTGCGCACGATCATGGCCGGCACGCTGGCCGGTGAGTTGTGCGTCAACCCCCGGGTGGCCGAAGAAGCCTTTGTGGCGTCCATGTTTCGCAACCTGGGGCGCCTGCTGGTGGAGTACTACCTGCCGGAAGAGGCCACGCAGATTCGCGACCTCATCCGTGAGGCCCCCCAGAAGATCTCTGACGAGGTGGCGGCCAAGCGGGTGCTGGGCATCGATTTTGATGACCTGGGACAGGCCATTGGCAAGGAATGGGGCCTCCCGGCCGAGATCCTGGGCCACATGCGGGCGCCCAAGGGGTCGGTCCCTCTGCGCTCTCTGGCGACCCACGCGGATCGGACGGCCTGGCTGACCAGCCTGTCCTGTGAGCTCTCGCGCACCATGCTCACGGTGGACCCGACCGAGCTGGGCAAACACCTGGAGGCCCTGGAGCGGCAATACGCCGGCGCGCTGGATCTGCCCAAAGGGGCCGTCAGCGAGGCGGCCTTCCGGGCCCGCAAGAAGCTGTCGGAGCTGACCAGTGCCATCTCCATGAACGTGCAGCCGGGGGATCCTGCCGAGCGTTTGCTGGACCACTACTACGTCGATGCCCCCAACCCCGAGACCGAAGGCATGACCAGCGCCGAGAGCCTGGGGCTGGGCCAGGACGTGCAGGTGGATGTGGCCCCCACAGACTTTGCCGAATTCATCGAACTGCCGGGCATGACGCCCGCCGTGGTGGACCCGGTTCGCGTGCTTCACAACGGCATCCAGGACGTGGCCAACACCCTGGTGGGCGACTTCCGCCTGCCCGAGGTGCTGCAGATGATCCTGGAGACCGTGTTGCGGGCCCTGGATTGCCAGCGGGTGGTGTTTTGCCTGCGCGACGCGCGCACCTCGCAACTGGTGGGTCGCATCGCGCTGGGCGAGGGGGCCGAGCAGATCAAGGGCGTGTTCAAGATTCCGCTGGAAGTGGGCAAGGGGCAGATGCCACACCTGTTCTCGGCCGCGTGCATCAAGGGCGTGGACACCCTGATCCGCAATGCCGCGGCGGACAATGTGGTCACCCGACTGCCGGACTGGTTTCGCGACCGGATCCAGGCACCGACCTTCCTGCTGCTGCCCCTGATCATGAAAAAGCAGGGACAGGACTACGTGATGGGCATGATCTACGCCGACAAGCCCAGCCCCGACTCCCTGGAAGTGGATCAGGAGCAGCTCAAGCTGCTCAACACCTTGCGCAACCAGGCCATCACGGCGTTCAAGCAGGCCTCCAGCGTGGCGCGCTGAAGGGGTGGTGGGCAAGCGCCTAGAATGCGCCCCCATGTTCCGCATCGTCCTGGTCCACCCTGAAATCCCGCCCAACACGGGCAATGTGATCCGCCTGGCGGCCAACACCGGGTGCGAGCTGCACCTGATCGAGCCGCTGGGGTTCTCGATGGATGACAAGCTCCTGCGCCGCGCAGGGCTGGATTACCACGAGTACGCCGCCGTGCGTCGCCATGCCAGTTGGGATGCGTTCCTGGCCGATCAGCAGCCGGACCGGCAACGCATGATGGCCTTCACCACCCGAGGCAGCCGCCCCTTGACCGAGGTGGCCTGTCAGCCCGGCGACTGGTTCGTGTTCGGGTGCGAGACGCGGGGGCTGGATGAGGCCCTGCGTGAGCAGTTTCCTCTGGCGCAGCGCGTGCGCCTGCCCATGCTGGCCGATCAGCGCAGCCTGAACCTGAGCAACGCCGTGGCCGTGGCCGTGTTCGAGGCCTGGCGTCAGAACGGGTTTGCGGGCGCGGTGTGAGCCCGAGTGGCTCAGTGTTCCGAGCGTGACTCGCGGGCCATCAGGGCCTGCACGGCCTGGCGGGCCGGCAGGCGGCCCTCCAGCACCTGCACCACGGCTTCGGTGATGGGCATGGCCACCCCCAGGGCTTGGGCCCGTTGCAGCACCGTGGCGGCGCTGTAGACGCCCTCAGAGACATGCCCCAGTTCGCTCAGGATGGTGGGCAGGTCCTTGCCTTGGGCCAGTTGCAGGCCCACGCTGCGGTTGCGTGAGAGGTGCCCGGTGGCCGTCAGCACCAGATCGCCCAGGCCCGACAGGCCCATGAAGGTGTCGGCGCGGGCGCCCAGGGCCAGGCCCAGGCGGGTCATTTCGGCCAGACCCCGGGTGATCAGGGCGGCGCGGGCATTGAGGCCCAGGTCCAGCCCGTCGGCAATGCCGGTGGCAATGGCCAGCACGTTCTTGACGGCGCCACCGACCTCGACCCCGACCGGGTCGCTGGAGGTGTAGACGCGCAAGCTGTCGCTGTGAAAGGCATCCACGGCCCAGCCGGCCAGCTCCGGGTTGTCGCTGGCGGCCACCAGGGCGGTGGGCTTGCCTTTGGCCACTTCGATGGCAAAGCTGGGGCCTGAGAGCACGCCGCTGAGCCCGTGGGGGCGCACGGCCTGGGCGATCTCGTGGCCCAGTCGGCCGGATGTCTTTTCAAACCCCTTGCACAGCCACAACACCGGCACGTGGGCGGGCACACGGGTGAGCATGTCGGCCAGCGCCGCCATGGGCGTGCCCACCACCAGCAGGCCCGATTGGCCCACGTGGGCCAGGGCTGCGTCCCAGTCGGATGTGACGGACAGGGTGTGGGGGAAGGGTGTCTCGCCCAGGTATTTCTGGTTGCAGCGTTGTTGCTGCATCAGGTGGGCCTGGGCGGCATCGCGCGCCCAGAGCACCACATGGGACTGGCGGCGAGCCGCGCTGATGGCCAGCGCGGTGCCCCAGGCGCCCGCACCCAGTACGGTGACGTTCATGCGGGCGTGCCTTGACTCAAGCGTGACCGGCTTGCTGGTCCAGTTGCGACTGGTACATGGCCTGGAAGTTGACTTCGGTCAGGTGCACAGGCGGGAAGCCGGTGCGGTTGATCACGTCAGCCACGGTGGAGCGCAGGTAGGGGTAGACGATTTGCGGGCAGGCAATCGCGATGATGGGCTGCAACTGGTCTTCGGGGATGTTGCGGATCTCGAACAGGCCGGCTTGCTTGGCTTCGACCAGGAACAGGACCTTGTCGTTGACCTTGGTGGTCACGGTGGCGCTGACGGTGATTTCATAGACGCCATCGACCACGTTCTCGGCGTTGACGTTCAGTTGCACGTCCACGTTGGGGTTGCCCTGTTCCAGCAGGATCTGAGGTGCGTGAGGCAGCTCAAGCGACAGGTCCTTGAGGTAGATGCGCTGGATGTTGAACGTGGGTTGTGCGATGGCTTCGTCGGTCATGGTCGGATCCTAGGTGCGTTTGGCGCAGAGTCAAAAATGCGGAAATGGGCTGGATTATCGCCCAGCCCGTTGACAGTTCGGTGTCGGCCCCACCCGGGTTTACCGGGGGGCGGCTCAGCCCTCCAGCAAGGCGGTGAGCTTGCCGGCGCTGTCCAGGGCCATCAGGTCGTCACAGCCCCCGACGTGGGTCTCGCCAATGAAGATCTGCGGCACCGTGCGACGGCCGGTGATGGCCATCATGTGGTCGCGTTGCTCGGCATCCTGGTCGATGCGGATTTCTTCAATGGCCTGAACACCGCGCTGCTTGAGCAAGGCCTTGGCCCGCAGGCAGTACGGGCACACCTGCGTGGTGTACATCTTGACGTGTTGCATGTGGGGGCTCCGGGTCAGACCGTTTTGTTGACAGGCAGGTTGGCCGTGCGCCAGGCGTTCATGCCGCCGCCCAGAACGCGCACGTTCTCGTAGCCCTGGGCTTTGAGCTGGGCGGCCGCCCTGGACGCGCGGGCGCCGGAGGCGCAAACCACCACCACGGCTTGCTGTTTTTTGCCGGGCAGGCCCTTGCCTTCTGCCAGTTGGGCCAGGGGGATGTTGCGGGCGCCGTTGATGTGGCCCTGGGCAAATTCAGCCGCTTCGCACACGTCGACCACCAGGGCCTTTTCACGGTTGATGAGCATCACGGCCTCTTGCGGGGTGATGCCGGCGCCGGCGCCTTCTTTGAGTTGCAACCACAGCAAAGTGCTGCCCGAAGCCGCGGCAGCGACCATCCAATACCAGTTGTCGGCCAAGTAGCTCATGGAAAAGCGTCCAATGCAAAACCGCGATTATAAAATCGAAGGCTCAGCCCCGCTCGGGCGTCAACTTTCAACCGGATCTGCTGCCATGTACAAGCTTGTGCTGATTCGCCACGGCGAATCGACCTGGAACCTCGAAAACCGCTTCACGGGCTGGGTCGACGTCGATCTGACGCCCACGGGCGTGTCGCAAGCCATGTCGGCGGGTCAGTTGCTCAAGGCCGAGGGCTACGAGTTCGACATCGCCTATACCTCTGTGCTCAAGCGCGCCATTCACACCCTGAACTACTGCCTCGACGAGATGGACCGCATCTGGTTGCCGGTGGTCAAGAGCTGGC
>DAORJC010000133.1:0-8265 GCA_035438885.1 Aquabacterium sp. | reverse complement strand
CCCCAGTCGTCGGTGCGGCGGTTGTGGTGCGGCGACAGGAACTGGCTGACCAGGTAGCCGTGTGCACCATGGATCTGCACGCCCGTGAAGCCGGCCTGCTTGACCACGCCAGCGGCCCGGCCATAACGCTGGATCAGGCCCCGCACCTCGGCATCGGTCAGCTCGCGGGGCGTGGCAAAGAAGGCCTGCATGTCCGAACGGAACGGGATGGCCGAGGGTGAGACCGTCTCCTTGTTCAGCCCCTTGGGCGATTGTTTGCCCGGGTGGTTCAGTTGCACCCAGCAATGCGCGCCATGGCGGGTGGCCGCCTGGGCCCAGGTCTTGAGTTCGGCCAGGTGCTGGTCGTCTTCGATCACCACGTTGCCGGGCTCGCCCAGCGCTGCACGGTCGATCATCACGTTGCCGGTCACGCACAGGCCAATGCCGCCGTCGGCCCAGGCGCCATACAGACGGGCCAACTCCGGGGTGGGGCTGCCATCGCGCCGGCCCAAGGCCTCGCTCATGGCCGACTTGAGCAGCCGGTTCTTGACCACCGAGCCAGTGGGCAGGGTGAACGCTTGCGAGAGGGTGACTTGCGCAGACATGCTTGAGAACTCCAGGCACAGGAAGACGATGGATGCAGGATTGAACACCAGAAATCGGCCCCTGACTGGGGCAAACCTCGACCTTTGCCACCCCTCGGAGGGCTTTCCTTGAGAAATCTTTGATGTGAAGCGGCGACAAAGGCCTCTCTGTGGTGGATTTGAGCGTTAAGTGGCATTACCATCGTGCTCACTGAGCCGCTGAGGATCGGACGTGCATGTCGCGAACGCCCGGTGGCCACATTCAGATTTGACCCCCCCGATGGAGAGAATTCACATGGCAACTGCGAAGAAGGTCCCGGCCAAGAAGGCTGCGGCAACCAAGGCGGCTCCTGCAGCCAAGAAGGCCCCTGCGGCGAAAAAAGTGGCGGTCAAGCGCACGCCCAACGCTGCATTCATGAAGGCCCTGACGCCCAGCCCCGCGCTGGCTGCAGTGATTGGCGCGGCGCCTCTGCCCCGCACCGAAGTCACCAAGAAGGTCTGGGAATACATCAAGAAGCACAACCTGCAAGATGCGGCCAACCGTCGCAACATCAATGCCGATGACAAGCTCAAGGTCATCTTCAAGAAGGCTCAAGTTTCGATGTTCGAGATGACCAAGCTGATCAGCGACCAACTGAGCTGATCCCCAGCCTTCGGGCTCGGTGCACAAGAACCCGGCTCAGGCCGGGTTTTTTCTTGGCTTTGCCAGGTTCCCGATGCCCCCAGACTGCAAGCATCTGGCGCCCGATTTGGCGCGCATGAAAGCGGTAGACGCATGAACAACCCCAAAGAACTGCTGGCCCGTAACTTCCCCACCGCCGTGGAGGATGTGCGCAACGCGGCCAAGCCCTCGCTGTACAAAGGCCCCGACAGCAGCTACGACCTGGCTTTTGCCGACCCCGAATTCCTGCTCCACCCGGACCTGCGTGCCGTGCGCATGCAACTGGAGCTGCTCAAGCCCGAGATGGTGCAGCGCGAAGAGAACGTGCAATCGACCATCGTGATGTTCGGCAGCGCGCGCATCCTGCCCATGGACGACGCCCGAGCTCGCCTGGCCGAGGCCGAGGCCCTGCCCGCGGGCCCTGAGCGCGACCGCGCCGTCGCCCGCGCCACCAACCAGGTCGGCATGGCACGCTATTACGAAGAAGCCCGCGCCTTTGCGAGCATGGTCACGACCCACTCCGAACAACTGGAGACGCCCATCTATGTGGTCACCGGTGGTGGCCCTGGCGTGATGGAGGCAGGCAACCGGGGGGCCCATGAAGTGGGGGGCAAGAGCATTGGCCTGAACATCGTCTTGCCACACGAGCAGGAACCCAACCCCTACATCACGCCCAAGCTGTGCTTCCAGTTCCACTACTTTGCGCTGCGCAAGATGCACTTCCTGATGCGCTCGGTGGCGCTGGTGTGTTTCCCCGGCGGCTTTGGCACGCTTGATGAACTCTTCGAGACCCTGACCCTGATCCAGACCGGCAAATGCCGCAAGCGGCCCATCCTGCTGTTCGGGCGCGATTTCTGGACCAAGCTGATCAACCTGGACCACCTGGTCGAGACCGGCATGATCAGTCCCGAAGACGTCAATCTGTTCCGTTACGTCGAAAGCGCCGAGGAGGCCTGGGGCATCCTGCGCAACGAGTACGGCCTGGGCAAGCCTGACGACATCGCCTGCGGCTGGTGATCGGAGCCCGCGCATGAGCCGGCCTGGCAAGAACGCACTGCTGTTGACGGGGGGCGGCGCGCGCGCGGCCTACCAGGTCGGCGTGCTCCAGGCCCTCATGCTGATCCGCCGCGACAGCGGCGAGACCGAGCGCGGCAATCCCTTCAAGATCATTTGCGGCACCTCGGCCGGGGCGCTCAATGCGATCTCGCTGGCCTCGCAGGCGGACCACTTCGAGGCGGCGGTGCGCCAGATGGGCGAGCTCTGGCGCGACATGCACTGCGAGCAGATCTACCACGCCGACTCTTTGGGTGTGATCCGCAGCGGGGCCCAGTGGTTGAGCCTGTTCTCGCTGGGGTGGGCGCTGGCCCGCTGGCGCCGCGCGCGTCCGCGCTCCTTGCTGGACAACGAGCCCTTGCGCGAGTTGTTGATGGATTCCATCCGCGTGTCGCGCGTCGGCGAGTTGCTGGCCGAGGGGGTGCTCGATGCCGTGGCCGTGACCGCGTCCAGCTACACCACGGGCGAGCACTTCACCTTTTACGACACCGCCCAGCCGATCACGCCCTGGTTGCGGTCACAGCGGGTGAGCGTTCGTGACAGCATCGGACTGGACCACCTGATGGCCTCCAGCGCCATCCCGTTCATCTTCCCGGCGGTCAAGCTGGACATCAACGGGCACCCTCAGTATTTTGGCGATGGTTCCATGCGCCAGGCCGCGCCGATTTCGCCCGCGGTGCACCTGGGGGCTGACCGCATCCTGGTGGTCGGGGCCGGGCGCCTGCATGAGCCGGCCGCCCCTCGCGAGACCATCGTCGAGTACCCCAATCTGGCCCAGATTGCCGGCCATGCCATGTCCAGCATCTTCCTGGATGCGCTGGCCGTGGACATCGAGCGCCTGCAGCGCATCAACCGAACGCTGGAGCTGTTGCCGCCCGAAGCGCGGGCCCAGACCCCCCTGCGGCCGGTGGAATGCCTGGTGATCGCACCCTCGCAGCGCATCGACGACATTGCCGCCCGCCACCTGTGGGCGCTGCCGCCCGCCGTGCGTGCCATGCTGCGTGCCGTGGGCGTCTATGGCCGTGGCAAGACCGCCCGAGGCACGGCCCTGGCCAGCTACCTCCTGTTCGAGTCGTCCTTCACCCGCGAGCTGATCCACCTCGGTTTCACCGACGCCATGGCCAAACGCGAGGACGTCGCCCACTTCTTTGGCTGGGGGCCCCAACTGCCGGGCGGCGGGGGATCGGGGCCAGGCGTGAGCGATCCGGGTGCGCCTGACGCCCCTGGCGGAGCCACCTGGAACGAAGATCAGCGGACCCACTTCACATCCGGACCCAATCGTGGTAGCATAGAAAGCTTCGCACTTTAAAACTGCGAAGAGAACTATTGATTGAAAGGTCTTAACATGTACGCGGTCATAAAAACCGGTGGCAAACAATACAAAGTTGCTGCTGGCGAAAAAATTAAAGTAGAACAGATTGCTGCGGAAGTTGGCCAAGAGATCGTGATCGACCAGGTTCTGGCTGTCGGTATCGGCGCAGAACTGAAAGTCGGCACGCCCTTGGTGGCTGGCGCAACCGTCAAAGCAACTGTCCTGTCGCAAGGTCGTCACGACAAGATTCGCATCTTCAAGATGCGTCGTCGTAAGCACTACCAAAAGCGCCAAGGCCACCGTCAGAACTACACCGAGCTGCAAATCAGCTCGGTCAATGGCTGATTCGGCTGCTCTGATCTACTAAACCCAGCCTAGCCCCAAGGAGCTACACCATGGCACAGAAAAAAGGCGGCGGTTCCACACGGAACGGCCGCGACTCCCAACCGAAAATGCTCGGCGTCAAGGTCTTCGGTGGTCAGACGATCCCCGCTGGCTCGATCATCGTGCGTCAACGTGGCACCCGCTTCCATGCAGGTCCCAACGTCGGCATGGGCCGCGACCACAGCCTGTTTGCGCTGGTCGATGGCACCGTGTCCTTCACCGTCAAGGGTTCTTTGAACCGCAAGACGGTGGTTGTGACCCCGGTCTGATCGGACACACACCCCACCCGGTCGCCTTCTGGGCGGCTTGAGGTGTCAAGCCCCGGCTCGCCGGGGCTTTTGTGCTTTCACAAACGCACGCTTTCATTGGCGTGCCGCGTATCACCCTTTCCCGCGACGGGCATCCACAGGGCAGCATCACCATGAAATTTGTCGATGAAGCCACGATTGACGTGGCGGCCGGCAACGGCGGCAGCGGTTGCATCAGCTTCCGTCGCGAGAAGTTCATTCCTTTCGGCGGCCCCAACGGGGGCAACGGCGGGCGTGGAGGCCACGTCTACGTCGAGGCCGACCGCAACATCAACACCTTGATCGACTACCGCTACGCGCGTCGACACGAGGCCCGCAATGGCGAGCAAGGCCGTGGCTCCGACCAGTTCGGCGCAGCGGGTCCTGACATCACCCTGCGCATGCCCGTGGGTACCATCATCCGTGACTTCGAAACGGGCGAAGTGATGATGGAGCTGCTCGAGCACGGCGAAAAACGCCTGCTGGCCAAGGGCGGTGACGGTGGCTTTGGCAACCTGCACTTCAAGACCGCCACCAACCGCGCGCCTCGCAAGAAGACGCTGGGCTGGCCTGGTCAGGCCTACAAGCTCAAGATGGAGTTGCGCGTGCTGGCCGACGTCGGCCTGCTGGGCATGCCCAACGCCGGCAAGTCGACGCTGATCACGGCCATCTCCAATGCCCGCCCGAAGATCGCCGACTACCCCTTCACGACCCTGCACCCCAACCTGGGTGTGGTACGCGTGGGCCCTGAAAAGAGCTTTGTGGTCGCCGACATCCCCGGCCTGATCGAAGGCGCCTCCGAAGGCGCCGGTCTGGGCCACCTGTTCCTGCGTCACCTGCAGCGCACCCGCGTGCTGCTGCACGTGGTCGACCTGGCACCGTTTGACGAAGAAGTCGATCCCGTCAAGCAGGCCAAGGCCATCGTCAAGGAACTGCGGATCTATGACGAGGCCCTGTACGAGAAGCCTCGCTGGCTGGTGCTCAACAAGCTGGACATGGTGCCCGCGGAAGAGCGCGTGCAGCGCGTGGTCAACTTTGTCAAACGCTTTGGCTGGAAGGGCCCGGTCTATCAGATCTCGGCCCTGACCCGCGAGGGCTGCGAGCACCTGGTGCACGCCATCTACGATCACGTGGCCAGCATGCAGGAGCACCACGAAGAGGTCGACATCCGCTTTGACGAAGACACCGACGGTGCACTGACCGAATCGACCGTGACGGCCAAGGCCGCCGTGAAAGCCGCCGCCAAGCAGAGCGCCGAGTTCGAGGCCCTGGTTCCGGTCAAGGCCGATGACGTGCCCGTGGCGGCCAAGAAAAAGCCGGCCGCCAAGAAGGTCGCAGCCAAGAAAGCCGCCGCCAAAAAAGCAGTGGCCAAAAAAACCAGCGCCAAGGCTCAGGCCGAAGCTGAAGAAAAGGCCTACACGCCGGACCCCACCGACCCCCGTTTTCGCTGAACCCTGCTTGCCCACCTGACGTCCAGGAACGCCCATGAACGAAGTGTTGAAGAACGCCCGCCGCATTGTCGTCAAGGTGGGCTCCAGCCTGGTCACGAACGAGGGCAAGGGCGTGGATGCCGAAGCCATCGGCACCTGGTGCCGTCAGATGGCGGCCCTGGCGGGCGATGGTCGCGAGGTGATCATGGTCTCCAGTGGCGCCATTGCCGAGGGCATGAAACGCCTGGGCTGGACCACCCGGCCCAAAGAGATCCATGAGCTGCAGGCCGCTGCTGCCGTGGGCCAGATGGGCCTGGCGCAGATGTACGAGACCAAGCTGCGCGAGCATGGCATGGGCAGCGCCCAGGTGCTGCTCACGCACGCCGACCTGGCCGACCGCGAGCGTTACCTCAATGCCCGATCGACCCTGTTGACGCTGCTGTCGCACAAGGTGGTGCCGGTCATCAACGAGAACGACACCGTTGTCACCGACGAGATCAAGTTCGGTGACAACGACACCCTGGGGGCCCTGGTGGCCAACCTGGTGGACGCCGATGCCCTGGTCATCCTGACCGACCAGAAGGGCCTGTACAGCGCCGACCCGCGCAAGGACCCGAACGCCCGTTTCATCGACGTGGCCACGGCCGGTGACCCGGCGCTGGAGCTGATGGCTGGTGGCGCGGGCTCTCGCGTGGGCACGGGCGGCATGATCACCAAGGTGATCGCGGCCAAGCGTGCGGCGGGCAGCGGTGCCAGCACCGTGATCGCCTGGGGCCGCGAGCCCGACGTGCTGGTGCGCCTGACCCAGGGCGAATCCATTGGCTCCCTGTTCATTGCGGCCACGGCCAAGTTGACCGCGCGCAAACAATGGATGGCCGACCACCTGCAGCTGCGTGGTGCCGTTGTGATCGACGATGGTGCCGTGGTCAAGCTGCGCGATGAGGGCAAGAGCCTGCTGCCCATCGGCATGGTCGAGGTGGTGGGTGAGTTCCACCGTGGCGATGTGATCGCCGTGCGCAACCGCCAGGGCCAGGACGTGGCCCGCGGCCTGGCCAACTACGCCAGCAGCGAGGCCCGCCTGATTGCGCGCAAGGCCTCGTCAGAGATCGAGTCGGTGCTGGGCTTCACCACCGAGCCCGAGATGATCCACCGGGACAACCTGGTCCTGGCCTGATTCAGGCGTCAGCCGCGGTGGCGTCCGCGACGACGAACGGCGGCGCCCACCATGAGCAGGCCGATCACGGCCAGTGCCTGGGTTTCGGCTTCAGGCACGGCGCTGACTTGGACGGCGATCAGCATGTCGCCAATCGCGGCTGAGTTGGGTACGCCCAGCGCACGGGCTTCCGGGGTGAACAGCAAGCCTGGCAACCAGATCAGTGCAGAGTCTGGCCCCATGCTGGCGAAATGGTGCAGACCCGCGTAAGGCAGGGTACCCAGGGGGCCCACTTGAGTGGGCAGCGCAAATGGCGCATCTTCTGGCCACCACGACGTGGTCGGCTCGTCGAATTCTGCTGAGAAGGGGCGAAACTCGACTCCGGCGCTGGGCCCACCGTCGAGCTTGAAGATGGGAAAGGCCGAGCGAGAGCCGATCAGGCTGGTCTGCTGGACGCCTTGCAGCAAGTTGATCTGGAGGTCACCCCACAGTGTCATGGTCTTGATGTCCAGCACCAGGTTGCTCAGGATGGCTTCGCGTCGAAGGGACAGATCTATGCGCCAGGCACTGTTGCCAGCGCCGGACAAGGAAATGCTGTCGAGCTGATTCAGGAAAGGGACCGGCAGGTTGTCCAGGTCGACACCTGTGACGTCCAGCACAGGCTCCAGCGAGTTCACAAAGGCGATCCCGTCGGACTCGTTGTTGAGGTCATAGTAGCTGCCGGTACGAACCCGCTGGTTGGTGTCGGCTGCTTGCGCGATGGAGAGCGACGAATAAAAAATCGCAAAACCATCCACGTCATACCCAGGGGCTGGCAGGTCCACGGCTTGCGCGCTGCCGGCGGTCAGGCCCAGTGTCAGTGCGGTGGTGAGTGCCGCCAGATGGCCCTGCCAGTGTTTGAATGTCTTGGCGATCATGTGTCGCGTCTCCCTGTGGATGTGAATGCCCATTGTCGCGGGCGGGATGGATCACGTGTGTGCAATCCATCCCCTCCGTTCAGGGGGAAAGGCACGATACGGGCGGACTCACTCCAGCGCAAACTGCCACTTGACCCACAGGGTGCGACCGGGCTCGTTGACCCGGGTGGTTTGCTCATACCCGGACACCATGGCACCCGCTCGGCTGACCGATTCGGCGTAGGTCTTGTCGAACAGGTTGTCGATGCCGGCGGTCAGTTGCACGCCTTCACGCCAGCGGTAGCCGCCGTGCAGCGACATCACGCCAAAGCCGCCGGTGGGGCCCACGTCCTGACCCACGATGTTGCCCTGGTCCAGCGCGTAGTGTTTTTGCGCCGACACCAGGCGCAGCAGGCCACCGGCTGACCAGCGGCCGCCTTCCCAGTCCAGGGCCAGTCGGGCCTCCAGCGGGGGCAGTTGTGCCAGGGCCAGGTCGTCGGTGCGGTTGCTGCCGCGCACCCAGGCC
>DAORJC010000132.1:0-8286 GCA_035438885.1 Aquabacterium sp. | reverse complement strand
CTCAGGGTCAAAGGGGCGGGGCTCCGGGGCGGGGCGGCCCTGCAACTCCTGCTCCAGTTGGTCCAGCGACCAGTCCTCGTGCAGGGCGTCGGCGGCCACGTCGTCCAGGTCCTGCAGCCAGGCCAGCAGGGCGTCCACCTCCTTGGCCTGATCGGGCACGGTGCCAATTTCCACGGCCAGCGTCAGCGGAAAGTAGCGCCCCACCTTGTCGACCGAAGGCATGAGCACCCCGGCCCAGGCCGGCGCGGCCGGTGTCAGCGTGCCGGGCAGCAACACAAAGCGCCAGACCGGGCTGCCCAGGTAGGCCTGCAGCCAGCCCGAGTCGTGGCGCATGCGCACGCGGGCCAGCTCGGCGCCCAGCCAGTCGTCCCAGACCTGCACAAACTCGGGCGGCAGGCGACGCTGGGCAAAGTCCCCCAGCGACGGCAGCTTGCCGAACCAGCCCGCCTGTCGTGAGGGGGCCGCCATCAGAGGGCTCCTGGGCAGCGGAACTGCTGGATCTCGCGCAGGCGGAAGGGGTTGAAGACGCTGTTGGCCGTGACCTCCAGGCGGGCGCGGCGGCCATCCAGGTTGAGCGTGACAATGAACTTCTCGGGCTGCTGGGGCACCGGCTGCACGTCAAAGCGATCGAACATGCGGAACAGGGCCCAGGGGCCATCAAACTGCAGCGGCGTGGCCGAACCCGAGCCCATCAGGCGCACCTGCGAGGACACGCGGGCGCTCGGCCAGCTCAGGCTGGCGGGCGCACTGGTGGGGCCGGTCAGCTTGAAGGCCTGACCATCCACATCAAGCGTGACCTCTTTGAGGCCATCGGCCAGCTCCACCGCGCGGATGTCCAGGCGGAAGGACGGCGTGCGGCCACCCCCGCGGAAGAAGACCTCACGGATGCGGGCGGCGCGCTGGAAGTCCGACAGCGCTGCGGCGGCCACCGGTTTGCTGCCATCGGCCAGGGGCTTGAAGGACCAGGGGTTGGTGCCCGTGTCGACCAGGGCAAAGAGCTTGCGCTGGAAGAACTCGTCGAGCATGCCGCCCGAGCCAAAGAGCTGACCGAAGTCCTCGGGCATCACGTCGGCCTTGGAGCCGGGTGAGAACGGGTAGCGCCCGGCCACGGCCCGCGCACAGAAGTCGGTGATGGGCTTGAGCTCGGTGGTCAGGCTGGCGCGCTCGGCCACGCGGCTTTGCGAGGCACCGGCATCGGCCAGGGACTCCAGCATCGAGCGGATGGGCTCGGGCTGCAGGCCGGCAGCGGCCTTGACGTCGCCCCCACCGCCACCTGGCGGCGGCGCGGTCTTGCTCTTTTGCGCGGCGTCCACGGCCGACAGTTGCACGTAGACCTGGTTGAACATCTTCATGATGTCGTCGATGGGCGCGGGTTGGCCCTCGACCAGGCGACGGATGGCCAGGAAGTGGTCGTCCACCATTTTCTCAAGCGGGCCAGCCGGTGCACCGGCGGTGTTGGGCGCGGGCGCCCCACCACCGGCCAGGGCCGCCAGCTCCTTGCGAGCGGCATCGGCCTTGGCGTCGAGCTTGCCCGCCACCGTGTCGGTGGCCGTGGGGGCCTGCACCAGGGTGGTCTCGCGGGCCACACCCCGCAGGTAGGACGCCAGGGGCGAGTCAACGCCAGCCAGGATGCGCGCGGTCTGCAGGCTGCGCTCCAGCCCGCCCAGGCGGATCAGGCGCACGTCGGCCAGGTAGGCGTCCCAGGTCTTGATGTAGTCCTCAAAGTAAAGGCGGCGCACCCGGTCGGTCAGCTCGCGGCCCAGGGCCGCATCCTTGAGGCGGGCAGCCGTGGCCGCACCACCGCCAATGCCCATGACCCAGGATTCTTCGGCGGCCAGTTGCAAGGTGGCCTTTTGCACGGCCGGGTCCAGCGCCTTGCGGAAGCCGTCTCGGGTGTACAGGCCCGGGATGCCCTTGGTCAGGGCCTCGCCACTGGCGCGCTCAAAGACCTGCGAGGCCTGAGGGCCCGCGGCCGAAGACACGCTGAATTCAGGGATGCCGCTGGCCAGTTGCTGGCGCTTGAGGCGGCTGTAGATGCGGTACTCCAGCGGGTAGGCTGCCAGCATGTCGCGCACGCTGGCCACCAGGGTCTTGTCCATGGGCACGATGGGGCGTGGTGCGCCGCGGGCCAGCATGGCGTCCAGGTGGGTGTTGAGCGCCTGACGCTGCTCGGGCGAGAGGCTGCCCTGCAGGTTCACATCCCAGTCCAGCGTGATCCACAGCTTGAGCGCCTGGGCATCGAACTGATCGGGCGTGTAGAGCATCAGGTAGCCCTTGAGCGCCTCGTAGGCCAGCTCCAGGTTGTCGCGGTTGACGGCGCGCAGTCGCTCTTCCAGGCGGTTGGCCACGCGCGGCATGAAGGCATGGTCCAGCAGGCGGTCGTAGGCGATCTGGGCCGACGCGTCCAGCTTGGGGCCCTGGTACAGGCCCAGGGCATTGAGCAGCGGGGGATCAGGCAGCGCGAAGGTGGCGGGCACGGCCGCGGCGCGCACTTGCGTGAGCACCTGAGGCAGCGAGGTCACGTCCCCGTTGTTGGCCGCGGGGATGCTGGCCACGGCCTTCTTGAGCTCGGGCAGGCGGGCGTCCACATCGGCGATGTAGCTCTTGTTGCGCGCAAAGCTCAGGGCCCAGCCGGCGATCAGGGCCACACTGAAGACCGCGATGGAGGCCATGGCCGCGATGCGCAGCGTGCGGCGGCGGCGCTCTTCGCGCAGGTTGATGCCGACCAGGCCTTGCTCGGCAAACACCACCTCTTTGAGCAGGCGGCTGAGGAAGTAGCTGCGCCCTCGACCGGCGATGGTGGCCGACACACGGCGGTCCACCCCGAAGGTGCGCGCCAAGGTGCCCAGCACGCGGTCGATGGGCGTGCCCTCTTGCGTGCCGCTGGTGAAATAGACGCCGCGCAGCAAGGCCGCTTCGTCCAGTTGACCGCCGCTGGTGAAGACCTGATCCAGGAAGGCGCCCAGCACCGTCTTGATGGAGGCAAATTGCTGCGGGAAGGCAAAGATGGCCGCCCGCTTGAGCACGTCGTGCTCGGCTTCCATGCGGTCCAGGATGCGCTCGCGCAGGCGCTGCTCCAGACGCTCGTATTCGCGGGCAAAGGCCTTGAGGGGCTCGCCGACGGGCTGACCGGGTTCATGCTCGAAGCTGAAGCCCCAGACCTGCTCGCGCTCTTCCTGGCCCAGGGGCTCGAAGCATTCGTTGAAGCCGGCGATCAAGTCGGCCTTGGTCACCAGCACGTACACGGGTGGGCGCACGCCCAGCTTGGTGTGCAGTTCCTGGATGCGCGCACGCAGCTTGGCCGCGTGCTCCACCCGCTCCTGCGGGCTTTGCTGCAGCAGGTCCTGCACGTTGACGGTGAGCATCACGCCGTTGATGGGACGGCGCGGGCGGGTCTTGCGCAGCAACGACAAGAAGCCCTCCCAGGCGGCCGCATCGGTCTGGGCATCGGACTCCTGGGTGGTGTAACGACCCGCGGTGTCGATCAACACGGCCTCGTCGGTGAACCACCAGTCGCAGTTGCGGGTGCCGCCCACACCCTTGACGCCGCCATGCCCGAGCTTGTCGGCCAGGGGGAAGGTCAGACCGGCATTGAGCAGGGCTGTGGTCTTGCCCGAACCGGGCGCGCCAATGAAGATGTACCAGGGCAGCTCATAGAGCATCTGACCGCCCGACAACAGGCCGGCTTTTTTGCCGCCCGGCGCCTTTTGCAGCACCTCGGTCGCTTCCTTGAAGCGCGCCTGCAGGGTGGCCACTTCCTTGTCGGCCGCGCTGGGGCCGGCGGCCATGCCCTGCATCAGGGCGTCGTTGGTGCGCTTGCGCTTCCAGGCCACATAGGCCAGGCGGGCAGCCAGGCCCAGCCAGATCAGCAGCAGCACGATCAGTCGGGCCCACCAGGGCCCCAGGGGACGTGCGTCGGCAATGGCCACCAGGGGACCCACCCACCACACCAGCGCCGACAGCGCCAACAGACCCATCACCACCCAGAACAGGCGGCTCTTGAGGATTTCAAGCAGTTTTTTCATGCGTGCAACTCGATCAGCTCAGCGGGTTCAGGAACCGGCCTGCACAAACAGGGTGACCTCGACGCGGCGGTTGCGCGAACGTCCGGCGGGGGTGTCGTTGGGCTCAACCGGCTCGGCATCGGCACGCCCTTCAGCGCGCAGGCGATCGGGCGAGACCGCTGTGGCCAGGAAGGTCTTGACCGCGTTGGCGCGCTCTTGCGAGAGGTGCCAGTTGGACGGGAAGCGCATCGAACGGATGGGCTGGTTGTCGGTGTGGCCCGTGATCAGGACCTGTCCTTTGACGCTGTTGAGGGCCGCGGCGATGCGGGCCAGCAGGGGTTGCACACGCGCGTCGATGTCGGAACTGCCAGGCTCGAAAAAGCCATCGCCCTTGATGGTGACGATGGACCGATCGGCCAGGTCCTGAACCAGCACCAGGCCCTGGTCCACCTCCGGCTTGAGGAAGGCGGCCAGACGCGGCGAGGGGATGTTGGTCAGCGGTGGCGGCGGCGCGGCGGTGGAGCTCACGTCCAGCGACTGGATCACGCCAAAGACCGGGTCGGACTGGCTGTTGATGCCCAGGCGCAAGCCCGTGTAGATCAGGGCCAGCACCAGGGCCGACACCATGGCGATCACCCACAGGGGCAAGCCGTCACGGATGCGGGTGCCCCGCTCGGGCACGCCGCGCCAATGGGGGGACAGGGCCTTGTCGTAGCTGCCGCGGGCTTGCGCCAGCATCTGGGCCAGCCGCTGGCGCACGCTGTCGAGCTGCATGCGGCCGTTGTCCAGCACGCGGTAGCGGCCTTCAAAGCCCAGGGCCAGCACCACGTACATCAGCTCCAGCAGCGCGCGGTTGCCGGGGATGTTCTCGGCCAGCTTGGACATGAGCTGGAAGACCTTTTCGCCGCCCCAGCCTTCGTTGTGGAACTGCACCAGCAGGCTGTGGGCCGACCAGGCGCCCGAGCCGCCCCAAGGCGTGCTGGCGGCCGATTCATCGAGGAAGGTGCACAGCACATAGCGCGCCGCGATCACCTGGTCGTTGGCCACACCGGACTGACGGGCCTGCTGTTCGAACTTGCGAAGGCCGTCGGCCAGGGCGTCCTTGAGCGAGGCCGGGTTGGGGTGCGAGGCCATGGTGCGGATGCGCGGGGCCGTGCACAGCAAGGCCGAGGCCGCCGAAACCAGGGGGTTGATGTGGGCGGCCATCAGAGCCTCCATGCCCAGCCCGGCATCGGCCATCGGGGCGGCCGCACCTGCCCAGGCAGCCGGTGCAGCCGCCGGTGGCGAGGCGGGCGCGGTCGGCCTGGGGCCCCGACCTGCGCTGGGCTTGATGATGGTGCGGTCGCTCTCGAACGAGGAAAACGGGTCTTGGTCGGTCATGGTGGCTTGTGCCCTGTCAGATCGGTTCGGTCACGGGTTCACAGCGGATGGCCCAGAACTACAGCGCCAGCCCTCAGGCGCGGATGGCCCAGAACTCCAGCTCCAGGCCGGGGAAGTCACCCGCGATGTGCATGGCCATGCCACCGGAGGTTTCCAGTTGCTTCCACAGCTCGTTGTTGCGCGTGTCCAGCTCGAAGTAATTGAACCCCGCGTGGTACGGGATCTGCCGGGGCGCCACCGGCAGCGGGCGCAAGACCACGCCGGGCAACTGCAGGTTGACCAGGTCGCGGATGCGCTCGACCGGGCCGATCTTGACCTGGGTCGGGAAGCGGCTGCGCAGCACCTCGCCAGGGATCTGGGCGTTGACGGCCAGCACGAAGTTGGCGTTGCGCTGCAGTTCGACGTCGGCAATGATGGCCACGCGCACCCCGTACTGGCGGTCCTGCAGGTCGATCGGGATGGCCGTCTGCTCCATCACCATCGACAGCGACTGGCGCAGGTCTTCGATGACCGGACGGAAGGTCAGGGCCAGCTCGTCGTGGTTGTAGGGCTGAAACAGCGGCGGGCGGCGCTTGTCGCGGAAAGTGGCCAGGTCACCGGCCAGCCCCAGGCAGGCCGTGTACAGGCGCTCGGGGTGCAGCACCGAGACGTTCTGCAGGTGGGCAAACACGGGCTCGTTGCGGTTGACGGTCTCCAGCAGCAGGAAGTCGGCGATCTCGCCGACGCCGGCGCGGCCGGGCTGCGCCAGGCGGGCGCCCAGGGCCTCGCCGCGCTGGTGCAGCAGGCCGACCAGTTCACGCACATAACCATCCAGCACCAGGCTGGCCCGGGCGTGCAGCATGGGGGGCACGTACTGGTTGTCCAGCACCAGGCGGTTGTCGGCGCGGCGCTCGATCACGCGCACGGCACCCAGGCAGGCGTGGCCTTCACCGGCATCGCGGGCCAGCATCAGGCGGGCGTTCAGGCGGCCGATCAGGACCTCGGCCGTGCGGTCGGCCGTGGCGTTGCTGTCGGCCACCTCCACCCCGGCGGCATGCAGGCGGGGGGGCGTGCTGCCCCCGGCTTCTTCGGCATCGGTCTCGACCACGCCGGGGCGGGGCAAGGCCACGGCCAGCACCACCACCTCGTTGCGCACGTCGGCACCGATGTCCAGGGCGGCGGGCACGGCGTCTTCGATGGGCATGGAGAACGCGGTGCCATCGGGCAACACGCCACGGGCCGAGACCAGGGCCAGCTTGCCCATGGCCAGGGCCGCCTCATCGATCTGCAGGTCGGCAAAGCCCCAGTGGTAGGGCGACATGCTGGCCACCTTGGCCTGCATCTGGTTTGCGAGGAAACGGTCGTGCTGCTGGAAATGCTGGGGCTGGAGGAACATGCCCTCGGTCCAGACGACTTTGTTGTGCCAACTCATGGGGTGGTGTGCGGGGGTTTATTTGCGCTTGTGATCCAGCGAAGGCGGCGGCGTGAAGCCGAGCTCGCGGGCGCGGGTTTCAAACTGGGCGGCCAGCAGGGGCTGGTCCTGGTTGCGGTAGTACAGGGCCAGCTCGTAGCAGGCAATCCCGTTGCCCAGGGCGGCGGCGTACTGCATCCAGCCCTCGTAGCGGTTGGTGTCCTTGCTCAGGCCGGCGTCGCCCTTGATGTACCAGCGGGCAATCCGCGCGGAGGCGTCCTTGTCACCACGGGAGGCCTTGCGCAGGTCGTCGCGCACGGCCTCGTTGTCCTGCGGCATGACAAAGGCGCTCTTGTACAGGCGCACGTCGTTGCGCCGCAGGGCCTTGTCGGCCTCCAGGGCGCCGTCGCGGGCCACCTCGGCACTGGCGGCCAGGCGGCTCTTGGGGAAACGCGCCAGGTACTGGGTGGCCAGTTGCGCCACCTCACCCGGCACGGTGCTTTGCTCGAGCTTGCGCCACAGCTCGCCCTCGTCGACCGAATCAAAACGCTCGGGGGCTGCCGCCGCGGTCAGGGTGGGCGACAGGCGCCGGCGGACCTTGGTGTTCTCTGCAATGAAGGGGTTCTGCGCCACCATGCGAATGGCCGGCACCGGGTGGTTCAGCATGGTCTGCTGCACATCGGTCTTGACCAGGCGGAACAGGTCCGAGAACGTGATGTCGTCCGACGAGCTGTTGAGCAGCTTGACCAGGGAGGCGGTGTAGAAGGTGTTTTGCGTCTCGACCGCCGGGGAGATGGCGGGTTTGCCCGCCGCCGTGGAGAACGCGATCAGGCAGCCCAGCGGGGCTTCGACCTGGTTCAGACCGTCCGATTTGTCAAAGGCGGCGCGCAGCGAGGTGCGGCAGGCGTCGATGACCAGCATGGTCATGCCGGCGGGCCGCGAGGGCAAGGCCTTGAGGATGTCGCGCTGAAAGTGCACGCTGCCGTCGTTGAGGGTCTCTTCCTTGGCACTGGGGTTGATGCCGGCGCCCAGCAGCAGGTTTTCGGCGTCGATCTGCATGCCGTGCCCCGTGAAGTAGAACAGCACGGTGGCATCAGGGGGCGCATTGGCCACGTCGTTGGCAAAGGCCTGGGCCGTGCGGCGCAGCGTGTCCGGATCCTGGTCGACCGAGGAGGTGACCTTGAAGCCGCGCCCCTCCAGGGCCGCCTTGAGGTCTCGCACGTTCTTGTGGACGGGCGGCAGGTCAAAAGGGCTGGGGTAGACCCGGTTGCCCACCAGCAGGGCCAGGCGGGTGGCGCCGTTTTTGGGCGCGGCGCTGCCGTAGCCGGCCGCCTGGGCCAGGCCGGGGGCCCACAAAGGCCCCAGAACACCCAGCGTCCCGACTGCGCAACCAGACGCCACACGGATGGCGTCACGCCGGGAAACGGTCACCGATGGCATCTGTTTGAACTTCATGAGGCAGCAAATGGGGGCATGGGTGGCCAAGAGGGTCAAGGGTAGGGCGCGAGCGGG
>DAORJC010000131.1:0-8533 GCA_035438885.1 Aquabacterium sp. | reverse complement strand
AACGGAAGCGTTGGGGTTGTCGGTGCTCATGGATGGCTGACTCGGTGAGATTTGGAATGCTGAGATCTACCGGTTTTTTCGGCCATTCGGCGAAAACTGAAGCGCTGTTCCGCCCCCCCACGCCACGTTTCAAAATTTGTACGCCAGCCGGACACCACCCCAATGGCGTCCTTGCACCGTGATCGGGGCCGAGGCCTCCTTGAGCATCACGAACTGCCCTCCCCCCATGTCCCGCCGGTAGGTCTGCAGCAGGAAGGGTTGCTGGTTGCGTGCCGACGCCAGGCCGGTGCGGTCGTTGAAGATGCGGCGCCAGCGGCTGTGGGCCGTGTTGTAGACCACATCGCCCGCGCGTTGGGGCAGGCAGTACTTCTGGTTGTGGGTGGGGATGTAGCCGTTGCGGTCCACGCCGATGCAAAAGACCACGTGCGGCAAGGCCTGCAAGGCCGGCTCCTGGATCGGGGGGAAGTGCGCATCGGTGATCGGGTTGAACCGGGTCAGGTGCTGCAGCGGCTCACTGCCCGTCACGGGCTGGTAGTTCTCATCGAACAGGTCGGACAGCTGGATGCGCTTTTCCTGCACGGCCTGTGACAGCGCGGCCGACAGACGGCCAGCCACCGACTGAGCCAACTCGATGTAGGGGGTGTCGGCTGTTTTGACGCTGCTGGAGGCGATCACGGCCATGAGCTTTTCAGACACGCCCAGCACGACTTCGCTGCGCTTCATGGCCTGGCTCAGGCTCTCGTGGGCGTGTTTGACCTCTTGCGCCATGTCATGGGCCTGTCCGTGCAGCCCACGGCTGACGCTCAGGCTCTGCATGGCCGCCGCGTTGATCTGGGAGACTCCCTGCTCCACGTGCATCAAGGCCGCCTGAAATCCTTTGTGGTGGCCTTGTTCGGGGGTACGGGTGATGTCGCGTTCGAGCGACTGGATGCGCTCGTCCAGGCTGCTCACGGTGCCCATGATGGCCTTGGAGGTGGTCTCGACCTGGGTGGCCAGACTCCGCACGGCATCGGCCACCACGGAAAAACCTCGGCCTGCTTCGCCGGCGCGTTTGGCCTCGACCGAGGCATTGAAGGCCACCAGACGCGTCTGCAGGGCAATCTGGGTGATTTCTTGCGCGGCGGCTGCCACATCCTTGAGGGTGTTGACCACCCCGGCCACCTCGCGCCCCACCGAGTCCACGGCTTCACGGGCTTGCGAGACCGACTGCAGGCTGTCAGCCGTGTGGCGCTGGATGGCATCCTGGGTCGACTGGATCTCCTGGAGGTGCGCCACCAGGGCCAGCAGGGCCTGGCCCTGCCGGTCGGCCACGCCCAGGCTGTCCTCCAGCGTGCCGCGCAGTTGGGCGGCCTCCAGCCCCAGGCCCGAGGTGTCGCGCTGCAATTGCTGCGCCAGAGCCGTCGCATCCAATGCGGGCTCTGGCATCAAAGGGGCAGCTGCAGGGTCAACCGAACCTGGTTCGGATTTGCCCCACGAGCGAAATGGCGAAAACATCAAGGAACTCCATCTCTGGAGGGGGCCTGCGCCCCGCATTCATCGCCCTGACAAGCAGCAGCACTTCACCACTCTCTGAGCTTCACACGCAGCCGGGCGATGGACTGACTGTGAAGTTGACACACCCGCGATTCGGTCACGCCCAGCACGGCGGCGATTTCCTTGAGGTTCATGTCCTGCTCGTAATACATGCTCATCACGAACTGCTCACGCTCGGGCAGGTTCTTGATGGCGTCGACCAGGGCATGGCGCATGCGGTGGTCCTGCAGCAGGCTCAGCGGGTCATTGCCCTCGTCGGTCACGTGGCGGTCCAGGTAATCGCTGTCGCCGTCGTCACCGCTCATGTCCTCCAGGTAGATGAGCTGGGTGCCACGCACCTTGCCCAGCATTTCCTGGTACTCCAGCAGGGTGAAGCCCATTTCCTTGGCGATTTCGCTCTCGACCGGCGCACGGCCGAGCTTTTGCTCCAGTCGGTGCACGGCCGATTCGATGTCGCGCTGCTGTTTGCGGGTGCCCCGGCTCATCCAGTCGGCGCCGCGCAGTTCATCGAGCATGGCACCGCGGATGCGCTGGGTGGCAAAGGTCTCGAACTGCACGCCTTGCGCCGCATCAAAACGACCGAGGGCATCGCTCAGGCCAATCATGCCGACCTGGATCAGGTCATCGATCTCGACGTTGGCGGGCAGCTTGGCAATCATCTGATGGGCCAGGCGTCTGACCAGAGGGCTGTACTGTCGGAGCATGGCGTCCAGATTCAGATGGCCTTTGGCGGTGTACATGTTCTGCTCCATGAACTTCATTCTTCAGTTGAAGACCGGTGTGCTGCGGGACGGCAGGACCGCACCGAGGTTCACCAGATGGTCAAAGGCGGATTCACCCAAGGTGTGGGGCAAGGCGCAACGCAGAAGGTCAGCGGCCATGTCCAGGAACAAGGGCGATGGGTCGGACGTGGGTGGCTCCATCGGGTCGATGGGCAACCAGGCGCGCTGAGCAGCACCCAGGAAACTGTCGGCGCAGGTGGCAAGTCGGCTCGCCACCTGAGGGGCGATGGTCGAATCTTGCGGAGCACAAACGAGCAGGTCATGCGCCATCCATTGGGCCCGCTGCGCCATGATCTTGACCGCTGCATAAGCGTGGGTCAAGCCTTCGGGACGTTCGTCGGTGAACAGCAGGGGCCGCATGTTGAAGCCATGGGCACGGCGCCCCAGCACCCGGACCAGCTCACTGGCCGAGGCATGCAGCAAGACCACGTCGACATGGGGGGCGGCATCGGCCAGGGCGTCGATGAAGCTGTCGCTGCAACCCTTGACGTCCACATGCTTGAGCGGCAGACCACGTGCAGCCAGGTACTGGACCTGATCGGACAGCTCTTCGATGCCTTCGCGCAGGTCGAACTCGACCAGCTCGGACGGCTGACGGGAGCGCTCGCTGGCATCGACCACCAGGATGTTCAGGCCAAAGCCGGCGTAGGCCGCGCACAGGCGCTCCAGGACGACGCCGCCGTACATCACCTCGGGGTTGGAGAGCACCGGGATGAAGCGCAGCACACGCGACTGGAACATCTGCCGCAGTCCATGCGCCTGATCCACTTGTCGGTTGTACGTTTTGATCATGGATGGCTGCTCAAACCTGATGGGTGTGTGCAGCCGAAGCCATGGCATCGGGCAGCACGTTGGTGGCAAACACCAGGCTCACCTCATTGGCATCCAGACGGAAGGCCGGGTTGAGGCTGGCCCGCAGCGCCCGATGGACCAGAGAAGGCGCCGACAGTCGGTGCCAATCTTCGGGCACACGCTGCCCGTTGGCGACACCCAGAACCTTGAGCTTGTGACGAATTAACGCATCCAGCGCCGGACCGAGCTTGACCGACTCGTCCATCTTGGAAAGCACGATGCCGGCGCACTTGGATGCCTGGTACGAGACCATGACATCCTCGATCGCATCGCCCTGAGCCGAGGTGTTGATCACCAGCAGTTTGCGGATGCTGGGGTGGGAGACCATCTCCAGCATTTCGCGGGTGCGGGCGTCACGCTGGGGCATGCCGGCGGTGTCGATCAGGATCAGCTTCTTGCCGGCCAGCAGCTCCAGCAGGTCTTCCAGGGCGGGGCGGTCGTGGGCGATGTGAACGGGCACACCCAGGATGCGGCCATAGGCACGCAGTTGTTCGTGAGCGCCCATCCGGTAGGCGTCCAGGGTGATCAGACCCAGGTTGTGCGCACCGTGCTTGGCGGCAAACAGGGCGGCCAGCTTGGCGGTGGTGGTGGTCTTGCCGACGCCGGTCGAGCCGATCAGGGCAAAGATGCCGCCCTGGTCTTCGATGTTGGGCTCGGCATCGGCGGTGTTGAGGTTGCGCTCCAGGACCATGGTGGCCCAGTCCATCTCGTCACGCTGACCATTGTTGACGTCGGCAGGCATGCCGTCGAGCATCTTGCGGATCAGCACCGGCGAGAAGCCGCCGTCCAGCAGCTTTTGAGCCATGTTGGCCTGAGCCGGGGTGCGCTGGAGCTTGTCGACAAAGGCGATGGTCTCAAAGCGTTCCTTCATCATGGCGCGCATGGCACGCAGCTCGCCCAGCATGGAGGCGTTGGCCGCCTGTGCCGAGGCCAGCGCCTCGCGGGCAGCATGGTCCACGGGGGCCAGCACGGGGGCGGCCACCGGCGCAGCGGGGGTACGGCCCACCATGGCCTGCATGGTCAGCTCGGCAGGATCGGTCCAGTTGCCCGTCTGACGGGGGGCCGACACCTGGGGAGGCACGGCCATCTGGACCGGGGCCACCACGGGGGCAGCCGGGGCCGAGAGGTCCAGGTGTTCATCGGCCACGGCACGGGCGCGAGTCTGGGCTTGAGCCTGGGCACGCAGGGCCGAGGTGACGCGGGGCGCCGCAGGGCGCTCCTGCAGAACCGGGGCGGGTTGTGCGGCCTGAGGCGATGGTGCCAGTTCGGGCTCGGTGCGGACCGACGGTGCGCCCGACGACGACGTCAGGGCCGCCTGGCGGCGCTTGAGCATGCGCTCGCGGACGTAGTCCTGGAACGACAGGGTGCTCATGGCCAGCTGGCGGACATCGTCCTGCACGGTATTGGCCAGGTTGGCCATCGTGCCACGGGCTTGAGCGGCTTTGCCCGTCTTGGCAGCAGGCGCTGCCGTCTCGGCAACTTCTGGCGTTTCGTGACGATCGACCGGCATGCGCTCGACGGCGGCCACGCCATCGGCACCCATGGCCATGATCTCGATCCCACCATCGGCGGCAGGTTTGGTCGACAGGACCACGGCATCGTCACCGAAGGCCTGGCGAACTTTCTGCATGGCCTCGCGTGAGTTGCGTCCAGTGAAGCGTTTGACGTTCATGCGTGGCCTCCAATCAGGGTACCGATGCGAATCGAATGGGTCTCAGGGATTTCGCTGTGTCCGAGGACCTTCAAGCGCGGAGCTGCACGCTTGAGCAGTCTTGCAATGGTGGGACGGATCACGTCCGGCACCAACAGGCAAGCGGGATGGCCCAGGTTTTCCTGCCGTTGCGATGCATCGGCGGCCTGGCGGGTGAGGTGGTCGGCCACGCCCGGATCGAGCATGGGACCGTTGGCAGAGGTCAGGGCCTGGGTCAACAGACGCTCCAGGTCGGGTTCGATGGCAATGACATCCAGCTCGCGGACCGGGCCGTAGATCTGCTGGACGATGGCGGGGGCCAGGCCGATGCGGATGCGGCGGGCCAGCTCGGGGCCATCGTTGGCCACCTGAGGGGCCAGGGAGGTCTGTTCAGCCAGGGTTTCGATGATGGAGCGCATGTCGCGGATGTGGACCCCTTCTTCGAGGAGCATCTGCAGGACCTTCTGCAATGTGGCGATTCCGACCATTTTGGGTACCACGTCTTCGATGAGTTTGGGGGCCAGCTTGGTCACGTGTTCCACCAGTTGCTGGGTCTCGACACGTCCCAGAAGCTTGGCGGCGTGTTGTTGCATCAAGTGTGAAAGATGGGTGGCCACGACGGTCGAGGAATCAACGACGGTGTAGCCCGCCATTTGCGCCGCTTCCCTTTGGCGCTCTTCCACCCACACGGCAGGAAGGCCAAAAGCCGGGTCGGTGGCGGCCGTGCCGGGCAGTGCATTGACCACATGGCCGGGGTTGATGGCCATCAACATGCCGGGGAACACCTCGCCCTCGCCCACCACGGCGCCGCGCAGGGTGATGCGGTAGACGCTGGGGCGCAGCTCCAGGTTGTCCTTGATGTGCACCGACGGGGGCAGGAAGCCGACTTCCTGCGCAAACTTGCGGCGCACGCCCTTGATCCGGTTCAGCAGGTCGCCACCCCGGTCCTGGTCGACCAGCTGGATCAGGCGGTAGCCCACCTCCAGGCCCAGGGTGTCCACGGGCTGCAGGTCCTCCCAGGAGGCCTCGCCGTTGGGGTTGGCACGCTCGGCCGGCTTGTCCACCACCTTGGGCGCATTGGCCTTGCGGATCTCGTCCTGGCGCAGCTTCCAGGTGGCCCAGCCCATGCCGGCGGCCGCGGGTGCAAAGATGAAGAAGGGCATGCCGGGGATCACACCGAGCAGGCCGATCACGATGGCGGCCACGCCCATGACCTTGGGGTTCTGGAACACCTGCGAGATGATCTGCTCGCCGACGTCCTGGTCCTTGCCCACACGGGAGACCACCATGGCCGCAGCCACCGAGATCAGCAGGGCGGGGATCTGCGCCACCAGGGCATCACCAATGGCCAGCAGCACGTAGGTGCTGGCGGCTTCGGAGGCGCTCAGGTCATGCTGGGCCACCCCGATGATGAAGCCGCCAATGATGTTGATGAACAGGATCAGGATGCCGGCCACGGCATCGCCACGCACGAACTTGGAGGCACCGTCCATGGAGCCATGGAACTCGGCCTCTTCGCCCACTTCGCGGCGACGGCGCTTGGCTTCGGTGTCATCGATCAGGCCGGCATTGAGATCGGCGTCGATGGCCATCTGCTTGCCGGGCATGGCATCCAGGGTGAAGCGGGCGCTGACTTCAGCGATGCGCTCGGCACCCTTGGTGATCACCATGAAGTTGATGATGACCAGGATGGCAAAGACGATGATGCCGACGGCAAAGTTCCCGCCGATCAGCACGTGGCCAAAGGATTCGATCACCTGACCGGCGGCGCCTGTGCCCGTGTGCCCTTCCATCAGCACGATGCGGGTGGAAGCCACGTTCAGCGACAGGCGCAGCAAGGTGGTCAGCAGCAGCACCGAGGGAAAGGCCGCAAAGTCCAGCGGGCGCACCATGGTGGCCGAGACCATCATCACCATCAGCGCCACCGCGATGTTGAAGGTGAAGAACACGTCCAGCACCAGGGCCGGCAGTGGCAGGACCATCATCACCAGGACCATGAGCACCACCACGGGTGCGGCCATGACCTGCATGACCTTGGCGTCCTTGGCGGACATGCCCTTGAGGCGCAAAAGGAGCTCGTTCATGCGTCAGTCTCCGAGGGGCTTGTTGAGGGGGTCCATGTCCTTGGGGACATCGAGGTCAGGCATCTGGCGGGGCAGCGGGGCCTTGCCGGCCATGGCGGCCTTGAGCTGGTACACATAGGCCAGCACCTGGGCCACGGCGCTGTACAGGGCCATGGGCACTTCGGCATCCACCTCGGTGTGGGCGTACAGAGCACGCGCCAAGGGCGGCGCCTCCAGCACGGGGACCTTGTTTTCGATGGCGATGTCGCGGATCTTGAAAGCCAGCAGGTCCAGCCCCTTGGCCACCACTCGGGGCGCGCCCATGGCGGCATCGTCGTAGCGCAGCGCGACGGCATAGTGGGTGGGGTTCATGACGATCAGGTCGGCCGTGGGCACCGCGGCAAGCATGCGTTTGCGGCTGCGCTCACGGGCCAACTGCTTCATGCGGCCCTTGACCTCCGAGTTGCCTTCCTGCTGCTTGAACTCGTCCTTGACGTCCTGGTGGCTCATCTTCATGCGGTTGGCGAACATCAGCTTCTGCAAAGGCAGGTCCACCACGGCAAACAGGGCAATGACCATCAGCATGGTCATCAGCACGCTGCGAATGGCTTGCCCCACCTCATGGAAGGCCGCTGGCAGGGGCATGGCCAGCAGGTTGACCAGTTCAGGCCAGAGCTTCCACAACAATGTGGCGCCAACGCCGCCCAGCACCAGGCCCATGGCGCAGGCCTTGAGCGCGTCGACCAGTTGCTGCTTGGAAAACACGTTGCCAATGCCGGTGAGCGGATTGAGCTTGCTGAACTTGGGCTCCAGCACCTTGAAGCTCATGACCCAGCCGCCCGAGGCAATGCTGGCTGCGGCCGAAGCCAGTCCCATGCCCACCGCCAGGGGAATGACCAGCATCAGCACAGAACTGCTCCACACCGACAGACGCTGAACCATCATCTCCGGGTTGGCCACGGTGCGAGCGTCAAACCGCAGGCCCGCGCTCAGCAATGCGGAGACCTTGTCCAGCCACATGGGCGTCAAGGCGATCAGGATGCCGGTGGCGGCCAGCAGCACCATGAAGTGCCCCAGGTCCTTGGAGCGCACCACCTGGCCGTCGGCGCGGGCTTTTTCAAGCTTTCGCGCCGACGCCGGTAAGGGCTTGTCCTGGGAGTCTTGGTCTGACATGGTGTGGATGGGGGTACTGCGGGTATGAAAAGGATTCTTGGCCAGCCGCTGGATTTCTTTAGCGGGATAAGCAGGCCCCTGGGCGACCTATTCCCGGCTCCTCTCAGGCGCACGCCTGCCCCCAGGCATGGCAGGCGCACACGCACATGCCGCCAGGCGAAATTTCTTCGCCGGGCGGCACTGGATCAGGGGATCAATGGGTCACAGGGGACCGCTTGATGCGGTCAGCACAGGCGACGGGCGCCTCACTCCATGCTGGCGGGCACCACCGTCCACTGCTGGCGCACATCGCCCTGGGGGTCGACGCTTTCCAGGTGAACCGGAAAGCCCCACAGGCGCGAGACGTGCTTGAGCACCTCGCGGGTCTCGTCATGCAGGGGGCGCGCGTTGTGCTGGGTGTGGCGCAAGGTCAGTGAACGATCACCCCGCAGGTTGACGCT
>DAORJC010000130.1:0-8641 GCA_035438885.1 Aquabacterium sp. | reverse complement strand
GCATGTAGCTCACGCCGCTGGGCACGCGCAGGTTGTCCTCGAGCACGTAGTAGGTGCCCGAACCATCGGGGTTGCAGGCCCGCACGATGTCGATGCCCGAGATGATGGAGTAGATGCCACCCGGCACGTTCAGCCCCATCATTTCCTTGCGGAACTGGGCGTTGTTGAGCACCGGCTCCGCGGGGATGATGCCGGCCTTGAGGATCTCCTGGCCGTGGTAGATGTCTTCCAGGAAGCGGTTCAGGGCGGTGACCCGCTGGCGCAGGCCTTTTTCCATCTCCCGCCATTCGTGGCTGGGAATGATGCGCGGGATCAGGTCAAAGGGGATCAGGCGCTCGTTGCCGGCACCGGTCTCGTCCTTGTCGCCGTAGACGGCAAAGGTGATGCCCACGCGACGGAAGATCATTTCCGCTTCGTCGCGACGGGAGCGCATCATCTCCTGAGGTTGCCGGCCCAGCCAACGGTCGTAGGTCTGGTAGTGCTGGCGAACCAGGGCGCTGCTTTCGTGCATTTCGTCGAAAAATCGCATCGGCTTGTCCCTCGTGGGGATTTGCAAAGAAGACACCCTGTGGCTAGCAGGGACTGTGCCAGCGTGCTGGCGGGGTTCTGGCCTGGGCCCCAGCCCATGCACCATGTTGGGGCATCATGAGTCGTTCATCGCCGACGGCTCTGTTTCATCCTTCACGGGCAGCGTGGTCACGCGCACCGACAAGGTGTGCTCACCACCCCCACGGATCACGCCGCGCAGGGGCGTGACGTCGCCAAAATCGCGGCCGTGGGCCACGCGCACATGGTCCAGGCCTGCCAGGCAGTCATTGGTGGGGTCCAGGTCCAGCCAGGCCCCGGCCCGCTCGTCGTCAAGCCCAGGGCACCACACACTGAGCCAGGCATGCGACGCATCGGCCCCCACCAGGCGCGCCTGCCCGGCCGGGGGGTGCGTCAGCAGGTAGCCGCTCACGTAGCGGGCCGCGATGCCACTGGCGCGCAGGCAGCCCAGCATCAGGTGCGCAAAGTCCTGGCACACGCCCTGACGCTTTTCGAACACTTCCAGGATGGGCGTGGAGATGTCGGTGGTCAGCGGGGCGTAGCGAAAATCCTTGTGCACCCGGTGCATGAGGTCGACCACCGCCTCGGCCAGCGGGCGCGACGGGTCCAGCGATGCGCGGGCGTAATCGCGCAACTCCTGGTGCAGCGGCACGTAGGGCGACGTGTAGGCAAACTCGCTGGCAGGCACAAAAGGCGCCTTGGCCCGGTAGGTCAGTTGCTTGACCACCTCGGCCACCGAATCACTTTGTGAGAGGTCGACCTGGGCATGACGGGGCCAGACCTCGACCTCGCTGCGCGCTGCCACCAGCAAGGTCTTGTGAGGTGCCGTGAGCGAGAAGAACGCCCGGCTGTTGCCAAAGGCGTCGATGCGGGTGCTGTGTTGTGCCGGCTCGGGCGAGACGGTCATCTCGAACTGCATCAGCCGTTGGGACGCGTCGCTCAACGGGCGCAGGCAAGCCACGTGCTGGGCCATTTCAACCGGGTGGGCGTATGTGTATTCGGTCTCGTGGACCACGCTGAGGCGGGCAGAGGTGCTCATGTCGGTGGGGCGATCAGGCACTCATGGTTTGTTCGTTGGGCTCGGCATGCGCAAAGTAGCGCAGGCCCAGTTCGTCGGACAGGCGCCAGGCGGCATCCCCCAGGCGATGGGTCAGGGCCAGAACAGCCTTCGGGCCACTGCCCGCCTGGATGAGTTCGGTCAGTGGCACCCCCACGTCATTCTGAGGCAACAGGTCGAGCAGGCCCGTCAGCGGCCCCGCCTGATCCGGCAACTTGACCAGCTCGGTGCGCAGCCGGCGCAGTACACAGGCCAGGGCACGAGGGTTGGCCTCGTCGGTGATCAGTGTGGCCACCAGTGCCGGCCACTCCAGACGTCGCTGGAAGCGGGCCCGAAAGGTGATCTTGCTGTCAAACAGCATCAGCAGCAGGTCAAAGCCCGCCGGGCTTTGCCAGGCGCCATGGGTGACAAAGGCCTGGAGGAACCTCGAGTAGCCGCTGAGGCGCTCCACCAGCCGCCCCACGGTGAGCAGGCGCCAGCCATCGTCACGTGTCATGCGGTCGGTCTGGGCGCCGGTCACCGCGGCCATCTGCATGGCCAGGTGGTCCAGGGCCTCGCGGGTGTCGATCAGCTCTGACAAGGGCTCGCCGTCGTGGCGCAATCGCCCGACAAAGTCCGCCCCCAGGGAGCGCAGCAGGCGCTCGTGCTCCGGCGAGAGTCGGTCACGCAGCACCTGGGCCGACCGCTCCAGCGCGGCCAGGTTGGCCGCCAGGCTGTGCGCCCCCTGCCCCGCCTTGGTGTCGGCCAGGGCATCCAGCACGGCCCGCTCAAAGACCCGGGGAGACTGGCGCAAGGTGGGTGTGCCACGGGGCACCAGGCTGGCCGAAGCTGCCAGCTCGGACATGGCCTCCAGCACGGGTTGGGCCGGGGCGTTGTCGTCCAGCAGCAGGTTCTGCAAGGTCTGGGTCAGGCGCAACTGCTGCTCGACCCGCTCGGCGTAGCGCCCCATCCAGAACAGATTCTCGCCGGTGCGGCTGGCCACCGGGCGTTGCCGATGGGCCAGGTCTTCAGCCTTCATGGGCTGGGGCAGCATCGAGAAGGTGTCCACCGCCTCGTCCGTGATGACCCAGGTGTCCAGGCTGGAGCCGCCCAGTTGCATGGACACGGGACCGGCATCGCGGGTGGCAATGCGGGTCATGCCGCCGGGCAGGACCTGCCAGCCCCCCATGCCATCGGCCAGTGCGTACACCCGCAGCGAAGCGCCCCGCATGGCCAGTTGCCCTTGGGACCACACCGGCGTCTGGGCGTAGGGCACAAAGTCCTGGGCGGTGTAGGCAGCAGGATCCCGCTCGATGCGCTCGCGCCAGGCCTTCTGGGCAGCGGGTGTGAGGGTCGGGCCCATCACGGCCTCAAAGCTTTGGCGCAGGCTGGTGCCGGCAAAGCCTGGCGTGGCGAGATCGGGAAAAGTGGGCCTGATCACCTTGGTGTCGATCTCGGGCGAGACCGACCGCCAGGCCGTCGCTTCGCCACACCACCAGGTGGGCAGCGAGGGCATGGCCAGTTCCTGGCCCAACAGCCGCCGCGACAGTGCGGGCAAGAAACCATGCATGGCGGGCGATTCCAGAAAGCCCGTCCCCAAGGCATTGGCCACCACCACCTTGCCCGCCCTGACCGCTTGCAGCAGGCCGGGCACCCCCAAGGTCGAGTCTGATCGCAATTCCAGCGGGTCGCAAAAATCGTCGTCCAGACGACGCAGCAGGCCATGCAAGGGTTTGAGGCCCTGCACGGTCTTGAGGAAGACGCCCTCATCGCGCACAATCAGGTCCCCCCCTTCGACCAGAGGCAGGCCCAGGTAGCGGGCCAGGTAGGCGTGCTCGAAATACGTCTCGTTGTAGGGGCCTGGTGTCCACAGGGCCAGGCGTGGGGTCTGGCCACCCGCGCAGGGCTCGGCCAGGGACTGCAGGGTGTTGACGATGCGCCGGTAACTGCTGGCCAGGTGCTGCACGCTCAAGGTGCGGTAGGCCTCCGGGAACAGGCGCGAGACGATCAGGCGGTTCTGCATGACATAGCCCAGCCCGGAAGGGGCCTGGGTGCGCTGCGCCACCACCCACCAGCCACCATCGGGCCCACGTGCCAGGTCAAAGGCCACCATGTGCAGGTAGATCCCGCCCGGCGGCGTGAAACCCTGAAGCCCCCGCAGGTAGCCAGGGTGCCCCAGCACCAGGGCCGCGGGCAACATGGCGTCCTTGAGCAGGCACTGCTCGGTGTAGACGTCCTGCAAGATGCCGTTGAGCAGCGCCGCACGCTGGGAGATGCCTTTCTCGATCTGGGCCCAGTCGCCCGGACCGATCAACATGGGCAACACCTCCAGCGACCAGGGCCGGCTGCTGCCGCCGGGCGCCGAGTAGATGTTGTAGGTGACGCCGTCTTCCAGGATCTGCTGACTCAGGATGGTCTGACGTCGACCCAAATCGCCCAGGGCGGCACCGGCCTGCGTCGCAAAGCGGGCCCAGGTTTCGCGCAAGGATCCCTCGTCGCTGCGCAACTCGTCGTAATGGCCCGGCTCGACAGGCCGGGCATGCGTCAACATGGCGGCGGCCATTTCGGCGTCGTCAGGCAGGGAATCGGGATCGAACAGCGGCAGGGATGAGGTCATGCAGGCATCGTGGTTGACCTTGATTGTCACTCACCCCTGCTTGGCCTTGCGCAAATCCAGTGACAGGGGATGCTCCAGACCCGGCAGCGTGGTTTTGATGTCCATCTGCCCCGGCGTGTGGCCAAAGCGGAAGAAGCGTCCCAGCCGGCGGCTTTCAGCCTCGTAGCTGTTGACCGGGAAGGTGTCGTAGTTGCGACCGCCCGGATGGGCCACATGGTATTGGCAGCCCCCCAGCGAACGCTTGAGCCAGGTGTCGACCAGGTCAAACGTGAGCGGCGCATCCACCCCGATGGTCGGGTGCAGACACGACGTGGGCTGCCAGGCACGGTAGCGCACCCCGGCCACGTATTCACCCACACGCCCGGTGGGGTGCAGGGGCAAGGCCTGGCCATTGACCGTGACCACATGGCGGTTGCCATTGAGGCCGGTGGCCCGCACCTCCATGCGCTCCAGCGAGGAGTCCACAAAACGCACCGTGCCGCCGGGTGAGCCTTCCTCGCCCATCACGTGCCAGGGCTCCAGCGCGCCGCGCAGGGTCAGGCGCACGCCGCCCACCGAGACCTCGCCCACATACGGGAAGCGGAACTCGAAATGGGGCGCAAACCAGGCCGGGTCAAAGTCAAAGCCCGCCTGACCCAGCTCGGCCAGCACATCGGCAAAGTCCTGCTCGACAAAACTGGGCAACATGAACCGGTCGTGCAGGCCAGTTCCCCAGCGGGTCAGGCGCTGAGCACCATGGCCTTGGTAAGGCTCACGCCAGAACCAGGCGATCAAGGCACGCAGCAGCAACTGCTGCACCAGGCTCATGTGCGCATGGGGTGGCATTTCAAAGGCGCGCAGCTCCAGCAGGCCCAGTCGGCCGGTCGGGCCATCGGGCGAATAAAGCTTGTCGATGCAGAACTCGCTGCGGTGCGTGTTGCCCGAGGCGTCGATCAGCAGGTTGCGCAAGGTGCGGTCCACCAGCCAGGGTGGGCAATGGCCCCAGACCTCCAGTTGCTTCTCGATCTCTTTGAGGGCGATCTCGACCTCGTAGACCTGGTCGTGACGCGCCTCGTCGATGCGCGGGGCCTGGCTGGTCGGCCCGATGAACATGCCCGAAAACAGGTAGGACAAGGACGGGTGGTTGTGCCAGAAGGTCAAGAGGCTGGACAACAAGGTGGGCTTGCGCAGGAAGGGGCTGTCGGCCGGCGTGGCGCCACCCAGCACAAAGTGGTTGCCACCGCCCGTGCCCGTGTGTCGACCGTCGAGCATGAACTTCTCGGACGACAGCCGGGTCTCGTGCGCCGCCTGGTACAGGAACTCGGTGTGGTCGACCAGTTCACCCCAATGGCTGGCGGGGTGGATGTTGACTTCGATCACGCCGGGGTCGGGCGTGACCTGCAACAAGGTCATGCGGGCATCGCGTGGAGGTGGGTAGCCCTCCATCACGATGGGCAGGCGCAGCTCGGCGGCCGTGGCTTCCACCGCCGCCACCAGGTCCAGGTAGTCGTCCAGGTTGGTCAGCGGCGGCATGAACACATACAGCACCCCGCCACCCTTGCCTTCGGTCTCGACCTTGGGGCCGCTGGCACGATCGGGGTTGCGCACCTCGACGATCAGCGCGGTGCGCGTGATCCAGTGGGCCGACTGGAACCGGTCGGGACGGGTCAGGGGGTCGACGTTGTTCGGCACGGAAGGGCCGTGAGGGCCGGGCGTGACCGAGCCATCCAGGGCGACGCCATCGCCTGACACCGGGCCCGACTCATGCCCTTGCCCCTGCACAGCCACCACGCCGCCTTCGGCAAAGCCACCACCCATCGCATGGCTGGCGTATTGCGAACGCAGGCTCGCGGCACTGCGCAAGGCCGGCTGCGGCGCAAACGGGTCGTGCTGGTGCATGTAGGGGTAGTCGCCTTGCGCCACCCAAGGCATGGAGTCCAGCGGCAATCGGTAACCCATGGGCGAATCACCAGGGATCAGGTACATGCGCTCGTCGCGGAAGAACCAGGGGCCGGTGACCCACTTGGGACCTGACAGCTGGGTCGTCCAGTCGCGCTTGAGCGGCAGCGCATAACCCGTCACGTGGTCCAGGCCCTGTCCAAAGACCCGGCGCAGGCGAACCCGCTCCAGCTCGTCGTCCAGGCGCGAATCCATCGGATCCACGTTGACCGGCAGGCGGCGCTCGCGCCACAGGTAGTACCAGGTATCTTCGTACCCGGTCTGGATGTGCGCGTCGCCCACGCCCAGCTTGTGGGACAGCGTCTGGATGAAGCGCTGAGCGTCTTCGCTGGTGCAGGCCCGGGTAGATTGCTCATCGGCAAACAGGCTGGGATCGTGCCAGCAGGGCTGGCCGTCCTTGCGCCAATAAATGGACAGGGCCCAACGGGGCAGTTGCTCGCCGGGGTACCACTTGCCCTGGCCAAAGTGAAGGAAACCGCCCTGGCCATACTTGTTGCGCAGCTTGTGCACCAAGCTGGTCGCCAGACCCCGCTTGGTCGGCCCCATGGCATCGGTGTTCCACTCGGCGCCATCACGGTCGTCCACCGACACAAAGGTCGGCTCACCGCCCATGGTCAGGCGCACATCGGCACTGGTCAGCTCCTTGTCCACCGCGTGCCCCAGGGCATCAATGGCGGCCCACTGCGCTTCGGTGTAGGGCTTGGTGACCCGTGGGGACTCATGGATGCGGGTGATGCCCATGTGGTGCGAGAACGAGACCTCGCACTCATCGATCGCCCCCGTCACCGGCGCCGCCCCGGTGGGGTCTGGCGTGCAAGCCACCGGGATGTGCCCCTCACCGGCCATCAGGCCCGAGGTGGGGTCCAGGCCCACCCAGCCAGCGCCCGGCAGGAACACCTCGCACCAGGCGTGCAGGTCGGTGAAGTCGACGTCTGTGCCGGACGGGCCGTCCAGCGCGGCCACATCGGCCTTGAGCTGGATCAGGTAGCCCGACACAAAACGAGCGGCCAGCCCCATGTGGCGCAGGGTCTGCACCATCAACCAGCCCGTGTCACGGCAGGAACCGGACTTGAGGGTCAGGGACTCCTCGGGCGTCTGCACGCCGGGCTCCATGCGGATGGTGTAGCTGATGTCGTCCTTGAGCCGCTGGTTCAGCCCCACCAGGAAGTCGATGGTGCGAACCTCCGTGCGGTCGATGCTGTCGACAAAGGCCTTGAACTTGGGCGTCAGCGGGGCCAGCGCCAGGTAGGGCGTCAGGTCATGCAGGGACGATTCGTCGTAGGCAAACGGGTAGGTCTCGGCCTCGGGCTCCAGGAAGAAGTCAAAGGGGTTGTAGACCGCCATTTCGGCCACCAGGTCAACCGTGATCTTGAACTCGGTGGTGGGCTCCGGAAACACCAGGCGAGCCAGGTGGTTGGAAAACGGATCCTGCTGCCAGTTGATGAAGTGGGTGACCGGCTCGATCTTCAAGGAGTAGGACAGGATGCGAGTGCGGCAGTGGGGCGCAGGGCGCAGCCGGACCACCTGGGGCGACAGGTGCACCGGGCGGTCATAGGTGTAGTGAGTGACGTGATTGAGGGCAACGTGGATGGACACACGGAACTCCGGTCTGGGCAAATGGCGAGGGATTCGCCTCAGGCTTTACCCTTGCAAGTTATGGGCCAAGATGGTGCACATCAGGGCGCGAGGCCTGCCAGTATCGCGGCGACCGATGACGCCAGCAACGTTGGGGGTCTGTCTGATCAGCCGACTGGCCCTCGGACGACCACCACCAGGCGCCACAGGCTGGCGAGGTCACCGTGGGAATGTCCATGGCCTGGTAACGGGCCATGACCAGGGGATGCGGGTGCCCATAGGCGTTGCGCGCCGCAACCTGCACCACGGCCACCTGCGGCTGCACTGCCGCCAGAAAGTCCGGCGTCGAGGACGTCCGGCTGCCGTGGTGCGGCACCAGGAGCACCTCGCTGTTCAGGCCGGCTGCGCCTTCGCGATCCACCAGGGCAGCCTCCTGGGCTGCCTCGATGTCACCCGTCAGCAGGACCTGCCGACCATGGGCGCTGACCCGCAGCACGCAAGAGCGGGCGTTGTCTCCCAGCTTCTCATCCTCATCGTCTTGATCATGGGCGGCAAAGGGATGCAGCACCTGAAACTGCACGCCCTCCCATTGCCAGGACTGGCCCGCCACGCAGGGCTGATGGGCGGGCTTGCGACGGTGCAGATCCACCGTGCTCAACAACGGGTGGTCCGGCGCCAGGGAGCTTTGCACCGAGTGCACCCGCACGGCCTTCAAGAGGGAAGCCGCCCCGCCAATGTGATCGCGATCGCCGTGGCTGAGCATCAGCACATCCAGGGTGCTCACGCCCATGGCCCGAAGCATGCCGATCAGCACCTGGCGCCCGGCATCGTGCTCCGGCCCGCTCTGAGGCCCGGTGTCAAACAACAGTGCGTGGCGGGCCGTGCGCACCAGCACCGCGGTTCCCTGCCCGACATCCAGTGCCAACACA
>DAORJC010000129.1:0-8713 GCA_035438885.1 Aquabacterium sp. | reverse complement strand
CTGGTCTGGACGGCGTGGAAAACAAGATCCATCCGGGCGAAGCCGCCACGAAGGACCTGTACCACCTGCCTCCCGAAGAAGACGCGCTGATCCCCACCGTGTGCCACAGCCTGGATCAGGCCCTGGAGCACCTGGACAAGGACCGTGCATTCCTGACCAAGGGTGGCGTGTTCACCGATGCCTACATCGACGCTTACATCGAGCTCAAGATGCAGGAAGTGACCCGTTTCCGCATGGCCACTCACCCTGTCGAGTTCGACATGTACTACGCTCTGTGATGCCTGGATGGTCCCTCGGACCATCCCTTCACACCGAGGGACGGCTTGCCGTCCCTTTTTCTTTGGGCGAACATGATCCGTGTGTCCGGTCAGCCAAGGTGGGGCTCGTTGCGTTGTATCAACATGCAGGGGTCTTCATGAACCCGTCAGTCGGCAAGGGCATACTAGCCCCATGAACGAAGGATCACCGATGAGATGTTGGAAACCAGCGCTGGTCGTGGTGGCAGCAGGCCTGCTGTCAGCCGCCGTCCATGCTCAGGAAAAGCCTGTGTACCGTTGTCCCGGCAACCTTTACACCGATGCCTTGTCGGCCAAGGAGGCGTCCGCCAAGGGGTGCAAGACCCTGGAGGGCGCTCCGATCACGGTCATCCAGTCCCAGGCGCCACGTTCGGCGGCCAAGTCGGCCAACAACAACCCGGCATCCGGCCCTGAGCGTGTGACCCCGCCTGAAGAACAAAAGGCGCGGGATGCGGATGCGCGCCGCATTCTGGAGGCCGAGTTGCGCCAGGCCGAAGATGCCTTGGCTGCGCAAAAGAAAGAATTCAACAACGGCGAGCCTGAGCGCCGGGGTGATGAGCGCAATGCGCAGAAGTACCTCGATCGCATCAAGGAAATGAAAGATGCGATCACCCGCAAGGAGGCCGACATTGCCTCCATCAAGCGGGAGTTGTCCAAGCTCGGGGCGTCGGCTCCGGCGCAGAACCCTCATTGAGCCATGCCGTCTCGCAAGTCGCCGGGCCTGGGGCGTCAGCAGAGCGTGGCCAAGGGTGGGTCGCGCGTTGATCCACAGGAAGTGAAACCCCTGCTGCCAGAGGGGCTGGAGGCCTTTGATCACCTGGCCACCATGGTGGCCGTGATCGAGCCAGACGGGCAGTGCCTGTTTGCCAATGTGGCCTTTGAAGAAGAGTTGGGCCTGTCGCGCCGCAGCGTGCTGCGCGAGTCCATCTTTGACTGGTTTGTGGAGCCCGCCGTGCTGCAGGAGGTGGTGGCCTCGGTGGCGGCCAATGAATACGCCACCAGTCGCCTGGAAGCCAATCTCAAGCGGCATCCACACGTCTTTGCCGATCCTTTGCCCGTGCAGGTGCTGGTCACCCGCATGGAGCATGGCAATCTGGTGGTGATCGAGCTGGTGGAGGTCGAGCAGCAGACTCGCCAGGACCGCGAGGCCCGGGTGCTCGATCAGGTCCAGGCCAACAAGGAGCTGATCCGCAACCTGGCGCACGAGATCAAGAACCCTCTGGGTGGCATCCGTGGTTCGGCCCAGTTGTTGCAACTGGAGCTGGAATCCAAGGCCTTGACCGAGTACACCCAGGTCATCATCCATGAGGCCGATCGCCTGCAGGCTCTGGTGGATCGGCTGCTGGCGCCGCACCGGCGTCCCCATGTGGTCGGTGACGTCAACATCCACGAAGTTTGTGAGCGTGTCCGCTCCCTGATCCTGGCCGAGTTCCCGCGAGGGCTCAAGGTCTGGCGAGACTACGACATCTCGATCCCTGAGTTCCGTGGGGATCGTGAGCAACTGATCCAGGCGGTCTTGAACATCGCCCACAATGCGGCCCAGGCGTTGGCCGAGCGAATTCAAGCCAGGGATGCGGTGCTGACGCTGCGTACCCGCGTCGCCCGTCGCGTGACGGTGAACCGCCAGTTGCATCGCCTGGCACTGGTCTTGCATATCGAAGACAACGGCCCGGGCATTCCCGAGTCCCTGCGTGACCGAATTTTCTACCCGCTGGTGTCGGGTCGAGAGGGCGGTTCAGGTCTGGGGCTGACCCTGGCGCAAACCTTCGTTCAACAGCACCACGGCACCATCGAATGCGAGAGCGAGCCCGGCAAGACGGTCTTCAAGATCCTGATTCCTTTGCCATGACCTGGGCTCGGGTCGCATGCGTTGATGCCGCTGGTGGACGCTTCACACACAGGCCGGCATGAAACCCATCTGGATCGTTGACGACGACCAATCCATTCGCTTCGTGCTTGAAAAAGCACTGGCGCGAGAGGATCTCCCGGTCCGCAGCTTCACCAACGCACGCGACGTGCTCGCCGCGCTTGAGGACAGCGAGCCTCAGGTGCTGGTCTCGGACATTCGCATGCCCGGTGGCACCGGCATTGACCTGCTGAGCAAGGTCAAGGAGCGTTGCCCCGCCTTGCCCGTCATCATCATGACGGCGTACTCGGACCTGGACTCGGCCGTCTCGGCCTTCCAGGGGGGGGCGTTCGAGTACCTGCCCAAACCGTTTGACCTGACCAAGGCCATCGAGCTGATCCGTCGCGCGCTGGAAGAGAGCATGCGCGAGGAGGTCTCCGATGAGCGCCTCCAGCAGATGCCCGAGATGCTCGGCCAGGCGCCGGCCATGCAGGATGTCTTCAGGGCCATCGGTCGACTGAGCCAGAGCAATGTCACGGTGCTGATCACCGGCGAGTCGGGCTCGGGCAAGGAGCTGGTGGCCAATGCGCTGCACAAGCACAGCCCGCGCGCCAATGGCCCCTTTGTGGCCATCAACACCGCTGCGATTCCCAAGGACTTGCTGGAATCCGAGCTGTTTGGTCATGAGCGTGGGGCCTTCACGGGGGCGCAGACCATGCGCCGTGGCCGCTTTGAACAAGCCGATGGTGGCACGCTGTTCCTCGATGAAATCGGCGACATGCCCTTTGACCTGCAGACCCGTTTGTTGCGGGTGCTGTCGGATGGTCAGTTCTACCGCGTGGGTGGCCACCACCCGATCAAGTCGACCGTTCGGGTCATTGCAGCGACCCACCAGAACCTGGAAGACCGGGTGCGTCAGGGGGTGTTTCGCGAGGACTTGTTCCACCGCCTCAATGTGATCCGACTGCGTCTGCCACCGCTGCGCGAGCGTCGTGAGGACGTGCCTTCGCTGGCCAAGTTCTTCTTGCAAAAGAGTGCCAAGGAGCTGGGCGTCGAGACCAAGCGAATCTCCGATGCGGCGCTGGCACGCCTGATGGCCTTTGACTTTCCGGGCAACGTTCGTCAGTTGGAGAACATCTGCCATTGGCTGACGGTGATGGCGCCTGCGCAGGTCATCGAATCCAAGGACCTGCCGCCTGAACTGATGGGCGTGGTGCCTGCGCCCATGGTCAGTGCCATGCAGTCCCCTCTGCCCAGCCCGGCGGTGGTGCCTGAGGTCACGAGCCTGCCCTCGGCCCCCCTGTCGTCTGCCGCGGTCATGCCCGCGCCGCCGCCCTGGATGCCTGCCGAGGATCTGGGGGCGAGCCTCCAGGGGGCAGCCACGGCGTCGCCTCCGGCCACAGGTGCCTGGTTGGCCGATCTGGAGCGTGAGGCCAGGGTCTTGCTGGATGCCGGCAAGCCCGACGTGTGGGACCACCTCACACGGCTGTTTGAGGCTCGCTTGATCCACACAGCCCTGGAGTTGACCCGGGGGCGTCGCATTGAGGCCGCGCAAAAACTGGGCATTGGTCGCAACACCATCACACGAAAGATCCAGGAACTGGGCATGGACGAGTGACGCAGGGGCGAGCGGGTTCGATAATGAAACGGTCGCATCCGCCGCTTGCCTTGCCCATCGACCATGACAGAGTCCAGACGCGCCCCGCACGAGTTCAAGTCCCGCAACGGGCATCAGGTTGTTCTCAATCAGTCTGACGACATCTGGCAGGCGGCCAATGATCGGCTGCACCTGGTTCACGATTGCCGCCTGGGTGAGTTGCTGGTCGCCAATGGCGTGATCACGCCCGAGCAGTTGCAGGAGGTGCTGGCGCTGCAGCAGCGTGGGGTGCATCGCCCCGTGGGGCGTCTGCTGCGCGAGCGCCGCTGGGTCACGGACGATGAGCTCAATGTGGCCCTGGCCGCCTCGGTCAACATGCCGGTGGTGGATTGCGCCAGTGTTCAGCCTGACAAGAGTGCCCTGACGGCCGTGCCTGGTGAGCTGGCGGTGCGTGCCCAGGTCCTGCCCCTGATGCTGCGTCAGAGCACCCTGGTGGTGGCCATGGACGACCCGTGGCAGCGGCCGATTCTGGACGAGCTGAGTTTCCTGACCAACTTGCGCATCCTGCCGGTGATGGCCGAGCCCGGCACCCTGGTCGATGCGGTTCAGCGCGCCTATGAGGGGTTTCGGCCGGGCAAGGCCGATGGCGCCGATCCCACCATTGATCAACTGGCCGAGCAGCTCTCCAACGAGGTGCCCGAAGCCAGCCACGAAGCCAGTGACGTCATCACCGAGTCCAGCAGTGCCTTGGTCAGGCTGGTCAACACCATGATCGAGGACGCGATTGGGCGGCACGCGTCCGACATCCACATCGAGGCGACCAGTCCGCAGACGCCGGTGGTGATCCGTTTCCGGTGTGACGGGGTGCTCTCGCCTTACCTGGAACTGCCGCCCCGGTACCGCCACGCCATCGTGGCACGGCTCAAGATCATGTCCGATCTGGACATTGCCGAGCACCGCAAGCCGCAGGACGGCAAGATCGATTTCTCTCGCTTTGGCCCCTCGGCCATGGAGCTGCGGGTGGTGATTGTGCCCACCTCTCATGGGGTCGAGGATGTTGTGTTGCGGCTGCTGTCTGGTGCCAAGCCCCTGCCTCTGGAGAGCATTGGTCTCAATGCGCAGAACCTTCAGGCCCTGCGAGACAGCTTTGCCAAGCCCTATGGCCTGATCCTGATCTCCGGCCCCACGGGCTGCGGCAAGACCACGACCTTGCATTCGGTGTTGCGCGAGCTGAACTCGGGCGATCGCAAGATCTGGACGGCCGAAGACCCGATCGAGATCACCCAGCCCGGGCTGTGCCAGGTGCAGGTCAACAGCCGCATTGGCTGGACGTTTGCGGCGGCCATGCGGACCTTCCTGCGCGCCGACCCGGACGTCGTGATGATTGGTGAGATGCGGGACGAGGAGACGGCTCGAATCGCCATTGAGGCCTCGTTGACGGGCCACCTGGTGCTGTCGACCCTGCACACGAACTCGGCCGCCGAGAGCATTGCGCGCTTGCTGGAAATGGGCATGGACCCGTTCAATTTTTCGGATTCACTGCTGGCGGTGCTGGCCCAGCGGCTGGTTCGCCGCTTGTGCCCCAGTTGCAAGCGCCGCGAGTTGGCCCGTCCTGAAGAAGTCGAGCAGATGGCGTTGGAGTATCAGCGATCGGCCCATGAGGATGTCTCGGCTGCGTCCACCGAGGCCCTGCTGGCCCGTTGGCGCCACGCGCATGGCGATGCCCAAGGGCAGTTGTGGCTGCACCGCAAGGTGGGTTGCAAGGCCTGTGACGATCGGGGCTACAAGGGCCGCATGGGGATCCACGAGTTGCTGGTCAGCAATGACGACATCCGCCACCTGATTCGCCACCGCGGCTCGGCCGCCGAGATTCTGTCCAAGGCCTTGTCCGCGCACATGCTGACCATCCGCCAGGACGGCATCGAAAAAGTCTGGCAAGGTCTGACCGACCTGTCAGAGGTGCTGGCGGCCAGCAACACCTGACCCCATGAACGATCGCATTCGCCAACTGCTCAGTCAGATCACCCAACTGGAGGATGAGCTTCGCGATGCCCTGGTGCAGCGCGAGCAGGAGCTGTTTTTCACCATCGATGGCAAACGCATCAAGTTCGAGAGTGCGGTGCGGTCGCGTCATCGGCAGTTGCGAATTGGCCTGCTGCGCTGGCTGGTGAGCAGCCGTCCACAGAACTGGGTGTCGGCGCCGTTCATCTATGCGGTGTTCGTGCCGTTTGTGCTGCTGGACTTGTTCGTGTCGCTGTACCAGGCGGTGTGCTTTCCGCTCTACGGCATTCCCAAGGTTCGCCGCCGCGATTACTTCGCCTTTGATCGCCACCAGCTGGGCTACCTCAACAGCCTGGAAAAGCTCAACTGCGAGTACTGTGCCTATGGCAACGGTTTGTTGGCCTACGTCACCGAAATCACAGCACGGACCGAGCAGTACTGGTGCCCGATCAAGCATGCTCGCAAGGTGCTGGGGACTCACGATCGATACCGCCGATTCTCGGACTTTGGCGACGGCGAGAGCTATGCCGCAGAGCTCAAGGCCCTGAGGCTGGAGTTCAGGCGCGAAGCCCGCGAGCAACAGCAGGACGTCACGCCTCCCTGAGTGGCGTCACCATCAGGATTGCATCTGGCTGACGGCCGTGCGGAAGCGGATCAAGGCCCCGGCAAAGAAGGCCGCCCCGATCACGGCGATGGCGGCAAACTGAGGCCAGACGATTGACAGGTCGGCACCGCGGTACAGGATGGCCTGGGCAAAGCTCACAAAGTGCGTGGTGGGAGCGGCCAGCATGAGGGTCTGAACCATCTCGGGCATGCTCTCTCGAGGTGTGGCGCCCCCCGAGAGCATCTGCAGGGGCAGCAACACCAGGATCATCAGCAAGCCCAGTTGGGGCATGGAGCGGGCCACCGTGCCCAGGTAGATGCCCATGAACGTGGTGGCAAACAGGTGCAGGGCGCAGCCGGCCATGAACAAGGCGGTCGATCCGGTGACCGGCATGGCCAGCGCACCTCGCAGCACCAACAGCAGCGCCAATGCCGTGGCCACCCAGACCACCAGCCCCATGGACCAGACCTTGGCCAGCATGATCTCCACCGGCTTGAGGGGCAGCACCAGCAGGTGTTCGATGGTGCCGTGCTCGCGCTCGCGGATCAGCGCAGCGCCGGTCAGGATGATCGACAGCATCGTGACGTTGTTGATCAGCTCCATGACGCCCATGAACCAGTGATCGTCCAGCGTGGGGTTGAATCGCATGCGCAGCGCCAGGTCGATGCTGGGCGTCTGGGTCTGGCGTTCGCGTTGAACGAACTCGGCCACCTCGGCCAGCGTGATGGCCTGGATGTAGTTGGCGCCAATGAAGGCCTGGCTCATTTGTGTGGCATCCACATTGAGCTGTATGGCTGGGCTCTTGCCCGCCAGCACATCGCGCTGGAAATTGGGCGGAATGTCCATGGCAAAGGTGAAGCGTCCGGCATCCATCCCCGGGTCCATGTCCTGCAGCCCGATGGCTTTTGGCGGCATGAAGGTGGGCGGGTAAAAGGCACTGACGATCCGGCCGGACATGGGGGACTGGTCCTCGTCGACCACGGCGATGGGGGCTCGGTGCAGCCGGTCAGGCGCGCTCTGGGCGGCGGTGTAGAGCGCACCCGAGAAGGCCCAGATCACGAACAGCAACAGCAACCGGTCACGCCACAGGCTGCGCAACTCCTTGACGCCCAGGTGGCCGATGTTGGAGAGGGTGCGAAGGAGGGCGCTCATGGGTCCTGCTTTCTCAGCATGGCGACGCTGAGCATGGTCAGGGCAGGGATGATCAGGGCCAAGGGCACGAAGCTGGGCCACAGGTCGGCAAAATCAAGGGCCTTGGCATACACCCCCCGGCTGATGGTCAGGAAGGGGCCGGTCGGGTAGATCTTTCCGATCACGGCGCCCACGCCCTCCAGGGTGGACACCGGGTTGATGATCCCCGAGAACTGGATGGCCGGCAGCATGGTGGCCAGGGCCGTGCCAAAGATGGCGGCGATCTGGCTGCCCGTGAAGGTGGACATCAACAGACCCAGTCCGGTCGAGGCGGTCACGTAGAGCAGAGCGCCCACGCTCAGGGCCCAGAAGCTGCCTTTGAGCGGCACGTCAAACACCCAGATGGCCATGGCCGTCATCAACAGGAAGTTGATCATGCCGGTGGCGATGTAGGGCAACTGCTTGCCCAGCAGAAATTCCAGCTTGGTGACCGGGGTGACGTAGAGGTTGATGATGGAGCCCAGCTCCTTTTCTCGCACCACGCCCAGCGCGGTCAGCATGGCAGGAATGAAGATCAACAGGATCGGGATCACGGCCGGCACCATGGCGTTCAGGCTCTTGACCTCCGGGTTGTAGCGGTAGCGGATCTCGACGGAGGCCAGTGAAGGGACCTGGCCCAGGGCTTTGGCCTGCCGTTCGAGCAGGTAGCCTGCGTGCAGACCTTGCACGTAGCCGGCGACGGTCTCGGCGCGCTGGGGCATGGCCCCATCGATCCAGGCGCCGATCTCGGTGGGACGCCCTCTGAGCAGGTGTTCGCCAAAGCCGGCAGGGATCTCCAGGGCGACGCTGAGCTCGCCGGTGCGCATGCGGCGGTCCAGGTCCGCCTCATCCTGCAGGGGCGCCTGCTCCAGGAAATAGGGCGAGCCGGAGAGGTTCTGTGTGTAGTCCCGGCTGGCGGTGGTCTGGTCGCGGTCCAGCACGGCATAGCGCAGGTCCTGCACGTCCATGCTGATGCCGTAGCCAATGATGATCATCAGCAACAGGGTGCCCACCAGGGACATGGTCAGGCGGATCGGGTCGTGCAGCAGCTCCAGGGATTCGCGCCGGGCGTAGCTCAGCAGCCGGCCCAGGCTGAAGTGGCTGTATCGGTTGGCGCGCTGGCGCCCGGTGGTGGGAGCCGGTGGCTCAGCCGCTTGAGGGGACCCAGGCATGGTCGGGACGGAGGCTGAAGGCGGACT